>CAZHBO010000096.1:0-6026 GCA_964530745.1 uncultured Thermoplasmatales archaeon | reverse complement strand
AAAGGTAAGGTTTTAGTATACAACCTGCATTCTGAAGGAAAATGTGATTTATATGGTCGATGAAGTAAAAGTATCGGTTACAGCAGAACCAGCATCTTTAGGTCTTTTTGGGCTGGCAGTTGCAGCCCTTATTCTGGGATCAGCAGACATTGGATTGACTTCCAATGCCAAATCATTAATGATTCCATGGATTCTTTTCTTTGGTGCAACAGCCCAAATTATTGCAGGTATGATGGAATTCAAGCGTAATAATATTTTTGGAGCCACAGTATTTTCAGTATATTCAATGACGATGTATGCCATCTCCCTTACTTTATTCATTACTATTTTTACAAGCATACAATTTGATGTTGCCCATTATGCTTATGGTCTCATTGCAATTTTAATATTCAGCTTTATAGCAACCATTGCCTCCCTCATGACAAATAAAGCATTATTTGCAATACTGGTGGCTGTGGATATGGCAGTAGTGGCACTAATACCCCACTATTTATACGGAATTTCTTCAAAGCCTGCTGGCATCTTTTTGATGCTTACATCTGCATTCTCCTTTTATGCAGCTGCAGCAATAATGCTGAATACCATGGCAGGCAAAAAAGTGCTACCATTGGGCAGTGCCATATGGAAGGTGTGAATTTCATTTCTTTACCATCAAAAAATGATTATCAGCATGCTTCTTTGACACTTTTTTTACACTCCATGCCTTTATTATTTTCAATCCAGCCTTTTTTGCATCTTTTTTTAATTCACGCA
The DNA here is from genome assembly GCA_964530745.1 of uncultured Thermoplasmatales archaeon. GTDB lineage: Archaea > Thermoplasmatota > E2 > UBA202 > DSCA01 > CAZHBO01. The sequence continues at coordinate 5,273 of CAZHBO010000096.1, read as the reverse complement.
TGCTGTAGAGATGATAAAAGCGTTTGACGTTTACATCTCTTTTCCATGGAATATAGATGTCTCCAAAATTTTTTTTCATTTTGAAAAATTCTTTCAAAAAATGCTTCCTCCATTTATCCTGCCATCTTGCCCATACTGAAATTAAAGCCATTCCATTTTCTTTTAGAATGCGATGCAATTCTTTCAATGCTTTTATCCTTGCATCCTTTCCTTTAATATTGTGCAATCCTGCAATGAAAATGGCAGAATCAAAGGTATTAGCTTTGAAAGGCAAAAAGCATGCATTTGCAACAAAAAATGATGCATTTTTTATTCCAGCCTCCTCTGCATTTCTTTTTGCAATTTTTATCATTTCTGCTGAAGCATCAATGCCAACAACGTGTTCAACAAAACTTGCAAATGGAATTATATGGCGACCATTTCCACATGCTATGTCCAGTGCAATTCCTTTCTTTCCTCTCATAAATTCAAGGCATTCTTTCCATGGATAACGCCTGGTTTCATCAAAACTTTTTGCTATTCTGTCCCATTCCACAATTATTGAAGAAAAAAAAGAATAAAAGGTTAGCGTTTGCGTGATGAAATTCTTCCAGTGAGCAATTTATCTGTGTTAAAAATCCAGACAGCTATCATGACCATTGCAAAGGCGAATATTGCGACATACAAAATTCCCCCTATGACGAGGATGTAGTTTCCAAATAAAAGAGAGCGCATTGCCATCATTGGGTGTGAGAATGGAATGGCAAAAAGAACGATTTTCAGCATTAATGGCAAGGTATCAAAGTCTTTAAACATAATCATGAACATTGGGATGATGGCAAGAATGGATACTGGAACAGTTAAAGTTTGGGCACTTTTATAATTTTTTGCGAATGTCCCAAGAACCATGCATAAAGAGAGGGCAGCAAACAATGCAAGGAAGAGGGATATGCCAATGAGTATGTAATCTGCAATGCTGAGTGTCAGTCCATAATCAGCGAGGTTTATCTGTGAGGACTGCTGAAAGGATTGCAAGTAATAGCTAAAGCCCACCATATACACCAACGCCATAAGCAAGCCGACTATGGCGCTTCCAACTATTTTTCCAGCAACTATAGAACTTCTTTTAACTGGCAAAGTGAGCAATGTTTCCAAGGTTTTATTTTCCTTCTCCATGCCCATTGAAGATATGACCATCCCTCCTGCCATTATGATAATAATCATCATGATTATAGGAACAGTTGTGGATTGAGATGAGAGCATTTGACCTATTGTATTGGGGGAAATTCCTTCCATTTCCCTTCCTTTAAAAATTGTTGTCTCTTCTCTTTTCAAAGGAGAAAGAACAAAAGAAGCATTTTTTCCTTTTATCAACTCCTCTGAAATTTTTTGATTTATTGTGTACATGATGCCTTCTACAGCACTTGAAGAAATTCCATCCATTATTCCTGCTCCTCTCATAATCCAGTATATGTGAATGATGCCAGGCATGCCTTGGGAAATAGCAGAACTAAAATTTTCTGGTATGAACAGAAGGGCTGTGCCTTTCTTTTCTTTCAAAATTTGCAATCCTTCCTCGATATTGTTTTTATCACTTCCATTGTATACCACCTTTCCCATTTCATAAGAAACATTTTTTACAATGAATGAGAGATTGCTTTCATCGGCATCAATAATTCCTATGACCGGCTTTTCCTTTGCTTCTTCCATTGCACCTCCAATCATATTTCCCATTGTGGCAAATAAAAAAGCCATGACGATGATGGGCACCAAAGTTGCTGGAGTAAGAAGTTCTTTCACTTCCTTTTTCACCATATTCAAAAAATGATTCATTGAACCACCTCTGTAAAAACTTCCTCAACGTTCTTTGCATCATACTTTTCCTTCAATTCTTCTGGACTACCTTCCTCAACAATTTTTCCCTCATTCATCAATGCAATGCGGTGGCACAAAAATTCCACTTCAAGCATGTTATGAGAGGAGAGGAGTATGGTTGTTCCTTCCCTGACTGTCTTTTTAATTATATCCCTTATCTCATGGGCATTTATAACATCCAAGCCAGAAGTGGGTTCATCCAAGATAGCAAGCTTTGGAGAAATCATCAAAGCTCTTGCCACCAATAAACGGCGAGTCATTCCCTTGCTGTATGTCTCCACTTTATCATCAATTCTTTCCCCCAAATCTGCTATTTCTATGCCCCTCTTCACGATTTCTTTATCTCCTCCAAAAAAATTTGCAATGAAGGAGAGATATTCCCTTCCCGTTAAATTCTTATATGCTCCTGCATCCTCAGGGAGATAACTTATAAGTTTCCTTACCTCATTTGCTTCTTTTCCAACATCATGCCCAAAAATTTTTACACTTCCTTGTGTAGGTGTTAGGATGGTAGAGATGATACGTAATACAGTTGTTTTGCCTGCTCCATTTGGTCCAATTAATCCAAAAATTTCCCCTTCGTTGACGTTAAAAGATATGCCATCGACAGCCCTCACCTTTCCATAATCTTTTATTAAGTCGCTGACAACAACAGCAGGCATGATATGTTATAGTGGTTATGTATTTTAAACTAACGAATCAGTTAACATATCCATGCTTGGCTTTCATGCGCATATTCATGAGGATTTCGCCTTCCTTTGTTGGAAGTAAATCCGTATCTTTATACCTAAGAAAATCACAATAACAGCGTATTACCAGTAAATACCATAGATTAAGCCTGTAGCATTTTCCTCCTCTAAAATTGGATTTCCTTCTCTTATAATTATATAACATTCTTTCGATGCTTTTAGGCGGTTTATCGCGGCGGGCATCTATCATGGAAAGAATTCCTGCCTCCTCCAAACAATTTAATGCATTCTGTATGGAATGGTATTGTATATTTTGATCCTCTAACTTATTTCTGATATATTCAACAATTTCTGATACACTATACCATCTGTCAAATTCCGTCTTCTTTTCCTTGCTCAATACAAATTTTATCGTTTCATCGAGAAAAAAACCTATTACGTATTGAATAAATGAAACGCGCATGGTTTGGCTTATAAATTCAAATAAATTTGTTTTTAGTTCCTTATCTCTATTCAACTCTCTCAGGCATCCATTAAATTCCTCCCTAAATTCATGGAATTCTTTTATCACTCAAAGATACAACTTTAAACAATATTTAAAATTTTTGTTGATTTTAAATTTAAAATATTTTAACTAAATTTTTTAAAAAGAGAAAAGGAAAATAATGTAAAAACTCCTTATTTTATAAGTGTAATTAAATTAAACATCTGAAATATAGGTTATATATTACTAAAGATATGGGTTTTTGCCTTGAGGGATATAAAATGCCATTCAGGATAAAAAATGAGCTATACATGTTTGATGCTGATTCAATTCTTGAGGAAATAAAAGGAGGTAAACGGGTTGAGATAATTCCTGCAAAAAATATGAAAGAACCAATATTGAGAATAGGAAGAAAGCACGGATTACTGGTAAAATTTTGTGATGACTCATACTACATGGATATATTCATTTATTTTAATTGCAGCAAAGAAGATAAATGGGATATAGTGGAGGAATGTATAAAAAATTTGGAAAAGGAATATGTTGTGAAAATATGCAAGGACAATTATTTCATAGAAATGCCAGATTTACTTTCATATTCCTTTGCATATAAATTGTCTTTTAAAAACCAAATGTCATTCATGGATTGGGATTTTGACCCAACCAGCCTTTATTCTGCTCATATATGTGTGGATAAAGCAAGAAGATTGAACAAAAGGGAAGGTGATGGGTTCATATATTTTTTAATGGATATAGATGAAATCATCAGAATTATTGAGATAGTTGTGAACTCCATATATAATGCCTCTGGGATTGATTATACTGGTAAAATCCAGACACATCATCGTGTAGTGGATGAAGTGAATGATGAAATAATTGATTATTTTGAATGCGAAGATGTAAAGGAAATTACTCTGAAGGATCCACCTTATGAGGAACAGGGAGATTATTATGATATAAAACAGCAGAAGATGATAATGGAAAGGGTAAAAAATACTTTTCTTGTTAAAAAACCAAGCATAACTTTCAACCAAATTGGGGGCTGTGAGGAAGCAAAAGAATCATTAATTTTATTGAAAATAGGATTGAAAAATCCTTCTGTTTTTAAAAAATGGGGGGTCAGGCTTCCTCGTGGAATAATATTATATGGTCCTCCAGGAACAGGAAAAACATTATTGATTAAAGCCCTTGCCCATGAAGCAAATGTCCCTTTCTTTTCTGTAAATATTGGTGATATTGAATCAAAATGGGTTGGTGAGTCAGAGAAATATATCAACACCTTGTTTGATTATGCAGAAGTTAATGCTCCAAGCATAATTCATTTTGATGAAATTGATTCTGTATGCCCACATAGAAGTAATTCTTCAGAATATACTCAAAAAGATGTTAGCATAATATTACAAAGAATGGACGGGTTTAAAACTACAGATAAGGTTATTGTGATAGGGACAACGAACTATATAGAAAATATTGACAAGGCTCTTCTGCGCCCTGGGAGATTTGATAAATTAATAGAAGTTCCTTTACCTGATAAAATGGCTAGGGAGGAAATTTTCAAAATTCATTGCAAGGGTAAAAGAATAGGGGATATAGATTATGAGTTGCTGGCTGAAGAAAGTGAAGGGCTGTCAGGGGCAGATATTGAGGCAATAATTCAATTTTCCTTGGAAATGAAGTTAAAGGAGGAGGTTTTTACACATAAGGAACCTAAACCTGTTTTAACAGAAGATATTCTTTACTCCATAAATCAATTTAAAAGAAACAGGGGAATTATGGATAATAAGCCCCAAAACCAGATTTATATTTAAGGCGGCAAATATAAAAGTGTTTTTATAGGTGTATTTAATTATATTATTAATGAAAAAAATAGCCGCCATCTGCCTGATTTTGCCATTGCTTGTATTAAACATAATTCCCAGCTTAGCCAATGCAACCCAGCAAAATGTTGACGTAAAATTTGAGAGCGGATTTGGCATAAATATACATATACGAAATTATAATGATTATGCGATACAGGATATTCAGCTTAAAATTGTTTCTATCAGTGGGCTTGTCATTTGCGGGATATATGGCGTAACAACTTTGCAGGAAATAGAAGCGGGAGGATGCGGATACCTAGTCCTTCCAATATTTGGCATTGGACCAGGAGTAATTTATGCAGTAATATCTTACACCGACCAAGGAGAATATGTAGAGAAACAAATCAATGCAAACATCTTCATCATAGGACCATGGATAAGTGTTAT
>CAZHBO010000095.1:0-6109 GCA_964530745.1 uncultured Thermoplasmatales archaeon | reverse complement strand
AATCATTTCTCTCTTTTCACCGCAAAATCTGCCAATTTCATTAACTCTTCTTTTGCATTACTCTCTTTCAATTTACCCAAGCATTTTTTTGCCTCATTTACAAAGGCAAATGCTTTATTTTTTGCATAGTCCAAAGAACCTGCTTCTTTAAAAATTTCAATAACAGAATTAATTTCTTCCTTGGTTGCCTCTTTCTTTCCATATAATTTGGCAAGTTTTTCTTTATATGGTGTTTTTTGTGCATGTATAAACATTAATGTTTTTTTTCCTTCTCTAATATCACTTCCCACTGGCTTTCCAATTTTTTTTCCTATGACATCTAAACAATCATCCCATATCTGAAATGCCATACCAAGGTTTCTTCCATAGGAGCGCAATGCTAACGTTTCTTCATCACTACCTCCTCCAATAATTGCTCCCCCATAAGCGGCATGCTCAAACATCTTTGCCGTCTTTTTTTCAATCATTTTTAGAAAGCTTTCTTCGCTGACTTCTTCCATCTCCTCAAAACTCATATCCATTTGCTGACCCTCGCATATCTCTCTTGCCATTGTAGCAATGTTCTTAACCAATATGCCCACATTTTCTTTTACCTCAGATGCCACTTCAAATGCTTTTGCAAATAAAGCATCTCCTGCAAGTATCGCCGTTGCTTCTCCAAATTTTTTATGGACAGATGGAATTCCTCTCCTTTCCTCGTCCCTATCCATTATGTCATCATGAACGAGAGTAAAGGTATGGATTAACTCGAGGGCAACACCAAAAGGAATGGCTTTTTTTCCATCCCCCCCCACTGCTTCACATGAAATAATTGCCAGTATGGGGCGCAATCTCTTTCCCCCTGCTAAAGGAAGGTGCTGCATCGCCTGATATAACTTTCTTGGCTCTCCATTTTGCAAGTATGCTTCAATTGCCTCATTTATTTCCTTTAATCTATCCATACCTCCACATCCTTTAGCTGCTTTATATTCTTGCAACCAGTAAGAAACATTGCCGTTTTTAGAGAACGGAAACAAACTTCCATTTTTTTCTCAGCGGAATCACTTGTTATCAGTGATGATGCAATCCCAGCAGCATCTGCTCCCAAAGCGATGGCTCTTGCAACATCCAAACCATTCCTTATGCCTCCAGTTGCTATAATGACCATCCCCGCATCCTGACAAATCTCTGCAACTTCTAACAATGAATAAGGCGTCGGTATTCCCCAGTCCCAGAAAATGTGACCCAACTCTTCTTGAATTTTATCCCCTCTTTTCTTTGCACGATAGGCTTCAATGGCGGCAAATGATGTTCCTCCCATACCCCCAATATCTATTCCAGCAATATCTGTTTCCAGCAATTTTTTTGCTACTTCCATTGATATTCCTGCCCCAGTTTCTTTAACAATTACAGGTGTTGAAAGCGAGGAAGATACCTCTCTTATTTTCTCCAAACACCCCTTTGCCACCCTATCACCCTCCACCTGTATTGACTCTTGCAAAAAATTTAAATGGATGGCAAGAACATCCGCCTTTATCATTTTAATTGCTTTCTCTGCCATTTCAATGGGTTTCTTCCATTCCAAAAGCTGGGGGGCACCAACGTTTGCAATTTTAAGAGGGATTTTGTAATCAGCAATGATTGAATAACTTTTTGCAACTTTCTCATCTTCCAATCCAGCCCTTTGAGAGCCAACACCCATGCCTATTTGATACTTTTCAGCAATTTTTGCAAGGGATTCATTTATTATGCCTGCTTCTTCAAATCCTCCTGTCATACCTGCAATGATAATTGGAGCCTTCATTTCCTTCCCAAATTCTCTCCATGTCGTATCTATTTCTTTCATATCTATCTCGGGCAATGCATTATGGACAAGAGCCACATCATCCCAGTAGTTATAGCTGCATTGCACATCTTCATTTATTGAAATTTCCAAATGCTCTTTTTTTCTTCCTTTCATTTTGGCACCACCATCGTTCCCACTCTTTTTCCTTTTATCGCATTAAACAGCCTTCCAGGCTTTTTTCCATTGATGATATGCACCTCAACACCAGAATATGCTATCCTTTTTATAGATTTCACCTTTCCTGCCATTCCAGATGTGACATCTATTGCTTTACTTCCTTTAACCAAAGCATTTTGCAACTCATCTGAGGTACATTTTTTTAACAAACTGCTACTTTTTTTAATATCGGCAAAGATGCCATCAACATCTGTAACAAAAATAGCCCTCTCCGCTTTCATATGCATAGCGATCAATTCCATTAGTTTGTCTCCAGAAATAATGGAGACATCTTGCTCAAGCATAACATCCCCAAAAGTTACAGGCGTTAACCCTGCATCCGCTATCTTTTTTACATTCTCTAAAAATGATTTATTTATGGATGGAAAAGGTGGAAGAGAGACGGCATTTATGCCCATGCTTATAAAAACATCCAAAATTTTCATATTCAATTTTCTTACAGAAGCATGTGTTAATGCTATACCCTTAATCTGCCTTTCTTTGTCAACAAATCCTTTATGCAATTCATATTCCTTTGCCTGAGGATGACCAAAAGAGCCCGCGCCGTGAACAATAATAACTTTTTTACCTGCTTCCACAATTTCCTTTGCCAATCTTTTTGTCATCCTTGCATTAAAAGCATTTTCTTTACTTTTGTATGTAATAACTGAGCCCCCCAATTTTATAACTATCATATCTTTACCACTTCTGCTTCCTTCTCTCCAGCATTAATTCTTAGCCTATCTCCACTTTTTATTTCTTCTATCTCAATACTATCAACACATGGAATGCCGGCAAGGATTGCTCCTGTGGCAACAATTGTCTCTGTTTCTTTGTTTATAATGGCAAGGGGGGCAACATTGTTTTTCTTTAGCCCATAGATGACGTATGAGCCTACCGTCGAGCCCTTTCCATAGGGAAAAACCAGGACTTTGTCTTTTATACTCTCTCCCTCTAATTCATGCCCCTTTTCTATGACAATGCCTGTTTTTGCATCTATGCCGCCATAAAAACCTATTGGTTGATGCGAAACGAGGGCTATACCTTCTACCCTTCCCGGATATATAGTTCTCGCTTTCATATTTCCTCCAATAAAGAATGTATATTATTAAAAACTACCTTTTGTTTGCAAAAGCCAGGCAGATAATGTGCTGCCTTTCCAGAATTTACAGCAGTTGTATTAAACAATTTTTCTATGGGCGAGACAACCATGCATGTATCTGCAACAATTTTTCCACCTGCCTTTTCAATTATGCTTTCCAAACCCATCCTCTTTGCTATTTCCTTTGAAGCCCTTGAAGTACAAATCCATAAAGGCTTTTTTAATTTTTTCTCCTTCAACATGGAAGCAATGTCTATTATTTCCCTCAACGAAGCATGGGGGCATCCAACAATGATAACATCTGCTTCCTTGCCAGTATTCAATTTTTCATATGTTTCCTTTAATTCTTCCTCGCCAAACTCAATTTTTTCTAGCCCATCTGTTTCCATAAAAGATGCTTCAGGAGTCATTCCATCAACGTGGTACAATGCCACTGCTCCAGAGGCAGCCATTGCAGCTCCTAAAGCCTTTAGATGATCCGTATTAGCATTTTTTATACCCTCAAAATAAGGAATTTTGTTTTTAACAATGCTTCCAATGAAATAACCCATCGCTCCAAAATCTGCATTGAATTTTAAATCAGCTTTCACCTTCACCAAAAAATGAGGTTTCCTATTTTCGTCCAAATGCAATCCATAATTTGGAGTTAGCCCGCAAATGGCAGCAGCTAAAGCAGAGGGTCCTCCTTCTCTATTTGTCCTCGCTCCTATAACTGAGTTGGCAAATGATACAGCCGATGATTCTGACCATGCAATATGCTCATTAAATCGAGGCAAATTTCCTGCAAGATACGGAGTGCATGTGGCTGTTGCAACTATTCCCATTTCTTTGAATGCATTAATGATGCGCATTTGCTTCTTTGCAAAATTCTCATCTATTCCCATTTCCTTCCAGTTCTCCAAATCCATTCCTGCAGGGTTAAGATAAGTCAAAACCTTAACCTTTGCTCCTTTAGAGGCGAAATCCTCCAGAAACTCCAGACCAGGGTCACCAATTGATTTATAAGAAACGCCCGCAACCTGAACAGAAGAGACGGGAATCATTTTATCAGCATTGTAAACATCTCCTAAACGAACCAGTAGGCGCATCATCTTTTCAACAACTTCTCCCTGCTCTCCATCCAGCATTCCTTCCTGCTCTTTTGTCAGATACATCATGAATGAATATCTTCACCTTTCTTAAACTTTGAGGAAAACCACTAATTTATTATATCCATTTCATTTTCAAATAGATGCGTTCCTGGGCGATCATTGTTGCAATTATTCTTGCATTTGTTATTGGTCTAATTTTATTCCCTCATCTTTTTTATGACCAGTTCATCTGGAAATATTTTTGGGGACCTGTAGTGGCAGATGCAACAGGACATCCTGTAAGTTACCATGGAATCCAAGCTGCAGAAGGCTATACCTTTATTTCAGAATTAATTTATGGATTACTCCTCATCGCTGCCATCTATGCTTTGTACAGAATATTTATCATTTTGGGAATTGTGGTAGATGCACGTTTTGTTTTGTTATCCCTTCCATTTATTCTCCTCGGTCCAGTAACGAGGGTTTTAGAAGATAGTGGGCTTTTCAATAAACCTCTTTCCTATTTTTTTATCTCCCCCTTAATATACATCCAAATAGGCATATTGTTTTTCCTCTCCCTTTTATTCGGCAAATATTTGGAAAAAAAGAAGGATGAAATTAAAATTTTTACAATATCTCTTTTCATCATTACACTCTTTTTCATCTTATGTAATTTTTTACTCTCCGCCAGAATAGGATATTCTCTCCATCCATTCTTTTTCATCATTTTTTCCATTATTTCCCTCCTAATCTTTTTTCTCTCCAAAAAAGATTATCTCTCTGCATTTTTTTCTTTAGGCATATTATTCCTCCTCCCATGGATATCCTATATAGCCATATGGATGTATGGTGAGAGATGGGCATCCTATAGCGAAACACATTCTATTATCATTCCTTTAGTTATTACGATAGCCTCCTCCATTACCATCTTAACCTATATTTTTGCAAGATTTTTTAAAATTAAGGCATATGCGTCCATACTCAACCTTTCCCTCATTTTTGCACACATGATTGATGGATGGACAAGCTATTTCGCAGTTGTTGATCCTTTCCATATGGGTCTAAGTTATGGGGAAAAGCATCCTCTGCCCCTCTTACTCATGCAAAAGTTTGGTCTCAGCTATCCCATCATTAAGTTTGTTGTTATCATAGCAATAATATATGCAATGGACATTTATTTGAAGGAGGAATTGAAAGAAAAATTAACGCTTGCCAACCTAATCAAATTTTTTATCCTCATACTTGGGCTTGCCCCTGGTTTGAGAGACATGCTTCGCATAGCGATGGGAATATGATACTAAAACGATACTTTAATAAATCACATGTCATTCCAAATCTGCAACAAAAAATTTAAAAATGGTGGAGATTAATATATCAAACCCTAGCGGGGTGGGGTAGTCAGGAAAACCCGTCGGGCTCATAAGAACCCCTTTGGGGATGAAACACCTTTTCTAAAGGGGTTCAGGGAGACCCGAAGATCCGTGGTTCAAATCCACGCCCCGCTACTGATTTTCATAAAATTATTGGAGAGTGCCCTAAATTGGGAAAAATAAAAGAGATAAGATTGAAATCTGAGTGAATGATTGCCCACAAATGCTTGGGAAGAGCAAAAGTTTTATTAGGTAATTATAGTTGGGATAACAATGTTAAGGAATAAGGTAAAATATACGACTTTAGCATTATTTTCTGTTTATTTTTATAGGGAAATGGATAATAATAACTATGAGAAAAAATCAGAAGAAATAAGCCCGCATAGTAATAAAAAGAAAGGATGGAGCAGAAGAAAGAAAATTGCTCTTGCAGTTGGCTTAGTGACAGCATTTTTTGGGGCAACCGTTTTTGGAGCCGGTGTTGTGGCGGGAGAGCCAGCGCACTTCTTTGAAAATCCGGGGGATTTACCAGGGTTCATAAAAAATCCAAAAAATCCTGATGGAGATCCATTTCCAAGCTCCATTG
>CAZHBO010000094.1:0-6306 GCA_964530745.1 uncultured Thermoplasmatales archaeon | reverse complement strand
AAATCCATACCATAGTGGAAATTCCATTTTCGCCCCGTTTTATTTCCATATAAAAAATCGAGAGCATGAAACAACATTTCCTGAAGAAGATGAGGAGAAAGAAAATCTGAAAATGCGGCCATAGATAGAGCCTCTAACTATTACTCCCATATTATAATGTTTGTTTACGAAGGTGTGGTGATTCCTTAGGAATACCGTGCTTCTATTCATAAGTCTATTATAAGATTATAAGATATGCTGGCAAAAAGTTGGATTGATTCATTCGCATATCTTCAGACATTCTACCATCAATTTATGGTTGCTTGGAAAATCAAATTAAAATACCTTATTCTCCAAAAATTATGGGCCCGGCCGGATTTGAACCGGCGACCATCTGGTTATGAGCCAGACGCTCCACCTGGCTAAGCTACGGGCCCTTATGGAATATACAGAATTGCATATATAAAAAATTTGTATGTGGCATTGCCATATGGGGGCAAAATTGTTGTGGGGAGACAATTTTATATACCCTTTTTGAATAAAAGCATGTGGAAAAGAAGAGAGATATAAGGGAGGCAATAAGCGAGTTGAAACAAAAGATTGGTGAAATTGAGAGGAGAGGTGTAGGCTTTCCTTTAAAGGAGGAGATATCTTTTTCAATTGACAAAAAAGGTAATATTATTTCCATTTCGAATGTCGCTGATTCATACCTCTTTACAGGAAAACCCTTTCTTTCCTTTATCGATGAGGAGGATAGAAAGAAGGCATTTTCCTATTTCATAGAGTGTATTTCTGGCAGGGAAATAGAGGGAGAATTAAATGTAAGGATAGAAGGAGAAAGAAAAAAGATTGAATTTATTGCCTCACCAATAAAAAAAGATGATGAGGTGGTAGTTGAAGGAATAGCAAGGGAAAAAGAGAAAACCGCATTGAAAGAATTCAATGAATTTCTTTCTTTCCTCCCAGAGGGGGGATGCATTACAGATTTGCTGGGGAATATTATCGCATGCAATGAGATTTTAGCAAACCTTATCCATTATTCGATATCTGAAATTCAGAATAAAAATATATTTGATTTCATAGATGAGAGAGATGCCCCCATTTTAAGAGAGCAGATGGGAAAGTCTTTAGAAAAAAATATTAATGAATGGGAGGCGTATATAGTAACGAGGGAGGAAATAAAAATCCCTGTTGAAATGAATATAAAATACATGGGGGAAAAATATAACCTCTTTTTTTTATTGATAAGGGAAATAGCAAAAAGAAAAGAAAAAGAAAAAATACTCAAAGAGGAGAAGGAGAAAGAGGGTATTTCTTTACCCAAAGTAAAAACAAAGTTGCACTCATTAGCAAAATTGAATGAAAAGCTATATGGCTCTCATGAAGAAATTGGCAAAAATATATGCAAATGGATTGTAAAAGCGTTAGGAATGGATTCATGCTCTTTATTTATGGCAGAGGATGATTCACTTGTCCTTCTCGCCAGCGAAGGGAAAAAAGGAAGAAATTATTATTCTATGGATGAAGAGGAATATGCTGTGGTCTCTGCGATAAAAAATGGAAAGGAAATTTTGGTGTCAGATTTTTCCAAAAGTTCTTACCAAAAAGAAAATGAATGGAGCAAAAGCCAGTTATGTATACCTTTTTTTACCAATAAAAAGAAAGGAGTCCTTGATGTTCAAAGTAAGAAAGAGATTGGAGACGAGGATGTTTTTTTAATTTGGTATGCATCATTTTTTGCAGAAAAGGCTTTTCAGATGCTGGAGATTTCTTCTTCCCTTCAATCTTATGAAAGGATAATAAAAAAATCTGTTAATGGAATTTATAGAGTAACGATGGAAGGGGAATTATTGGAGGCAAATCCTGCTTTCATGAAAATTTTTGGATTAAGGAGGAATGCAAAAGACATAAATGTGTCAGATTTTTATGCGAATAAGGAGGATAGAAAAAAGTTCCTTTCATTGATAGAAAAAAAAGGAATGGTAAAAGATTTTGAAATTTTGTACAAAAGGAGCGACGGAAAAGAAATTATATGTAAGGAATCTGCATGGCTTGCGGAAGAAGGAGGTAAAAAAATAATTGAGGGAATGATAGAAGACATCTCAGAGCATGTAAAGGCGAGGCAGGATGCGCAGTTTTATAATTCTTTACTAAGGCATGACATTTATAATAAAAATGAGGTAGCAATGGGCTATTTAGGGCTCATAAAAAATTCTCTTCCAGAAAATCAGGCGGAAATTGTAGAAAAGGCATTGCTTGCCATAATGGAAGGGAATAAGTTAATTGAGACTGTAAAAAAATTGGAGAGAACAACAGAAGGAGGGTTAAAGCCTTTGGATGTTGGTGAAGTTATAGAGAAAGTTATAGAAAGGTATGAAGAAGATGCAAAAAGCAAAGATATGGAAATAGTTTATGAACCAATAAAAGCAAGAGTAAAAGCAAATGACCTCATAGAGGATGCTTTTTCAAATTTAATAAAAAATTCCATAGAACATTCATATGGAAGTAGATTAGAAATTTTTTCTGAAGATAAAAATGGAATGGTTGATATATACATAAAAGATGATGGGATTGGAATACCAGCGGAGAATAAGGAGAAAATATTCAAACAGGGATGGAAAGGAAAGGGGAGCAAGGGTAGTGGTCTTGGATTATATTTAGTTAAAAAAATAATTGAGGGACTTGGAGGAAATATAAGAGTTGAGAGCGATGAGGGTGCCTGTTTTATCGTTTCCCTCAAAAAATATGAAAAAAATACTGCCAACGATGTCGTTGGAAGGGAATCAGAATTTTTTCGTGTTAGATGGTAACTAAGATGTCCACACGTAGAAAGCAAATCCCGCAAATCCTGTGTCAGAGAAAGAAAAGACTCCTTCCCATCCCACAATTCCCATGAATCCAATGATTAAAATTTTATGACTTCCAGTAATGGTTGTTGCATTTTCTGGAGAAAGAATTGGAATAATGTCAGTTGATGACTCATTTCCTGTATAACTGCAGTAGATAACAGAGGGAAAGAACGAAAAATGAATATTTAATAATGTTGAGCCTATAAAGCTTGGAGGAAGCGAGAAATGAAGACCTGACCCAGCAGAAATAATGAAAAAGATTTCTATTTGCTGAGGTAAAGGAAACATGTTATCTTTAACCAGTTCAGAGCATTTTTCGGCGATTGCATGAGATGTGCCTCCAACATCAGCCTTAAATGTCTCCACATTTCCATTGGGCAAATATTTGGTAAATGTGGTTGTTCTTTCTTTTGTTTCCCCTATAGACAATGGAGGAAAAAGAAGCATCATGCAAAGAAGGATTATGAATATTTTTTTCATAAAATTAAATACTTTTTTGCTTTAAGAACTTTCCCCCTTCTCCTTAATATTCTCCAGAATCTCCATAGGTTTTTTTACCATGAATTTGGGATGGAGGGATGGATTTGTAAAACAGGAAAATTCTGTAGCATAAAATTCATGGTCCTTGCTTATTATTCCAGATATTTGGAAATGAATTTCTTTCGAAAAATCTATTTTTCCATCCGTTATTTCAACAAATGCGCCCTCTGCTTCAATGCTTTTTATTCCTGCAAGAATGATTTCAAGATGAAAAATACATTCAGCGATTTTTTTGTTTTCTACAATAACGTCTCCAATTCCTATGTATAATCCTGGGAATTCCTGTACATTATATTCCATGGAGAAGTAAACATTTTTTCATAAATAAATATTTGCTGCCTCAAGCTCTCTTTATTCTTTTATTCCAGTATAGGTAAAAGGGGTATGGAATGAGAATGCCCCATAAGATAATGATTGCTATTATTGCAGTGAGCATGCTGAGATAAGTAATGGCATAAGCAACGTAAAAAAAAGTTATAATAGGGAGGAGGATAATCAAATAGGAAAAGAAAAGGATATCCAGGAAAACTTTTTTCATTTTTTACCTCCATCCATATTTAAAAATCCATGACTTGTATGATTCACCATAGTCAACACCTACAGCGCCAGCATTTATTTCATTTTTTCCATCATTGTCAAAGTCACCAACGCATGTTACGGCAAGCATACCATATGTTTCATTTATTACATATTCTTCCTTATATTCAGAGCCATCCCACTGCAAAATATGAACTTTATCAGTTCCAACACATACCTCTGGTATGCCGTCATCATCAACATCTCCAACATCTATGGCTTCAATTGTCCCTTCCTCTCCTTCCCAGTAATGACTCCATTTTTCTTCATATCCAGAGCCATTCCATTCAAATATTTTTAATTCTGGAGCATAAAAAGTAACATGTATCTCCGCCTTTCCATCCCCATCGCTGTCTTTTGAAACACAACCAAATGGATATATCTCCCTTTCGCCATAAGTAGCTACAGTATTGGCATTCCATTCATTTCCATCCCATTTCAATACTACAGTCTCATTTGTATTGCAGATGATTTCATTTTTTCCATCTCCATCAACATCAGCAATCCATGGGAAATAGATGGAGTATCTCCCAGGTGCATTCCACTCACTTTTTTCCATAAATTTACTGCCATCCCATGATAGAACCAGCACCTCTGGAATGGCTGGGTCGTTATATCCACCAGTAACAACAACTTCATTTTTGCCGTCGTTATCGCAATCTCCAACAATGCAGTCGAGAGTGGTTGCCCATCCCTTCTTTTTTGTTATTATATACCGCCCAATATTCTCATATTTTTCCCCATTCCATTTAAATGCGGAGAAATGATGACCCCATGCGACGCCTATCTCATTCTTTCCATCATTATCAATGTCCCCAATAGCAAAGCCTGTCGCAGAGCCAAAAGGCTCAGGAATGCCAAATATTCCATAGCCAATGCCAAAAACAGGGTCAACAATTTTTGCCTGCTCATAATATGTCTGCCTTTCTTCATCCCATTTCATTACTCGCAGGAAAGGGTCTCTCCCTCCTATAAGCAATTCGTTCTTTCCGTCGTTATCAGCATCTCCAACTGGCTGTGGTCCTTCATAGCGGGCTGACCACCATGATATTTTCCCATAATCCTTCTCCCACTGAATACCATAGGTATTTTCTTCCTGCAAAAACTGTTTTTTTTCATATGTAATAGGAGCATAAAATTCTTTAATATTTCCAGCAAAGGGCAAAAGAGTGATGCTAAAAGATAATACTAGAATGACTGCACCAGCAATAACTTTTCCGTTCATTGTAATCATGGAGATAATACACAATCACATTTAATTTTTGTCCTTTCTAGTAAGGTGGTGAAAAATTTTATAAACCAGATGGATATTCAGGATTGGGAATGGGGCAAACAACGTCAGTCTTTCTTTTTTTACATTTACGCCTCCCTCTATGCCCCATTCCTTTAATTTAATAAACCAAAAAAGAAAAAAAGCAAGAGGGATTATGACATAATGAAAGCTTTCGTTACTGGAGGGACAGGCTTTGTTGGAAGCCATCTCGTTGATGAGCTACTGGACAATGAATATGAAGTTAGATTGCTTGCTAGAAAGGATTGTTCAAGAAAGGATGTAGAAGTGGTGAAAGGAGATATAACCTCTAAAAACTTAAATGAATACTTAAAAGGCATAGATATAGTTTTTCACATTGCTGCTTTGTCATCTGAATGGGAGAAAAAAAAGGATTTTATGAAAGTAAATGTGGAAGGGACTCAAAATTTAGCCAATGCATGTGTTAGAAAGGGAATAAAAATTGTGTATATGAGCACAGCCGGCGTTTATGGATTCCATAAATTTCAACATCCTATAAAAGAGGATGAAAAAATAAGCCTGCATAATGCCTATTCGTTATCGAAATTTATGGGAGAAAAAATTTTATTTGAAAATGATGATATTGAGGCAGTTTCTATTAGATCTCCCTTAATAATTGGACCACGAGACAGACATGCTTTACCAGCTTTAATAGAGGGGATTAAAAAGGGAAAGATAGTATACATACGTAATAAAGAAAATGTTATCTCCCTCTCTCACCCAAGAGATGTTGCTTTATGTTTACGTCTAGCAGGAGAAAAGGGAAAAGGAATTTACAATGTAAAAAGCTTTGACTGCTCTTTTAAGAATCTTTTTGAAACGTTTGCAAATCATCTCGGAGTTGATGCTCCAAACAGGACAATTCCTTATGCTATTGCATATATTGGTGCTGTTTTCCTAGAAGGAATTTATAGGGCAAAAATGGCAAAGAATGCACCTCCTTTAACAAGGTTTAAAGTGCGCCTTTTAGGGACAGAGAGGATAATAGATTGTGGAAAGGCAGAGAGGGAACTTGGATTTAAAGCAAGATATGGGATGGAAGAAACAGTAAAAGAAAGTGTGGAATGGTAT
>CAZHBO010000093.1:0-6308 GCA_964530745.1 uncultured Thermoplasmatales archaeon | reverse complement strand
GATAAAGAATATACCATTCAATTTACAGATTTATCAAAAGACTTTGATGGGGATATAGTATCTTGGTTCTGGCAATTTGGTGATGGAAATATTTCCACAGATGAAAATCCAACACATTTTTATCGTAACTATGGCACATACCAAGTAAACCTAACTGTAACTGATGATGGTGGTGATGTAGGGTATGTAAGTAGAATTATAGAGTTATCTAAAAACTATCCACCTGAAAAACCCATTAACATTGAACCCAGCAACCAATCAATAAATGTTGATATCAATGTAGTCCTGAAAGTAAAATTAATTGACCCAAACAATGACACAATGTCAGCCAGGTTTTATGATGCCAACAATGGTACATTAATTGCATCTATTGATAATGTCAAAAATGGTTCAGTAGCCGAGGTTTTATGGTCAGGTCTTGATTATAATACGACCTACTATTGGTATGTCATAGCAAATGACTCAAAGTTGGAAACAAAGTCAGATATTTGGAGTTTTACAACTATATTTGGTGGTGAAAAAGGGGCAATAAAAGGAAGAGTAGTAGATCCTGATATTGATAAAGGCATAAAAGGAGTTGACGTAGAATTATATAAAAATAACTATTTAGTAAAGAAAAAATTAAGTGGATTTAATGGAAAATATATCTTTTATGATATAACACCAGATTCTTATATCATAAAAGCCCAAAGGATAGATAGTATGAATAAAATTATGGAGAACATCAATCCTCGTTCCTTAGATGTTTCATGGGGATATACAACCATCTATGACATTGAGATGGGAAGTAAATCGAACCATTTGAGTTTCAATTATATCCTTCTTAACAATGAAAATGATTTTATCAAAGTTCATCCTGGCGAGAAAGTAAATTGTAAATTAAATTATACCGTATGGTCACAATCGAAATCTTCTACTAAAATAATGTTCGTAATTGTTGGGATAGGCAATAATGCAAATGTTATCTACCAAGGGAAACCTGGGGACTATCCTGGTTATACTGGGGAGGCAGAAATTAACGTAACCACACCACATAGGTGGGAAACTTTACACATACACAGTATTTTTGTCTTTGCAGAAGATGAAAGTGAAGCAATTGATGCTTATAGAAAAGCGGAGAGTAGACTTGAAATAGGGAAAATAGAAGTCAGTGGACTTTCCCCTATAACATTCGGCTTTTCTATAGGGGTGTTATTCAGTGGGTTATTTGCGTTATTTATTATGATAACGGAGCCCGGAAAGTATAAATTTTTTACAACATTTGTCACCCCACTTTTTACTAGGATAAGTAAAAGCGAGGCGCTAGAAAGCCCAACGAGAGATGCGATATATGGATATCTGCAAGAAAATCCGGGGGCACATTATAACCAAATAAAAAGAGATTTAGGATTACCCAATGGAGTTTTATCTCATCATTTGCATATGCTGGAGAAACTTGAGTTGGTGAAGTCTCAGCGAGTTGGTATTCAATACCTCATATTCCGTCCTTATGGTATAAGAGTTCCAGAAGAAAAAGTAATTCCATTGACAAAATTACAAAAATCGATAATGGAAATAGTAAAAGAAAATGAAGGAATAACACAAAAAGAAATAGCAGATAGATTAGGAAAGAAGCAACAAACAATCAGTTATAACTTAAGAGAACTCGAAAGGAGGGGGAAAATAAGCACGGAAAAAAGAGGAAGGGAGAGGCGCTATTATCCTGTCGAAGAATAAAGATGTAAACATAGAATAATTCCTTCTGCTCGGGTGGTGTAAATAGCGCCGGCGACCGGATTTGAACCGGTGACCGCTCGGTTAACAGCCGAGAGCTCCACCAGACTAAGCTACGCCGGCGTTGGGTAATAGGCAATGAAAAATAAGTATATAAAAAATTAGGTTGCTGGGGCAATTCTTTTAAGAGGAAAAGTATTTCAAGAACATGCGAGAGTATTCAATAAAAAGAGGGCATAAGGTAGATGTTAATGCATTGCTGAAAAAATATTTTAATGCAGAAGGGGACTTGGAAAAGGGATTTGAATTTGTTGCAGAGGGAATAGGAAATGTTTATATCAAAAAGGAAGGAAATTCCCTCTTCATAGAAACAAGACCTTTGCCGGGAACAAGGGCAGAGTATGCAATCATAAAAAAATGGAACGATTTTTTGTTTGAGGCAACAGGAAGAACGGCGAAGGAAAGAAAGAAGTTGTGGGAGAAGCAGGCAAAGAGCTAGCCTATAATACTCACCACCACTTTTCGATGACGGGGGCGAAACATCTCAATGAAGAAGATTCTCTGCCACGTTCCAAGGGCAAGTTTTCCGTTCATTATTGGAATGGAAACATTGCTCCCCAGCAATTGATTTCTTATGTGTGCTGCTGCATTTATACTCCCTTCATAACCATGGCGATAATTTTTATTTGTAGGAACAATCTCTTCCAAAATTTCTTGTGTATCTTCATGAATGGTGGGGTCATTTTCCTGAATAACAATTGCTCCCGTAGTATGAATTTCATGTAGTATCGCTATTCCCTCTTTTATCCCTTCTTCTTTAATAAGCCTCTCTACTTCATCTGTTATGTCCACATACTGAAATTTTGATTTGCTCTCAAACTCAATAACATGATTTTTTATTTTCATGGAAGAAAAATGGCTTATGCATATAAATTTACTTCTGTGGCTCTATAATCACCTTTAAAGAATCTTTTGCCTCTGCTACCAGTTTAAAACCATGGGCAATTTTTTCTAAAGGAAGGCGGTGAGTAATCATGTCCTTTACGTTTACCCTTCCTGCATTGATTAATTTCATGGCTATTAAATGATCAGCAGGACTTCCAGCATATGATGTTGTTAAAGTCACATCATTCCTCCAGAAAAGGTCGTTTATGGAAAGGGGAATCGTTACTCCATGAGCAGTGGGAGCAAAGAATAAAATTGTTCCCCCTCTTTCTACTGATTGAAAAGCCTGCTTAATTGCCTGCTCTGCACCTGTGCAAACAATAACTAAATCTGCAAGATATCCATCATTCATTTTCCTTAACAAATCTGGTTCATATTCCTCAGCATGAAAGGCAGCATCGGCACCAAACTGTTCTGCCTTTTTAAGCCTATAATCAACAATATCTGTTGCGACTATAATGCTCGCCCCTAAAGCTCTAGCCAATTGAATATGCAGTATGCCAGCAACGCCGCTTCCAATAACCAAAACGCTTTTTCCAGGCGTAAAGCCTGCAATTCTTTGTCCTCGCAGAACACAGGCAAGGGGCTCTATGAACGTTGCTTCTTCAAATGACATTTTTTCTGGCAATAAATAGACTCCTCTATCAACGTTTATTGCTGGAAGGCGAACATATTCAGAAAATCCACCTGGGTCAAAATTTGTTTTTCTTAGTGTGTCGCAAACTGTGTGATGACCAGATAGGCAATAATGGCATGTATTGCAGGGAACATGATGGGAAGCAGAAACTCTATCCCCAATTTTGTATTTTTTTATGCCATCTCCAACTTTAACAACTTCTCCCCCAATTTCATGGCCCAAAACAAGGGGCGCTTTTTTGATGCGATACCATTCCATGACATCGCTTCCACATATGCCACTTGCTTCAATTCTAACCAGCAGCTCCCCTTTTTTTATTTTTGGAACCGCCATCTCTTCAATGCGAATGTCATTATTGTTATAATACATTGCAACTCTCATGTTATTTGCAACATTTTGGAACTTTTAAAACTTCCCAATTAGGTTTAACAATAATCAGAAGAAGAGATGAACAGATGTTTCTTTGGTTCTCTAAAAATTATTCTCTGCCCTCACTCTTAAACAATTCATATGCTTCCTGTGGTGAGGCATTTTCATGGACAACAGCACGGACTGCTTTAATCATTGCCACTGGATTGGATGACTGAAATATGTTTCTTCCCATGTCAACTCCAATTGCTCCTTTTTGTATAGCATCGTAAGCCATTTGTAGGGCATCTCTCTCATCAATTTTCTTCCCTCCAGCAATGACAATTGGCACAGGACATGTATCAACAACTTTTTCAAAGTTTTCGCAATAATAAGTTTTCACAATATGAGCACCCAGCTCTGCTGCCATTCTTGATGCAAGACTCAAATAGCGAGCATCCTTTGCCATGTCTTTTCCTACAGCAGTCACTGCCAAAACGGGAATGCCATATCTTTCTGCCTCATCTATAACCTGTGTTAGACCCAGTAAAGTGTCCCTCTCGAAATCAGCACCAACCATTATAGAAAAGGCAACACCTGAAACATTCAGGCGGATAGCATCCTCCATTGAAGCAACAATTCCCTCATGCAACAATTCCTTTCCTATTATGCTTGTTCCTCCAGAAATGCGCAAAACTATCGGAATGTCTACGCTTGGGTCAATATAGTTCCTCAATGCACCTCTAGTAAGCATTAATGTATCTGCATATGGCAATAAAGGATTCACCATCTCATCCAATTTCTCCAAGCCTGTCGTGGGTCCCATAAAATAGCCATGATCGACAGCAAGCATTACAGTACGTCCATCCTTTTTAATTATTCTTGACATCCTATTTTTCATTCCCCAGTCCATTTTAATCCCCTTAGCCAAGAAAGAAATAACGATATATAAATTCTTTTAGTCCATTGAAATACGCTGCCCATTTTGTAGGATATGAACATCCTTTCCAAGGCTGTATCCCATCTCGGATGCAAGATTTGCTACAGATGCTAATTTTTGCATATCCCCATGGGCAGGAATAATATTTTGGGGCGAGACGATCTTTATTAAATCTCTTATGTCTTCTCTGGAGGCATGACCAGAAACATGGATATCCTTGAATATTCTAACCTTTTTGTTGCGAATTTTATGCTCCAAAATTTTTCTGTTTGCCTGTATGGCAGGAGTAGGAATGACTCCGCACGAGAAAACAACAAAATCTTCTGGTAATAAAGTAAAAGGTAAATCTCCATTCACCATTTTTGTTAAGACAGCATTTGGCTCTCCCTGACTGCCTGTTGCGACAATAACATACTCTTCCCTTTTTCTCTGCAACTCTTTCAATCTATTTTTTGCCCTTGGTGCACTTTTTATTATCTCTGCTTCTTCAGAAAAATGTATGAATTCTAACTTTTCTGCTGCGGTGATGTAATCATGTAAAGATTTTCCAATAAAGACTATTTTCCTACCCAAAGATTTTCCTATTTCAAAAATGCTTTTTAATCTTGCAACATGTGAGGAAAATGTTGTAATGATGATGCCATGCTCTTCTGTCTCCATTCCAAGGAGAACGTCTTTAAGCATCTCCCTTGCCACAGATTCTGAAAATGTTTTCTTCTCCTCTTCAGCATTTGTAGAGTCAACTATTAAAGCGATGGTATTTCCCTTTCCTAACTTCCTTAATTTCTTTTTATTTGTTCTCTTCCCTATTATGGGATGGTTATCAAATTTGTAATCTAAGGAATATAAGATATTTCCTTGAGGGATGGAAATATTAACCATTGATGGCTGGATGATGGAGTGCGTGGTATGAATAAACTCAACGTCAATGTTTTTGGATATATTGTAGGTAGAGTTTGGGGTGATGGTGACCAATTTATTTTTCAACTCAAAAAAGGATTTCTCCCTCTTCATTCTCTTCAGTATCTCCACTGTGTATGGTGTTGAGAAAATCGGGCAATTGTAATGAGAGGCGAGCCATGGTATTGCTCCTATGTGGTCGAGATGGGCGTGACTTAATATAATTGCCTTCACTTTGTTCCTCAGCTGGAAAATTTTACCGTCATTTGGTATCGCATCTTCCTGTATCAATTGCTGGGCGGTTAGCTCATCAATGTTATCTTGGAGGGGAACATATCTGTCTAGATATATCCCCATGTCTAAAATGATTGCATCATTCCCAATTTCAAGGCAGGTCATATTCCTGCCCACTTCATCATATCCACCTACAGCATGTAAAGTAATTCTCATATCTACTGAAATCTGGAATTCATATTTAAATGCATGAGTATAAATAGTAGATGGAGATACTTAACCACCCCGAATATTCGGGGAAGGTAGAAAATGTATAAAGAAAGAACAGAGAATGGCAACAGGTTTGGCAAAAGAGAAATGCATAAAGCAATTTGTGCTGATTGCGGTGCCGAAACCGAGGTGCCATTCAAACCAACAGAAGGAAGACCTGTTTATTGCAGGGAATGCTTCAGAAAGCGCAGACCCAGATATTGAGAGGAATTAATCTCAACAAATATCATTAAAGGGAATCTTTATCTTTTGGGGTGAATGCCCCGTTATTTATTTTTATGGGCTTTTTAAACTGCTTTACAAAAATAGTTATTTAAATGA
>CAZHBO010000092.1:0-6336 GCA_964530745.1 uncultured Thermoplasmatales archaeon | reverse complement strand
ACAGGAAGGGAGTAATATTTAAATAAACAAAAAAATTAATATTATCATGAAAAAATTGTTGTCTATATTATTGGTAGGCGTTTTTTTGTTATCGTCCACTGGCACAGTTTTTTCTAAAACCACCCAACATTATGACTATGTTATCATAACAACAGATGAATTAAAAGACTCGCTAAACAATTTTATGCAATGGAAAGAATCTTTGGGATACAGCATTAAAATAGTAACAACCTCATGGATAGAATCGAATTATAATGGTAAAGATTTGCAGGAAAAAATAAAAAATTTTTTGATAGATAAATATCAACAATGGGAAATAGATTACGTTTTAATTGTTGGAAGCAGAAATAAAATTCCAATGAGAGAATGTTATCCTCTCTATGATATTCATGAAGACGATTATATGATACCCACTGACTATTATTATGCTGATTTAAATGGAAATTGGGATGCCGACAAAGACGGCTATTTTGGAGAGATAATGCAAGATGATGTAAATTTTTATCCAGAAGTTTATGTTGGTCGCATACCTAGCGATAATGCAGATAAAGTGACAAGCATATGCCAGCATATAATAAATTTTGAAAAAGGCAATGAAACATGGAAGAAGGATGTTTTGTTGCTTGGCGCTATAATTTTCTATGAGAATTATAGTAGCCCATGGGGAACATTTCATCGCTTGGACACAGCAACATTGATGGAAAAATGTTGGAATGATATATTCAAACCAAATGGATTTATTGCAACAAAAATGTATGAAAAAGAGGGAATAAAACCATCTATTTATCAATGCGATTATAAATTAAATTATTCAAATGTTTTTGCAGAGTGGAAAAAGCATGGAATAATAAATATATTTGGACATGGTAACGATTTAATTGTAGCAAGATTTGTTTGGGAGCATGATGATGGAGATAATGTACCAGAAGATAATGAATTAAGTTTTCCAACTATTTTAAGAGCGAGTGAGAGTGAAGATTTATCCATGGAAGCGCCGCCCATCGTTTTTTCTGGCGGATGTTTACAATTGAGAAATCCACACAATATTGGAAAGGCATTTGTGGAAAATGGCGCTGCAGTTGCATTTATAGGAGCTACTACTTTCAGCTGGACGAATTTAAGTTTTATGTGGAGAAATGAAAAAGATGGCGGTAGCTTATCCTTAGATTATTATTTCTTCCATTATTTGGTTGATAAGGGGCAGAAAATAGGGAATGCATTGTATAATTCAAAAGTTTATTATTACAATCATTTTGGATTTAGAAGAAATATTACCAATTTAGATTTGAAGATATGGTCATTTTATTCAAATCTATATTCATTTAATTTATATGGAGATCCTTCCATGGGTTTGGATAATAAGAAGATTGATGCAAACCCTCCACAAGTAAGCATTGAAAAGCCTAGAAATGGAATATATATTTTTGGAAATAAAATAATTCCATTTTCAATGCCAATAATAATTGGAAGCATAAACGTAAAAGCTACTGCTACAGATGGAAATGGAATTGAAAGAGTTGAATTTTATTTGGACGATAGCTTAAAAGCGAGTTTGGAAAAAGAACCATATGAATGGGAATACAATGCAATCGGATTCCATAAAATTAAAGTTGTTGCTATCGATGCCAATGGAAACATAGGTGGCGAGGAAATAAGATTATTCAGTTTATGATAATAGTAAGTGTTTATCTTCGAAATTCGAGCGCTTCTTGTGATGCTCAGCAAAATTTAAAGGAGGAGAACAATTCAAAGCTGGCAAACAGCATAAAAAAGCAAAAATAATATATATGCATAAAAATTATACATAAGCGGGAAGGATAGGCTGGTAGTTGTTAGAGTGCATCCCATCCCCTCCTAGATGCTCTTTTTTGCCTATCCTTCCATCCTCCAATTCCAATAAAATTATAAATCCAGTCTGCATTCTCTTCCATACCATGGATGTAGAAAATTTTTCTAAAGCAATAGTAAAGCTTCTTAAAATGGCTGTCACACAAATTCCTTCAGATGTAGAAAATGCTTTGAAGGAAGCAATGAAGAAGGAGGATGAAGTAGCTAAAACTCAATTAAAAGCAATTTTGGAAAATGTGAGGTTAGCGAATAAGGAAAAGCCAATCTGTCAAGATACAGGAATTCAAACATTTTTTGTAAAAATGGGCATAGATTTTCCTTTCAGAGGAATAATAAAGGAAGGGATAATAGAAGGGGTGAGAAAGGCAACAAAAGAAATTCCACTGCGTCCAAATGCAATCGATGTATTCACTTCAAAAAATTCTGGTGACAATACGGGGAAGCATGTCCCTTTCATTCACTGGGAAATTGTTGATGGAAGTGATTGCGAAATAACAGCAATCCCAAAAGGAGGAGGCTCAGAAAATATGTCCACACTTCGTATGCTCAAGCCAGGCGTTGGTCTTGAAGGAGTAAAAAAATTTGTTATAGAATGGATGGCGCAGGCAGCAGGAAATCCATGTCCTCCAACGATAGTTGGCATTGGCATAGGGGGAGGGGCAGACATTGCTATGAAGTTGGCAAAACAGGCAATCCTCCGTCCTGTTGGTGAGAGGAGTGAAGATGCAGAGGTGGCGAAAATGGAAGAGGAATTGGTGGAGGAAATAAACAAAACAGGAATTGGTCCCATGGGTTTGGGAGGAAAGACGACTGTATTGGATGTTCATATTGAGGTTGCACATCGGCATCCAGCATCTCTTCCTGTTGGCATCGTTGTCCAATGCTGGGCTGATAGGAGGGCAAAAATGTTTATTGATGAAAAAGGAGAGATAACATGGAGTATGAACTAAAGATTCCACCGACAAAAGAAGAAATAAAAAGACTCAAGGCAGGGGACATTGTTTACATAACAGGCATAATGGTGACTGCGCGGGATGAAGCACACAAAAAGGCAATTGAGATGCATGAGAAAGGGGAAGAATTGCCTGTCGATTTTTCTCAACTAGCTGTTTTCCATTGCGGTCCTATCATGAAAAAGAATGATGGTTGGGAAGTTATTGCTGCCGGACCAACAACGAGTAGTAGGATGGAACTGTTCGAGAACGAGTTCATAAAAAAATTTGGTACGAAAATAATTATTGGTAAGGGAGGGATGGGAGAAAAGACAGCAAAGGCATGCAGGAAATATGGGGCAGTGTATTGTGCTTTTACGGGAGGAGCTGCAGTTCTTGCAGCACAGGCAATAAAAAAAGTTAGAGATGTTTTCTGGCTTGATGAGCTAGGAATGCCAGAGTGCCTCTGGGTTTTTGAAGTAGAGAGATTTGGTCCTCTTACTGTGACCATTGACACCCATGGAAATAATTTGACGGAGGAAGTAAAAAAGAAAGCCCTCGCTATGGTGAAAAAAGAAAGTTATAAATAGTGGAAGAAGCAAAATAAGATATTATGGGCATAGTTACTTTAGAAGATCTCGCAATGGCAATTGCAAGCCGTGTCGGCATTGACTTTGAATCAGCATTGAGAGATGCAAATTTTGTTATGGATTTATTTGGTTTTGAGGATAGAATAATAGATAATGTTTTGGAGCCAGAGGATAGACAACTTTTTTATATACTCGAGGAAGAAGGGATGCTTACAACAGAGAGGGAAGAAACAACTATCTATGACGGCAGAACATGGAGAACTCATTATTGGTTCATAAATAAGGAAACTATCCTTAGATATAAAGAAATGAGAAGGGGAAAGAAAGAGGAAAGGAAAGAAGAGGATGTAACAGATATTTATAAAGAAATTCCCGATGAAGTTTGGTTTGGGAGGTAATTATATCTCTTCCCCTTGCAAAATTCTTTTAACAATATCTCTGAATCCTTCAAAGCCTACGGGTCTTGCAATGACTCCTTTTGCCCCTGCTTCTTCCAGCTCTTTTGACCATTCTGTCCCAAAGTAGGCGGTGAAGCCATAGACATTTGCATCTGGATCAATTTTCATTATTCTTTTTGTTGTCTCAACACCATCTATTCCTGGCAATTTTAAATCCATTACAACCAAGTCAGGTTTCTTCTTTTTATTCATTAAGGCTTTGTACATCTCCACTCCCTCTTCTCCACTTGTTGCCTGGTATATTTCTAAATTTAGGGGGGAGAGATATTCCTTAATTAACTCCTGAATAGGCTCTTCATCTTCAACAACCAATACAACAGGCATAGTTTCCCTCATTTATTGTGTTCTCCTAATAACAATACAATATATAAATGTTGTTTATTTTGCAATGATGTGTATTATGTCTCCATCATTTAATTCATGGTCTGCCCCTACGACTCTGTGGCTGCGGGCATCAACAGCTCTTATGAATCCTTCCCCAAGGTCTGTATGAACTTTGTATGCAAGGTCAAGAACTTTTGAGCCTCTCGGTAGTAAATAGGCATCTGGTAAAACGTTCCCATCTTTGTCTGATAAATGATGCTCATCCTCAACAGGATAGACTGTAATTAAATTAAGTAGCTTAAAGACGGCAGTATCTATGCATTTCTGCACACCTGTCCCTCCATATTTTTCCATCACATGCTTTCTTATATAATCTAATGCTTTTATTTGCTTTTCATCCATTTTTTCTTTATTGATAATGGTGAAAGAAGCATCGCCAGGCTTATATTCAATGAATCCTTTTTCTGCAGCCTTTGATAATGCAAGCTCAGATTCTGCCGATGTAGGAATGGCATATTCACCCATCATTTTTTTAACCATTTCATCCGGAGCTTTATCGCTTTTATTCAATGCAAGTAAAATTGGCTTCCCCATCTGGCGTATGGAAGAAGATAGATGGAGCAGATTTTCATCACGCCAGGTTGTTGCATCCTCTGTGAGTCCTGCTTTTTTTATTGCTGCATGTATATCCCCTTCTTTTATTCCCAGACCAGTTAGTTTTTCGGCCAGAGCTTTCTCTATTTTCTTCCCTTCTAACTTACATCTCCTGCTCATTTTTTCCCAATCCTTTTTTATGATTCCCAAAATCCAGTAATCAATTTCTTCCTCTAAAAATTTGACATCATTTTGTGGGTCATGCTCTCCTATATTGCATGCCCTTCCTTCCTCGTCGGTTGAGCCAGATACATCAATAATATGGATGAGGCAGGAAGCCTGACGTAAATCATCCAAAAATTTGTTACCCAAACCTCTTCCTTCATGTGCCTTTGGAACCAATCCAGCAACATCTATTGCTTCTATTGGCACATATCTTATGCCATCCCTGCATTCTGAATTTTTAGGATTACATTGAACATTGAACTCTTTGCATGGGCATTTAGAGCGGGCATACATGACTCCTTTATTTGCATTTATTGTTGTAAAAGGATAAGGAGCAATTTCTGCATGGGCATTCGTGGCGGCATTAAAAAAAGTGGTTTTCCCGACATTTGGCTTACCAACTATCCCAATTTGCATTGACATATTATCAACTAAAGTAATGAGTTGCCTCCTCTTTCTTTTCTTTCTTCTTTTCTTCTATTATGTCAATGGAAAGAATCATTGGAATTGGGACAATGCGCACCCTTCCTTTCATGCTTCCATGAGATGAGTCCATTTTTATGCAAATGCCGCCTTCATCCTTTCCAATGAAAGTGTAGCCAATAAAAGTTCCACTTGTAATCATCACTTCTTTTTCGGTGCTTAAAGAGCGTATGACATATTTTGAGCCAACTGTAAGCTCAATCTCTTCACTCATTTAAATCCCTCCTTTCTAGCAACTTTTGCAAATGATGCACCGTTTCTCCATAATTTTCCATCGCTACTTTAACATGTGCTTCAACAAAACTCCACGCCTTTGCGAGGTTTCCATAGCGAAGTCGGTAAGTTTTTTTTACTTTCCTCCCCTCTCCTTCCTTCCCTTCCTCCAAAATGTCCATACCCTTTAACTTATTTAAATGTCTGTAAACTGCTGCCTTTGTCGCTCCCAATTGCATCATTAATTCATCAACCTGCCAGTATTTGTTTGGATGGAGAATAAAGAGTTCAAAAAGTTTGTAAGCAATGGAATCATCACTTGCCCCTTCTGATAAATAGCCAATATATTTTAAAAATTCTTGTGCCACTTTCTTATAATCTTCTTCATTGGTCA
Organism: uncultured Thermoplasmatales archaeon; assembly: GCA_964530745.1. GTDB lineage: Archaea > Thermoplasmatota > E2 > UBA202 > DSCA01 > CAZHBO01. The sequence goes on along the minus strand of CAZHBO010000092.1, from coordinate 275 downwards.
AAGGCGTATTTTTGACGACTCTCAATTCAAATGCCATGATAAAAGAACGGCAGAAAGATTTTATATTTTTTGCAAGCAAGGTTTATGTGCCTTCAATCTTTTCCTTTATCCATTTCCAGTCGGGATTGCCGTGGTTGAAAAAAGATTTGAAGTTGTCCTTTATCCATTCATAGTAATCATCTTCTATGTAACGGCAGAATGTTTCAACAAGGTTTTTCCATTTTATTCCCTCCAGCTCATCTTTTAGAAAATTGTCTACAACGCTTCTGTCCAGC
>CAZHBO010000091.1:0-6345 GCA_964530745.1 uncultured Thermoplasmatales archaeon | reverse complement strand
ATTCCTCCACCAATTGATGAAGAAATTGTGGAGATAAATGCCTAAGTTGCCTATTTTATCTGGAAGAGATGTTGTTAAGGTATTATCTAAAATAGGTTATAAAATAGATCATCAAACAGGAAGCCATATCGTTTTAAGGCATGAAAAATCACCTCATAGAAGAATAACTGTGCCAGACCATAAGGAAATAGCAAGAGGAACATTGAGGGCAATAATAAGGCAAGCAGGCTTAACAATAGAAGAATTTATTCAGCTTTTGTAAAATTGAAAATTTAAGGCGGTATGCTATCAAGCCCTCCTTTTCAATTTTTTATTTTTTATTTCGTTTTTCATACCTAACAGATTAGAGGAAAAGGAGAAAAGATTAATAGATGATGAATATTGTAATATAACATGGTGAAGGAAATCATATTTCTTGTCGAGGAGGCGGAAGAAGGCGGATATATAGCAAAAGCTTTAGGATACTCTATATTTACCGAAGCTGAAAATATTGATGAACTCAAAAAAATGATTGTAGATGCCGTAAAATGCCATTTTGATGAAAAAGATATGCCCTCCTTAATAAGAATGCATATTGTTAAAGATGAAGTGATTGTAATATGAAATTACCTCGCGATGTTGGCGGGAAAGATTTAATAAAACTGTTGGCAAAATTTGGATATGAAGTTGTTAGACAAACTGGAAGCCATGTTAGATTGAAGAGTGAATCAATGGGGAAAGCCCATTTCATCACAATTCCTCTCCATAAGCCGTTAAAACTTGGCACATTGAATAATATTTTATCTGATGTTGCAGAATACCTTGAAATGAGTAAAAAGGAATTGATGGAAAAGTTGTTTGGGTGAATTGATGCGCGAGCCGTGGGTTCGCTATACTGTCAAGCCCTCCTTTTCATTTTCTTGCCAGCAGGAGATGACTTTGTCATTTGATAGAAAGCAATAAAAAGCAGGTATCATTTATTTTAACATGGGCATTGAGGTAGAAATCAAGGACATAAAGTAACATTTGGCAGAAATTTCCAAGAAATTAGATGAGTTATTGTATGAAAGGGAAATCATTTCGCTAATGAAATTATCAGAAAAATCTCTATCAGAGTTTTTGAAGGATGAGCCGGATATTTACAGAATTCGAGGATTTAGAGGTAATGTATAAATGAAAGGAAAGAGTGCATTCATTCTGATTTTTCAGGATCTAAGAAGGAAATCATTTTTATTTCATAATGGTAGAAAAGCTTATTTTTTCATCAATTCCAAAAATTCTTCTCTTCTCAATCTTGCCTGCCTTATTATTTCCAGCAAGGTTCCTTTATCTATTTCCTTGTGATCTGGTACAACCACACCAATTTTTCTTTCATCAATGAATTTTACAAGAATAACATGGCTTCCTTTTCTTCTTGCCACTTTAAAACCAGCTTTTATTAATGCTTTTATAACTTCACTTCCTGACAGAACTGGCAACTTCATGTTTTATCTCAAAATTTACTATTATTGTTTCTCCAGAATATATTTCCTCTGGAATCCCCATTTCCTCCATGTAAAGCCCACAAGCTTCTTTTAAATTATTTATCGCCTCCTCTACGCTATATCCTTGGCTCACAACATCCAATTCTGGACAGAGAGCTACAAACTGTTTCTCCCCTCTCTTAATGATTGCAGTCAACTTCATTAAAGGAATAATTTCCATTGCTTTATAAATGTTCCTAACATGCAAAGGATATAAATGAGTTGCATATTCTAAAATAGAATGGAAGAAATGGAACTGAGAAAGCAAATTATTGCCACAGGAATAAAATTGGTTCATAGCGGCTTGACACATGGGACTTGTGGAAACATAAGCTGCAAAACCGACAAAGATGAAATATTGATAACTCCGAGCAGTATGCTTTATGAAAAAATAAAGCCTAACGACATACTGAAAGTTGATTTTGATGGCAATGTAAAAGGAAGGAAAAACCCTTCAGTTGAGACTCCCCTTCACCTCTCCATATATAAAAAAAGGGATGATGTTGGCGCAATTATCCATACCCACTCCACATATGCACTAGCTGTTTCAGCAGTAGCAGAGTCAATTCCAATTTTCTTGGATGAAATTTTTTCCCATATTGGAGGTGAACTTAGTATTGCCAATTATGCTTTGCCTGGAAGTAAAGAACTTGCCGAAAATGTTGTAAAGGCTTTAGGAAACAAAAATGCTGTTCTTCTTTCCAATCATGGTGCAGTTTGCTGTGGAAAAAATTTAGAGATAGCATTTGAAGCAGCAGAGGCAGTGGAAAAAATATGTAAAATATTCATTCTTTCCTCCGCTCTTGGAAAAATTAAAACTCTTCCTAAAGAAGGCAAGGAATATCAAATAAAAATGTTTGAAATGAGGAAGTGAACTCAAAAATCAAACAAACTTTGCTGCTTTTTTGTTTTTTCTTCCATTAAAATTTCTTTCTCCTCCTGCTCAAACAATTTCTTTGCAATTTTTTCATTTTTCAACAGAAAAGAGAGCTCATCTTGATTCAATTCCAGCTTTCTTATCAATATCACAGCCATTCTTGGATTATTAATAAACAAATTTTTTAAAAATGGAATAAATTCTTTTCCTTTGCTGGCAGAGACATGGGCATATGCCCCTATTTTCTTCGACAAACTTATCCTCAACCCCCTAGTTGACTTGCTCATTCCCATTTTCCTAAGCCATGTTGGAAATGAATATTGCACGAATTCGCTGTACATTCTTCTCTTTGCAACCGCTACACCCCCGCACATTAAATCATTTGCATATCGCCACAAACCAAAATGCTGGCGACGGAACGTCCTTCCCAAAAAAATATCTGCCTTTGATAAAAATTTGTATCCTTCCTTTATATCGAATGGGCTTTTATATTCATATGGAATATTTTCATCTATCCAAAGGATGAAAGATTCTGGAGATTCATTGATTTTATATGCCATGTCGATTGCCGTTTTCATTTCCCTTGCTTTGAGAATTTCTCTCAAACCTCTGAAAATTTCTTTCTCCCTATCTCTGTACCCAAGTATCTGCAAGGCATCCCTTCCTACTTTCTTTCTTCCCTGGCAAACTGATTGTAAATCATTTATGGCGCCTCTTACATCACCCTGTGAGCGTGCCACAATGGCATCTATCACTTCCCTGGCAACATCTATCCCTTCCTTTCTGCAGATGGAATAAAGGAGGCTGTAAAGCTCTTCCTTCACAGGGTTAAATTTTATATGCTTGCAAAGTGCTTTGAGGGACTGTCCGCTCCCCCTCGTTAGTTTATAATAATCATTTGCAATTAAAATGATGGGCTGTCGTGTTGCCTCTATAGTTTCAACAATTGCTCTCTTGCCACCATAATCTCCTTCCTTCTCATATAAATTGTCAGCCTCATCGAGTATAATTAATTTCCTTCCTCCTTTAATGGCGGAGACATATTCTCCACTGTTACGAAAAGTTTCATTAATTGCACTTGAAAGGGCAATTCTCTTTATCACATCCTTATTTCTTTCATCAGATGCATTTAACTCAATTACTTCCCATCCAAACTCGTTGGCGAGAGCATATGCAGAAGATGTTTTTCCTATGCCAGCTGGACCAGATAAAATAACTGCTTTTTTTGATGTCCCCCATTTGTCTGCCCAATCGATGAGTTCCTCTATGGCATCTCTATTTCCTATAATATCATCAAGAGTTTTTGGTCGATATTTTTCCGTCCAATTCTCCATGGCAAAATTACCGCTCTAGCCCCCAATCTATGCTATTATCGTCCCCCCAATATTCTATTTCCTTTCTGAATTCTTCCCTGATAATGTCACCAAGCTTCGTTGGTATTTTTATGCCATATCTCTCATATATCTCCATTCCATCCTCCGAGATGTATGTTGGATTGAATGGATCGAAATCGGGCGGAAGTTTTACCAATTCATAATGATACTCTCCAGTCTTTGAGTCCCTAATGCACATTCTGTAATTATATTTATTAATGACAGTATAGCTTCCTTGCAATTTGTTTACTATATCTCTATAATAATTCAAATCGCTCCTCAGCTCCTCTATCTCCTCTTCCAGTTTTGCAACCTTTTCCTTATGCTGCTGCAACTCCTCTCTCAACTTAGCATTTTCATAATACAACTCAGATTGATCTATCTTCCTTTCCTGTAATGTCCCTATCTTCCCCTCCTCCAATGCTGCCACACGTGCGCGAAGAAGGGTGTTCTCATTTCTCAACTCAGCAATCCAGTCAAGGAGCTTATCATTGGAAACACTGGATGCAGGATTTTCCAGCATTTCAATCCTCTGCCTGAGTTGCAGTATCATATTGCTATATTTCTCAACCATGTCTCTATATTTTTCTACTTCCATGTTTTGTTCCTCCTCAGCAACTGTTGCAATTTTTTTGACTGATTCCTCTCCCTCAGTTTCCACTGCCTCCTCCTCACTCTCCTCTTCCTCCTCCTTTGGGTTTGTCGTGAAAATCATGATACCGAACCATGCCAGGATAAATGAGAGTATCGCCAATATGGTAAGCGTAGTGAAATCCATAAAAGAGTATACAAATTGGTATATCTATAATTTTCGCCTCAATCCTCCCAAAATGCCTCACGTGCCATGAATTCCATCACACCAGCGATTAAAAGTAAAATGCCAGCCAGCAAAAGCAGGATGGCACCAGTCCCAAAACCCCACTGAAGATGGATAATCCCATATTCTGGCAAGATAAGTGTTTTCTCTCCAGTAATGGGAGATGATGATATTTTTTTCACAATCTCTTCCATATCTTGAGGAATATCTGATGCTTTATAAAAGTTGAAAGCAATGTTTATCATTAATACAATCACAAGAATGATTAGTATGACCGGAATCAAAAATTTGATTCCCCTCGATATATATTTTCTTCCCGCCTTACTGCTTTTTTCTATCCCTATTGTTCCAAGAATGAAAAAGAGGATGCCTATCCCAATGAGTAAGGAAAATGGTAATGGAAAAGAACCTAGTTGAACAAGTCCACTATTTTTCTCGAGAAGATTTACTTTAATTCCTTCCATGCCATCTATGGATATTAGTTTCACCATGCCAGGTGTTTTGTATGAGCCTGTCTGAATATCTCCAAATACAGTATACCATGGGAAGAAGAGAGATGCAATGGCAACAAAAATGCCAATGATGCACAGAAGATTGCCTATGCTTTTCATATTGATCCCATCTATGTATAGAAGGGCGAAAAGTCTTGGTCCAAGCCCTTTTTCTTTGTAACGGCGATAAATAAAAAATAAGATTATAGCCAGAGAAAGGACAGATAAAATTAAAAAAATTGTAACAAAATAATAAAAAAACCACTCCAGTTTTAAAACAAGATTATTGAGAGAGGGCAACTCATTTCCCCATAGCAACGGGGTATTCCACATCTCTCCTTCCTGCCTGTAGGCTGGTCCATATGGTCCTCTTTTTCCACGGAGCTCATCCTGCGCTCCTCCAAAATCACCCCACCTGCCAGCGAAATCAATCCAATTTTGCTCGCTGTTATGATTTGCTGAGCCAATCTCACCGAGTACAATGATTTCATAATCCTCTGGATTTAATTTTTTTCCATTTTTTCCAACTATGTCGCTTGCCAAGCCTAATTTGCCTTGATAATGACGGAAATAGTTTGCATGGCTGCCCCTTGCAACATATACTTTCATATGGTTTCCATCTTTCTCGACCTCACTCCATGCCGCTTTTTGCCCACTGACATGCTGGCTGTACATTGCTTTTATTGGCGTATCAGATGAATCTAGGACAACCTGAACCATCTCCCAGTCTCCCTCATGGATATTTAATGTACCTTTATTAAATGCATAAAACATCCAGTACTGGATGACTGTAAAATCTTCACCATTTTCATTTTTTGGAGTCACATGGCAATAAACCGTGTAGCCCAGACTATCCATTTGGGCACGATAATCATCGATAATGCGTGTATCGTTTATTGTTCCCTTTCTATTGTCCAAATAATAATTTTCTTCTGGGTTTGTGTATAAAGAGAGTTGTTCAATGGAAGGAGAAGAGGTTATCAAAATATCTTTGCCTTCTACACTTTTATTCAAATTTGAATTGCTTAAGTGGTATTCAATGGAAACTGGATAAACCTCCTCTTCTTTTTCAAAATAAAATATTGGAGCATATTTCTCTGCCAGCAAAATTTCATCAGCATCATCAATGCCATCATTGTCTGTATCGACAGCATTTGCATGGCGAATAAAGCATAGAAAAAAAATGCATATCCCCATCAAAAACAAGAGGCGAAATATTTTCTTTTTAAATACCATATTAGCGTCCCTCCATAAAGAGAACATCTTTCTCCTTATAAACCTTTCA
>CAZHBO010000090.1:0-6479 GCA_964530745.1 uncultured Thermoplasmatales archaeon | reverse complement strand
TGTTAATTCTTCCAGCGCCTTTTTATGGATATCATATGCATCTTTGCTGAAGAGAACGAGTCTCACCAGCTCTATTCCTTCATTTTCTTTTAGGAAGTCCATTATTGTTTTTATTGCAATTTTTGCTGCATCTTTTGTTGGATAGCCATAGATACCTGTGCTTATGGCAGGAAATGATATGCTTTTTATGCCATTTTGTAAAGCAAGCATCAAACTATTTTCATAGCATGATTTTAGCAGTTCAGCGCTTCTTTCTTTTCCCTCTTTGCTGTAAACTGGACCAACAGTATGAATAACATATTTTGCTTGCAGTTTGTAACCTTTTGTTATTTTTGCCTCTCCTGTTTTGCATCCCCCTAGCTTTTTGCATTCATTCCATAGCTCTTTGCCTGCTGCCCTATGAATCGCTCCCGAAACTCCACCTCCTGGAGTTAAACGATTATTTGCTGCATTAACAATTGCATCCGTATTTTGTTTAGTGATGTCACCCATCACAATCTCCAAAATGCTGCCATTAATTTCTTTTGAACATTCCATAAAGGAAAATAGAAAAATCATTAAAATTTATTGCCACAGAACTTTTTCTGCTACCTTTGCAACCTTTTCCCTTGCTTCCTCTGGGCAGCAAACCATTATTGCCCATTCTGTAATGCCCCTCATCTGCAGTGCATTGGCAAGAGGCGTATACTCGCCCAATGCTTTAATTTTTCCATTGTCATAAATGTCTACATCCAATTTTTGCAAACGTGGCTCTGAAATTAAAATGTCTCTTCCTGGAATGTCAACAATGACATATCCTTCTTCCAGTCCAGCTTTTTCAGCAATTTGCTTTTCTATGCTTCCAACATCTTCCATCTCTGCAATTTTTTCTTTTTCATTAGCTGTCAGAGTAGAAAAATCCTTTGCATATGCCCTTTTGAACAGCCTCCTGTAAGTTAAGCGGAGCATAATATCTTTCTGAAAACCTCCCATCTGCCTTAATTTTTCCATTAGTTGTCCGTCGGTCATATATGAAAAATCAAAGGAAGTGTTCTCAACGGCTCTAACCAACATTAACTCTGCAATCCTAACGGTCTTATGTAAATAAACGGAAGAGTACATTAAAGAACGGGCAACCAGCATGCTCTCCAGAGCACTCAATCCCTTTTTATCAACAACAACATGCCCTTCATGAATTCGCAGTGTCTGCAGCAATCTTTGAGCATCAATTACGCCATATGCAACCCCTGTGTAATAAGCATCTCTCATTAAATAATCAATCTGGTCTGCATCAATAGAGCCGTGAATCATTTCTGAAAGATATCCTTTTTTTCCATACAGAAGGGAGACGATTTCATCTGCATCAATGCCATACTTGCTCAATACCTCTGCTATGCTCTCTCCTTCATATTCAACAATCTTTCTTTTTCCTTTGATAATCTCTGCGGTTATTTCAACATGATTTTTTCCTGTGCGCTTATGCATAATATACTCTAAGGTATGAGAAAAAGGACCATGACCAATGTCGTGGAGTAAAGCAGAGGCAGTGAAAGCTTCATTCTCAACTCCGAGAATATCTGCCATTTTGCTTGCAACAAAGCATGTCCCAAGAGAATGCTCCAAGCGGGTATGGTTCGCTCCAGGATATACAAGGTAAGTAAAGCCCAGCTGGCGTATACCATGAAGGCGCTGCAGTTCTGGCATTTCCATTAGCTCTAAAATAAGCCCTTTTACCTCTATATTCCCATGTATGGAATCTCTGATAATTTTTTCTTGCCTTACCTTCTCCATATTCCAATTCTCTTCTTCCATAAAATAAGCATGATACTCAAAGCAGCAATAAGGATAACCATGTCAAAGCCAGATGTCTCCTCTTTCTCCCTAACTTCTATGATTTTCTCCCTTGTTGCCTTTGCCCCATCATCATCCTCGATAGTCAAAATTACAGTATACTTGCCTTTTTTGTCATATGAATGGGTGATGACTTTCCCCATTCCATCTCCAGTGCTTCCATCACCAAAATCCCAATACCATGCAACAACGCTTCCATCTTTATCTATAGATAAATCGCTGAATGTAACTGCCTTCTTTGCTCTAGGCTTCTCTGGGTCGTAAGTAAAATCGGCAGTTGGTGCCACATTTTTTATTTGTATTGTCTTTTCTATACTCGCCTTTCCCCCATCATCATCTTCAACGGTTAAAATTACTGTATAATTTCCATTATCAGCGTACATATGACTCGCATTTTTTTCATGACTTATGTTTCCATCACCAAAATTCCATGTGTAATTGACAACGCTTCCATCTGCATCACTGCTGTTGTCAATAAACGTAACTTTCTCTAAATCAGTTGGAGAAGATGGAGAGTAGCTAAAGTTTGCAATTGGTGGCACATTTTTTATGGTAATTGAATATGCAGTTGTATCAGAATCCCCATCATCATCTGTCACAGTTAACTTTACAGTATAAATTCCATTGTCAGGATAGTGATGACTTGGATTTTTCTCATCGCTTGTGTTCCCGTCTCCAAATATCCAGTGCCATGAAATGATTTTCCCATCCGCATCTCCTGAAACATCATGGAAGGAAATGTTGTCTAAATCTGTTGGTGAAGATGGTAGATAATAAAAATCAGCTTGTGGAGGATCATTTCTAACCAAAATAATTTCTGTTGCTTTGCTCGTTGCTCCATCATCATCTGTTACGGTGAGATTTATTGAATATGTTCCATCATCCGGATATGTATGCTTCGGATTTTGCTCAGTGCTTGTTTCTCCATCACCAAATTCCCAGTACCATGAAACGATGCTTCCATCGCTGTCTGAGGAGAGGTCAGCAAAACTAACAGCCTGAACATCCTTGGGCGATGTTGGGCTGAATGAAAAATTTGCTACAGGAGGAGTATTCGCAACAGTTATTTCTTTTACAGTTACATCAGTTGCATTATCATTATCTTCAACTGTTAGAGTGACCAAATATGTTCCATTATCGGCATATCTATGCATTGCATTTTTTTCATATGCAAAACTTCCATCTCCAAAGTCCCATATGTAACCCATTACGAAACCATCTTCATCACTACTGTTGTCCATAAAATGAATGAAATCGGAGGTGGAAGGAGAGGCAGGAGTCCACAAAAAGTCAGCATTTGGAGGAATATTTACAATTGTTATAATTTTTTGGATAGTATCAGTTGCCCCATCATCATCCTCGATAGTCAAAATTACAGTATAATTTCCATCGTTCAAATAAGTATGGCTCGGATTTTTTTCATGGCTTATGTTTCCATCACCAAAGTTCCATGTCCAGTTAACAATGCTTCCATCAATATCAACCGATCCATCTAAGAAGTAAACAACTTCTCTATCATTTGGAAGAAGCGGCGTCCATGAGAAGTTTGCAGTTGGGGGAGTATTTTCTACTTCTATGCTTTCCTCCGTTGATGCTGTATTCCCATCATCATCCCATATGGTGAGGTTGATTACATATGTTCCATCGTCTCCATAACGGTGGCTCGGATTTTTTTCATTGCTTACATTCCCATCTCCAAAGTCCCATAACCATTTATTTATGTAGCCGTCTAAGTCAACAGATTCATCGAAAAATGAAATGACATCGCTTGTAGATATGTCCACAGAAGGAACATAGGAGAAATATGCAATTGGCATTCCTTTCCTTCTTATCAAAGGATATCTGTCAACATTTTCGCCACCTGCAATGTAATAATAGCTGTCTCCAATTCCATCTCTATTTGCATCGATGCCTTCATAATCATCCCAATAGTTGCCAACGCTTCCATTGTCATATGAATTCTGCCCGTCATCATAGGCATGCTCTTCATTTTCAATAAAATCGTTGAAGAAAATCGTGTTTGCATATGAAGTGTGGAGGTATAATCCATAAATGTTTTTCTCTATAACGCATGAATGAATGGTATTCTCCAAAGAAAATTCCATTCTTATGCCTGTGAAAGAATTTGATGAAATGGTGCATTCTTCTATAGTGCCATAGTGAGATTCCTGGAATACTATTCCATCATTGTTTCCCTCTATCAAGCATTCTTTTATCTCTGCATCATCGCTTTCCATAAGCCAGATGCCAATGAAAGAATTTTCTTTAATCGTGCTTGTTTCAATCGTTGCATCCATAGCATTTACAAATATGCCGTAATAATTGGATGATACAATGCATGAATTAACGGTTGCATGTGATGCCAAAATGGCAATGCCTGCATCATCCCAGCAATTTTCTATGCCTATGTGCTGGATAATCACATTTTCTGCAGAAATGGTGAAAGCGCTCCCTTCTTCTCCTTCCACCAGTGTGGTTTCCTCATCCTCTCCAGTTATTATCATTTCTTTATTCAAGTCAACGTTTTCTTTATAATTTCCATTAAAAACAAAACATCCTCCTTTCTCCTTAATTGCATTAACTGCATTGACAATGGAATTAAAATGGTCCAATTTCCATCCTGGGATGGATGAGTTGTAAATAGGATTAACCCATGCAAAAAATGGAGGATTGGAGATGGGATTTATCAATGGGTATTCATCTGCTTCTCCTCCTTCTATGAGATATGGCACATCACCCATTCCATCCTTGTCTTCATCACTGCCAGTGTAATCGCTCCAGTAATTTCCGAGGGCATATTCATATAAATAACCCCATTCATTGCTGCATGCATCATAGGCAGTATTGTTGATGAAATTATTGTGCCATATTCTGTTTCCATTTGAATTTTGGAAAATGTATATGCCGTATTCCCCATTATTTTCTATTTGTGAATCAAAAATTATGTTATCCATGGAATGATGGGCAATTTCCATCCCAAAATATGAATTATTATGTATGAATAAATTACTCATGGTTGCATACGTTGCATTGAAAAGATATATTCCTTTAACATTGTTAAAGAACTGAGAATTGGAAATGGAGCAATCATACGAGTTTACTAAATATATCCCAAAAATTGCTCCATAAGATGAGCAGTTTTTGACGATTACATTATGTGAATTAACTATTTTTATTCCATTGTCTTTGCTTTCAATTTTTATTTCAGAAATATTAACATTTGCAGCATGAATAAATATTCCATTAGTAGATGAATTTAAAAAAACATCTCCTTCTCCTTTAAGCGTCAGAGATTTTTCTATAGTTATGGCATTTGTTATATAATAATCACCTTGGTAAACATATACAGTGCCATTCTCCACAACAGCATCAATTCCATCTTGGATGTTATCAAACTGGTCTTTACCCCATCCAGGAGAGGAAGCATCAAAGTCATCATCCACCCATACAAACAAAGGAGGCTCAGCGATAGGATTCATTAATGGATGCTCATCCATTGCATATCCTCCAGGTATGATATATGGCACATCACCTATTCCATCATTATTTGCATCGCTGCCATCATAATCATCCCAGTAATTGCCAATGTTTGTATTCCATGCATTTGAGCCCTCATCATAGGCATTATTTCCATTGCCTATAATGTTATTATGATGAATAATATTGTTCTGGGACGGCACACCATATTCCCCTGCATAAATGCCATAGCCAACATTTTCTTCAATATGACAACTTTTAATTTCATTGGAAGTAGAGCCATCGATGCGAATTCCAATGACATTCTCACTAATCATACACCCATCTATTGTGCTATTTTGAGATGCCCTCAAACGAATGCCGCAAAAACTTCCAGATATGCTGCAATTTTTAATTGTAATCCCATTTGAATAACTTATATTTATGCTCTTGTTTTCCTGGTCAGAAAAAATTGAATTTTCTACTATGCATTCAGAACAATTTTGGAATATAACTCCCCAATCTCCCCCATGTATTTCTGAATTTAAGATGCTGTTTTGCTCAGAAAATATGAAATGTGCACCTCCCTTTTCATTGTTGTATATGGAACAGTTAAGAAATTTATTTCCATTGGAAGAGAAAGCAAATATGCCGTATTGGTTATTTCCATAAATACTACAATTTTCAATGGTGAGGTAGGAATAATTCCCTATGTACAATCCTGCTTTTTCTCCGTGGATAATATTCATGTTTTTAATTTTTATATTATCTGCAAGGATGGTTACTGTGTAAAAGTTTTGTCCATCTATTGTCGAACCCTCACCCAGTAATGTGATGCTCTTTGCAATGAATATATTTTCTGAATATGTTCCTGCAAAAACATATACAATATCTCCTTCTTCTGCATCATTAATGCCTTCCTGTATGGTATTCCATTTATGGTTTTCCGGATCATCGGTAAAATCTTTGTTGACAAAAATGATTTTCCCACTCGGCAGAGCAGACACATCTCTCTCATTTCCTATTTTTTGGGAGGATATAATAAGGAATAAAAAAGCTACAACTACTACTAGTGCGATCCCGACCCCTCTCTTTTTCATATGCTCACCTGTAGATATGCAATACAATACTTACACTTAAAATTTGCTATTTTTAACGGATAATCATCAACCTTTCTCCTGATATATTTTTTT
>CAZHBO010000089.1:0-6482 GCA_964530745.1 uncultured Thermoplasmatales archaeon | reverse complement strand
TCGCCATCTAGTTTATCAGTGAGGAGGCATGTGAGCGCATCCTTTCCTCTAACACCTGCTATGATTTCCTCTTTGCTTGGAGGCATATCTCCCTCATATATTTCAAGTTCATGCTCTTCCAGCATTTTAATTCCTTCCTCGGGCAATCTTCTTGTAATAAATATTTTTGCCATGATGGTATAAGGGCGGATATTTTAATTTTTAGTGGAATTTGTGAAGGAAAAAGATATCAAAAATGTAAGACAAGTTTTACATCATATCAGAATTAAATCATTTATCTTGAGTTTAAATCCATTGATTTTTGCCTCCTTTTTTAATTCTTCCATAAAATTTCTTTTACGTCCTTTCAACAAAGAAAAATCCAACTTTTGGGTGGAAGTTAACTTTAAAACAGGAATAGGAACAAATTCTTTTTCATTCAAAAATACGTTTACTAAATTTGTGAATAATATCATTTTTATCAATCCATCTTTTATATCTCCAGTTGATGGCAAAATTCCTGTTTTTGTGTGCTTTCCTTCTATTAGATATAGTTTATTAGCATGAATTTCCACTTCGTCACAGGTAAAGTAATAATAACCCCCAAGATAATTTTTGATAGTAATGTTTGCTTTTTCTCCAGATAAGTACTCTTTTGGTTGAGAAGTGATGCTTTCTCTTCTCTGAGACTCATGAGCAAGTTTTCTGGAAAGATTCATGAAAACTTCTTTTCCTCTTTTTATCTCTTTAATTCTCTGTCGAGCAGATTCTGGAGAATGCATTTCTACTCCCAATTTTTTAGAAATATTTTCGTAATGCATAAAGGCTAATTCTGCTATCTTTGGTATCCTTTCTATTTGCTCCAGATTCCAATGAAGTGCATCTGATTGATAAGATAAAATTCTGATTATCTCTTTTTTTAGTTGCTCTATATCAAATCTTTGTTTTGTGATTTTATTGTCATATTTACCACTTTTTTCTGCTTCGACATAATAAGAGACAATTACATAGATTCCCAATAAACTCATTAATGAAATGGTATCCCACTGGAGAAAATCTCTATCTCCGTCTTTTCCTTCATCCTTTATTATAGGAATTATGGTAATCTTTTTTCCAGAAAAACCTAATGTATCATATACTCTTGCATAAGGATAGGAACGTGTTCTTTTTGGAGAAACCCACCAGCTTACTGCTACTCTATCTTTTTCATTTATTTCAATAATAAAGCTGGATTTCTCTTCAATTGCTTTTCCCAAGCTGGTAATACTGTATGTTTCCAATTCTCTGCAGAGCAATGGTGTATATTTTATGCCTTTTATTTCTGCGAATATTTCCAATTTATTACCTCCTATTATTCCTGGCAATTTTTTCCTGCAATTGAGTCCTCAAATGTTTTACATCTTCCCTTATTATCACCTCAAAATTTGATGATTTCTGGGTGAGAGTTAGTTGATTTATCTTCAATTTTTTCTTTACCACTCCCAAAAGTTCAACATCTATTTCATAACCAATTGCCCTTCTACCCAATTGAGTGGCTACCTTTAAAGTGGTTCCAGAACCCATAAAAGGGTCCAGCACAGTTTCTCCTTTATATGAAAAAAGTTTTATCAATCTGTAAGGTATTTCCTCTGGAAATGCAGCTATTCCTTTCTCCAGTCTATTATTTATGGGGAGTACATTTGTGATGTGCCATACATTCAAATACCATTTTTCCTGCTGATACTCATTAACATTTATTTTTGAATCTTCTTTAATGGATTGGGGGATTTTTTCGTATTCAAAATCTCCATTTTGGAATATCAGTATGGATTCCTGAAGATTGTCTGGGTAATAATACATGGGATAAGGATGTTGAAGTAAAACCCCACTTCTTCTACTTATCCGTATATAACCTTCGGGTTTAACCCAGACTATCCTTTCCCTATACTTAAACCCCTCTTCAATAAAAATTTTGGTTATATCTGCAACCACAGGGTATTTTTTTCCCTTAATCAGAGTGTCATCCACTACAAAAGCAGCTATTCTTCCTTTAGCCAAAACTCTTTTTAACTCTTTGGCGACATTCCTTATTAATTTCAAAAATCCGTTATAACTCTCGAACAAATCAGGATAGTCAAAGGGGGCGTTAAAGTAGGGGGGTGAAGTTACAACAAGATGGATGCTATTATCATCCACCTCTTTCATATTTTGAGCATCTCCAAATATTACCATATTTTTTTCTTCATTCATATTTTGCCCCTTTAATATATTAGGAAAGTTAAAGGTTTCTGAGTTGCCACCTTTCCTTTTATAAAACACTCGAAACATTTATAAAATTAACTTTCTCTCACCACAAACTATTTTATTTTTTGTTATTTATGATTTAATGGATGAAGGAAAAGAAAAATACAGGAAAAAGCATCTCATTCCATCCCTGAAGGAAGGAGATGAGATAGATGACATTTTTGTGGTGGAGATAAAGAAGGGTATTTCCCAGTATTCTGGTGGCTACCGCTTTATCCTTCTCCTCACCGATAGCAGTGGAAGAACTATAGAATACATTTACTGGGGTGGAGGAGATGAGGAAAAAGTAAGGAGAATATATGATGGAATAAAGGTGGATTCTGTTGTCAGGATAAGGGGAAAAGTTTCGCAATATGGAGGGAAGTTACGGCTGGTGGCTAATGAGCCCGAGATAATTCAGGTATTGGATGAAGAACAGTATGAAAAGGAGGACTTTGTTAAGCCAGCGAGGATGGATCTGGACATGATGTATGAAAGATTGATGAGGGAAATTGAGGGGGTGGAAAATCCCCAGATAAGGGAATTGCTGGAAAGAATATTTGGTGATGCGACAATGAAAAGGAAAATGAAAGTTCATCCAGGAGCAATATCCATACATCATAACTGGATTGGTGGGCTTCTTCAGCATACTTTGGAAGTACTGGATTTCTGTAAGGTAACGGAGAAGAATTTTCCCTCTCTGAATCATGATTTACTGGTGGCTGGTGCCCTTTTGCATGACATAGGGAAACTGGAGGAGATGGAGGTTACGACGAGAATTAAGGGAACGAACGAAGGCCAACTTATTGGCCATGTCATGCTTGGTTTTCTTTATGTGGCTGAAAAAATTAAGGAAATCCCAGATTTTGATGAGGAGTTAAAAAGCAAAATCCTCCATATAATTTTAAGTCATCATGGCAAAAATGAGAATGGCTCTCCCAAGGAACCCATGTTCCCCGAAGCATTGGCAGTATATCTGGCTGATGAAATGAGCGCGAGAATGGCGGAAATAATTGAATTTGTGGAGATATCCAGAGAAAGCACTGAAGATGATTTCATGTACAGCAGGAGGCAGCGGAAGAATATTTTTCTCAAATAAATCATCCAAGGAAAGAATCGAGGAAAAGCATTACATAAAAGCCAAGGAAGAAGCCTGCTGTTATCATAACCTCATGCTCCCCCTTTTCATATATCTCAGGTATCATCTCCTTTACTGTAACATAAAGCATGGCACCCCCAGCCAGTCCCATTCCATAGGGAAGAGAAGATGAAAAATAATTGAAGAAGATAGCGCCTGCTATAACCATCATCATCTCTGCCACTCCACTCAACACTCCTATTGCTATCGGTTTCAAACGCTTTTTCTGCATGAGGGCAAGGGGGAGAGAAACTACAGTACCTTCTGGAATGTCCTGAATTCCTATGGCTATGGCGGTTATTATCCCAAGATGTAAGTCATATACCATGGTTGTGCCAACTGCAAGCCCTTCAGGAAAGTTATGGATTATGACGGCAAATACGATAAGCCACATCATTTTCATCTTTTCGCGAAATTTTTTTGGTCCCTCATAGCCCCCAATTCTGTGCTCATGAGGCAGATATCTGTCCATGAGGAAAATCAGGAAAATGCCGAGGAAAATTCCAATGGCTACAGGAGCAAAATTTCCTGCTATGTCAATTCCAGGGAGAATCAAACTTGTAAAACTTGCCACAATCATCACTCCAGCAGCAAACGAAAGGCTTACATCCAGCCCCCACTCTGGCAATCTATGGGCAAAAAGAGCAAGGAAGGAGCCGAGGGAAGTCATCAAAGCCACAAATAAACCAGCATAAAAGGCAGCGAGTAAAATATTTCCCCCCGACATATGCATGAGATATTCCCCTATACTTTCCACCAAATTCATCGTCAAAAACATAAAAATATGGATGAAGGGTTTATATAATTAATTTTCAGGAGATGTTCATAAATTTCATAAAAGAAAAAGGTTAAGGGTTGAATATCCATATGGTTTGCTCATCCATTGCAGTCATTCCAGCAGCATCATAAGCAATAACCTTTATTGTATGTGTAAAGAATGCTTTCTCATCCCATAACCATTGATATGGTTTCTCTGTCAGAGTTGCTTTCAACTCTTCATCAATATAAAATTCTACTTTTTCAATGCCCAGTATGCTTTTGATATCCACCTCAATTGTTATTGCACCCACCACCATGGTTGTATTACCAGGGAGAGGGACAATTTCTCTATCCATAATATAGAGATATCCTCTGGGCTTAATGATTGATATGGACAATGAAGTGGGATTGGAGATGGTGAAATTTCCATCTGAAATATCGTAATTTACATTTCCTGCATCATCTTCTGCAATTATCTTAACCAAGTAATTGTTTCCATATGGCAATGATGATGTATCCCAATCATACTCTCCATCGTTGGATTCATTGGATACAATTTTATACCATGTTGTTCCATCATTACTGTATTCAATATCAATCAGAAGATTGCTGTCGCAATTATCACTTGCAATCCATTTAATGGCAACGCTTCCATTTAATATTTCACCACCATTTGGGTAAATAACCTCCACTTCTGGCGGATTGTTATCCAACTTGAAGGTATATGACCTTATGCTCTCAACATTTCCAGCATTGTCCACTGAATAATATTCAATGACATGCTCTCCATTCTCCCATATTCCAATCGCTGCATCATAATCATGCCATTCCTTTCCATCCAAGCGATATTTTGTATACGCAACGCCATAGCCAGTATCGTGAGCAATAAATCCAATAATTACCTGATTGCTGATAAACCATCCATTATTTCCCATGCTACCATTTACCCATATTTCAGTCCATGGAGGAAATGTATCCACGTAAATGCTCTTGGAAATAGAATTAACGGCATCGTCATCATCTCTTACACTTAGAGTAACATTATAACTTCCTCCCCTGGAATATTCATGTGTTGGATTCTGTTCATATGCAACCTCTCCATCTCCAAAGTTCCATGTCCAGTTTATTACAGAGCCATCTGAATCATGCGATAAATCAGTGAATTCAATCGTTCTTTTATCTTTAAATTTATATGAAAAATCAGCAACAGGAGGAACATTTGAAATAACCACCTGTTTCATCATACTTCCCGTTGCACCATCATCATCTCTTACAGTTAAAGTTATGTTATAAACTCCATCATCTGCATATTGATGAGATGGATTTTGCTCATAACTTATATTTCCATCTCCAAAGTTCCATGTCCAGTTAACAATGGAACCGTCACTATCTGTTGATAAATCAGTAAATTGAATTGTATCTAAATCAGTTGGATGCAATGGAGAATATGAAAAATTAGCAATGGGTGCATAATTTGGTTCTACTAATGGCAACCAGTCTCCGCCATTTTGAATATTTCCAGAACAATTATATGGTAAGTTTGTGTCTCCTAAACCGTCTCCATTGGTATCGATACCAGCATAGTCGCTCCAATAGTTTCCACCGAGATATGGTCCTCCAATGATATTTGTTCTTGGTGTTTTGGAGATGTTCCATATGTTATTGCCATTGTCGTAGGCATTTACTATATTGTCGAAATAGTTGTTGTAGATGATGTTGTTGCTGGAATTATAGATATAAATGCCTTGTTCATTGTTTGAAATATTGCAGTTAGAGATTGTATTATTATTTGAAAACTTAAGTTGGAAACCACAATCATTATTTGAAATAGTGCAGTTGGAAATTATATTGAATTTGGAATATTCCAACATAATTCCTATCGGGTTGTCAAAAAATTTACAATTTCTAATTTGAATGTTTGTTGAGTTATATAAATCAATGCCGGTGTTATTATAAAACAAACAATTCACTATTTCATTATTGGATGAATACCATGGAATGATGCCAGACCAACTATTGTTATAAAATACACAATCTCTGACGCTGCTGTTTGAAACAAAATTGAGGACAATACCACTATAACTACTATTTGTTATACTAAAGTTCCTAATATTTACTCCATTTGCAGTTACGAAGACCGTATGCCCACTTCCCCCACCATCAACAATCGTTCCATTTCTATCCTCACCAATAAGATTAATAGTTTTGTTAACAATCACATTTTCGTAATATGTTCCATTGAACACATATACAGTTCCATTTTCAGCAACAGCATTTATTGCATCTTGTATTTTATTGAAGTGGTCATATTGCCAACCTGAATTGTTGCTATTATAATCATCAT
>CAZHBO010000088.1:0-6534 GCA_964530745.1 uncultured Thermoplasmatales archaeon | reverse complement strand
ATTTCATTAAAAATGCCATTGAGCAGTGGGGAATAAAATATGTTTTGCTGGTTGGTGGAAGACATGGAGGCGTTGTGCAGGAAAAATGGTGGTGCCCAGTGAGGTACTCCCATTTGGATGATGGATCTGATGAGAGAAAATTTCTCAGTGACCTCTATTTCTCTGACATTTATAGATATGACAATGGGAGCATTGCCTTTGAAGACTGGGATAGTAATGGCAACGGCATTTTTGCTGAGTGGAATTTTAAGGATAAAGATATCATAGACATGTATCCAGATGTTTATATTGGAAGGTTAGCATGCAGAAATAAATTTGAAGTAAACGTTATGGTCGAGAAAATAACAAATTATGAAAACAATGCCTATGGGCAGCAATGGTTTAAAAGATTTGTTGGAGTAGCAGGAGATACTTATCCTGATGAAGATGACCCATATTATGAAGGGGAGTTGGCAACTGCAGAAGCGTTTAAGTATCTTGATGGATTTGAGGGAAAATTTATTTGGACATCAACAGGCGCTCTTTCCAGTGGAGACGATATTATAAATGCAATAAGTGAGGGATGTGGCTTCCTGCATTTCTCAGGACATGGTAACCCAATGAGCTGGGCAACTCATCCGCCGTATGATGGAAATACATGGATTGGAATAGATGAGACACAATTTATAAAATTAAAGAACGAAGGGATGTATCCCGTCTGTATCGTGGGTGGATGTCACAACAATCAGTTTAACATCAGTTTACTCAATCTGCTGGATTTAAAAAATCTAAAAAAGACATACTATCATTCCACTTGGGGTCCAGAGTGCTGGGGATGGTGGCTTACTCGCAAGATAGACGGGGGTGCGATAGCCACCATTGCAAATAGTGGTTATGGATATGGAGAGCCTGGCGAAGAATGCCTAGAAAAAAGGGGAAGGTATATGGAAATACAGTTTTTCAAGAGCTATGGTGAGGGAAAAGATATGCTTGGAGAGACGCATGCAACAGGGCTGACCTATTACTTGAATAAATTTCCGCCAATGACAGATAAGGTTGATAGCAAAATTGTTCAGCAATGGGTTTTGCTTGGAGATCCAAGTTTAAAAATTGGAGGATATTCATAAAATCCCGTATATTATTATTGCCATGATAACAATAAAAATGGCAGGAGGGAAAAGGAACCTATAGAGGCTGGTGAATTTTGGTTTGAAATACTCATAGGTGAGGACAACACATGGATGAATAGGGGAAATAAGATAGCCCATAAAGGAAGATATGTAAAGCAGACTCACTAAAGAAGCGTTATTGAGGAATGGTGAAAGAATTGGGTATAAAATACCTATGGCAGCTAAATTATGAGCAGTTAGCAGACCAATTATAAAAGAAAGAGATGCGATGACCAAAACAGGACTTAAATGGGAAAGATGAGAGGAAATAATCTCCGTTGCTCCCGTGGAAAAAATAGTATTTTTTAGGAACATTATGCCAAATATAGCTATACCAAGGGTAGGCGAAATTCCTTTTTTTATAGATGATATATCCATTCTTTTTGCAATTAGGAAGGCAGCAATTATTCCAATAGGAAGTGAAATTAGAAATGCAAAATATGTGGAAGTAAAGAAGGATAAAGGCACTGCAATGGAAACAGGTATAATGATTGGAATTATCCCTCTATAATTTCCTTCTAGCCCTTCCTCTTTCTCTCCCGAAAACTTTCTTATGAAAAATAAGCCCACAATAAAACTGATGATAAAGAGGGGAAAGTTCATTAAAATGAGAGTATATATGTTTAAGTTAGATAAATCAGCAAGCAGGATTAATGGTGTGGCAAGCGGGAAAATCATGAACCATATATGGCGATACCATAGATTTATGAAAGTCATTTCCTCCTTTTTCATTTCCCTTTTTTCCCCCTGCTCATCGATAAGAGGGGCAGAAAGCAACGCTCCTCCTGGCACAGGAAGCAAACCCAAAACAGATGGAATAACAATAAGCATGCCCTTATATGACAATTTATTTCTCAATGCAAGAATAAGTGCATTCATCTCCCCGCTCTCCTGCAAAATAGTTGCTAAAAGTTTTATTAGGATGACAATGATTATGAGGGAAATGACTTTTGGGTCAGAAACAGTATCCAACAAAATATCTGGAACTTTTTGTGGATTTGTAAGGGCAAGTAGGAAAGAGCCAAGGAGAATGGCAATAGCAAAATTTTTTCTTTTAGCAACCAAGAAAATAATTAATGAAAAGGATGCAATAATGGCAAGGATAGTTTCTACATCATTCATATCTTCCTCTCCTTTCCTCTCCCAAGTAAAATTACCCTAGAATCTTCTCTCTCCCCTTCAATTTCATAACCTGTTAATTCTGCAAGTTTTTCTCCAAATTTCTTTATTTTCTCATGAGAAGGCATATTTTTTATGTTAAGACGCTGCCGTGAATATCCCACAAAAACATATCCCTTTGGTTCTATAAACCATGGCTCCGCCTTTTCATCAATTCTTGCATATTCCTCCTCATATCCCAAATTCCATGAATCAACCAATGTATGGCGGATGACCGTTCTTGTATTCAAAGAAGGGAGTAATTCCAGTGTCTTATTCAATTTTTCCCATCCATTTTTTATCAAGGGGCAACATAATTTTTTATATATTTCTTCATTTGGTGCAGAAACAGAAACATAGAGCTGGGTTGGCAGGCAATCCATTTTTTCCAATACTTCTGGCATTGTTCCATTGGTAACTAAGAAGGTAGTCATTCCATGGCGATGACAGATTTCAAAAAACTCGCTTAGGAAAGGATATAATGTTGGCTCTCCGGTTAATGAGCAGGCAACATGCTTTGGCTCCCTTGCTTCCTCCCATTTTTTCTCATCGCACCTCTCGTCCCCTTTGAAGCCTGAAACGAGGCGCCTTTGCTCCTCTATGCATTTCTGGAATATGGTTTCAGGATCATCTACAATTTCTTTTTCCATGCTTGTTTTTGTGAAGCCTTGGAATCGCCAGCAGAAAAGGCATTTTTGGGTACAGTGAAATGCTGCCGTACTCATCTGCAAGCAGCGATGACTTTGTATGCCATAAAAAGTGTGCTTATAACATTGTTTATGATATAATAATGACTTTCTTAACCAATGACATAGCTTTACTGCTGAGTGTTTTCCGACAATGGCGTATCCTTGCTTCTCGAATATTCGATGCAGATTTTCCATTCACTTCGGGATAAAAAGAAGGTTAATAAATCTTCTCTGAAAATTTCCTCAATAAAATAAGGAAAATAGCAAGGAAGGAAAGGATGGTAGTAAATGATGGAGTTTCCTCTATCTCTCTCTCAGGCGTTTTTTCCTCAGTTAAAAAAGAAAAAATGTAATCATTTTCGAGGGAAATATTATACATATTTTTTGCATTTTTACTTATTTTTACAACATATTCCTTTTCATATTGTAAAGGCTTGGAAGGATGAAGAATTAATTTATTTCCATCCCATTTAATTTCGAATGCTGTTTGTGGTGAAATGATGAGGGAATTCTCAACACTTTTCTTATCCATTTTTTCAGAAAAAGTGATGGTTATATTTGTGTAGATAGGAACTTCCTTCTCTCCATTTGAGGGAGATGTGGATATAATCGAGGGAGAAGATATTTCGAAAATAAAGGTATAGTTCTCATTTAGCCTATTACCGTGTTTATCACTTGCATAAGTTGTTATGAGAATTTTATAAATGCCGCTCTCCCATTCTTTCGGAATTATGTAGAGATGTGTGTCATTCATTTCCCATTCTATATGATAAGGAATCCATGGCTCAATGTGGAATGCTCTGGTGAAAAATGAAGTATCCATCGGCTCTGAAAATATAATGGTTATATCTTTTCCCGCCTTTATTTTTCCTTCATTTGGAGGAATTGTGGAAAGAATCCTTGGCGGCGTTGTGTCTTTGCCCTCAGTTTCAAATGAAAATGTATATTCCTGCATTTCTTGACCACTTGTTCGTCTTGCTCCTTTATGAATGGTGATGGTATATGTGGTGTCGTATTCCCATTTGTCTTTTGGAGTGATGATGATTTCTCTTTTACCACTCCAATGAGTAGTGTAAGGCAAATTTGGATTGATTTCAATTGCTTTTTCAACTGATTCCCTTTCCATATCAAAAGAGAAAATGATGGATACGGAGGAATATACTGCCACATTTATGGAGTTAGGCTTCGGTTTTGTTGAGATGACTGATGGAGGTGAGGTATCAACAGTAAATTTCCATGATGCAATGTTTCCTTCCTGTCCTATATTGTCCTTGCTTTTTACCATGAATGTGTATGTGCCATCTGGAATGTTTTCGTATGTTTTTTCCTTTTCATTGCTCCAAGCCGACCATTTTGCATCATATCCTGCCAGCATATAGGAATAAAGAATGTCCTGTTGAGGTGTAAAATCATCACTCCCTATCCAAGAAAAGGTTGCATTTCTGTAGCCTATGACAGATGGTGGCTTTAAAATAATCTTTGTTTGAGGAGGTGCATCCTTTGGTGGTTTTGCTACAGCAACAGCATCAACATAATGAGCATTGAATTCATGATTATTTGCAGGAGGGTCTGAGTATTTTGTATGAGCATCCTTAGAAAAAAGAACAGCAATTACCATTATATTTTCCCTCTCTACACCTTGATATCCTGCTTGAGTTGCATTCCATATTTTAGACTTATCTATTTGCTCATCTTTTTGTATAATAACATCCTCATTGAAAGCAAAATCAAGAAATCCAAAATTGTATGGGTTTCCATCATGGTCCTTCCACCTTGAGGTGGGCTCAACAACATATGCCTTTAGATTTCCTTCATATGCCTTGCCTTCTTTATTCTGAATGGAAATGTTAATGCCAATGTTTCCATTTCCCTCCCAAGTCACAGATAAATGGATGGCTATATTTGCTCTTTCCCTTGCCATACAATTTTCAATAGCCTCCCTGTATGCCTCTTCTCCTTCCACTCCTCCAAAAACTACCTGATAACCTCCATCAAAAAATGTTGTTGGATAGGCAGCAATGTTGTATTCTGCCAGACGTGCTTCTGCTTTTGAATTTTTGTCTGAAACCATGGCAACATAGTAAAATTCATAGTCCCCTGATTTGTAAATAGAATGCAAAGCATCTGCTGTGTTGGGACATGCACTGCACCACGTAGCAGTTCCTTCCTCACAAAAAATTATTGCATCTTCTTTGGCATGAGAGGGCAGAAAGGAAAGAAAGGAGAGTAGAAGGAAAAAGATAAGAAGGAGAGATTCGTATTTCATCTTAGATGGTATTGCATCTCTTTATTTTAAGGTTACGACCTTCTTCTAATGAAAAGAACTGCTGCAACAGCACAAATGGTGGCAACTGCCATAAATCCTGGCGTTCCATTCCCCTTTTTTTCTACTTTAAAACTCGTTGAGTTATCCCACGTGAATGATTCACCTTCCATTATCTTCAAATGTAAGCTTACCTCCGTTGTTTTATTGACATAAAATGAATATTTGTATTTACCTTCCTCTACTTTTTTCATTGATTTCAGTGGCAAACAAATGTCACCATAGCATATTTGAATAATAATATCTGAAATATTTCTTCCTCCTTCTGCATATACGGTTATTTTATCACCTGGTTCTGGATGCTCGGGTGTTACAGTTATTGATAAAGGCGTATCAGGAGTTATAGCGGAAGATGGTTGCAACAATGCAAGGGATATGAAAAGAAGAAATAGCATTTGTAATACTTTCATCCATTCACCTATAATTTAAGGATAGTAATGGCATCTTTTGACTCCTGCCACTCACTATCATATGCCCTTACCGTAAGGGAAACAATTCCCTCATCAATTACCTCATCATCGTCATAATCCATATTCCATTCCCAAGTGAATGGGGAGGAAGTGTCTGTATGCATTACTTTCAATCCACAACCACAACTCATCTGAAGTAGAAAATCAACTCTTGAAACATCATCAGATGCTCTCGTTTTTACAGTTATATCGCCTATCACAATTTGTCCAAGTATTGGAAGTATTTTGATGTCAAAGATGTATATTCCATTACGAGGCTTAATTATTCTAATGGATGGTTTTTCATATGACAAGGGCATACTTACTTTTAAGGTAGCTGGCTCACTCTCAGCTCCATGCTCATCTGTTGCTTTAACAGTTATGGTATAATCTCCCTTACTTTCCCATGTGTGTGATGCAGATGCTTGTTGACCAGATGGATATAAATCTGTACATATTTCATTTCCATCTCCCCAGTTGAAACAATAAAATATCTTATCACCATCTGGGTCTGTTGAGACAGCAGTGTAAGTGTAGGACTTACCTGCTTCACCAGATGTTGGTCCATTTATGGTGGGCTTTTCTGGTGGATTATTCAGAGTTTTTGCTGGAGTTATCTGCACTGCTGTCAATACTAAAAAAAGAGCAGCAAACATCACAATTCCTTTTTTCATGATATCACAAAACGCTTATTAAAAAGGGATATTAAAATTTAACTATCGTTAAAATCTACCATTTTGGGTAAATGGACAATACCTTCGCATTTT
>CAZHBO010000087.1:0-6667 GCA_964530745.1 uncultured Thermoplasmatales archaeon | reverse complement strand
GGCGTAGGCATCATGTTCTGTCTGATTAAACAATACGGCAAATACCATGAAATTGCTCATGTCATTTGCTTCTATTCCATGAAAATCGTATGCTTCTGGATTCCAGTAGCCATAGGTATAATAACTACTATGAGGTGATATAACTATACTTTCATTTAAAGCATAGCCCATAAATCCAAAATGGTATGGAATGCTATTACTTCCCCATCTCGAATATATTTCTGTAATGTAAATAATAAGAGTTCCTTTGTATAAAAATGGCTCATAATTGGATATGGTTACCTCTGCCGTTATACCACGCTGGCAAGGGCAGAGTATCCATTCTGCAGTTAAATTTATTTCAACATTTGGTGTTTCCCGACTTCCAGCAGATATTATTGCATCTTCATAGTAAGATGTGCTTTCTGGAACACCATATATAACTTCTTTACCGCCCTCAAAGAAAGCAGTAGGATATCCACAGATATTATAATCTTCCATCCTTTCCTTTGCTTCTTCCATCTCATCGCTAACCATGCTTACATAATAAAAGGGGTATTTTTTGATAGATAGATGCCATATAGCATATTCTCTGCGCTAATGCTCTTTTGCGAGGCATCTACTCCAATCTCTGCAAATACGGCATGAGTAAATTGATTATTCGCTTTGATGTTATATCCAGTGCTTGTTGTTCCCGTCAATGAAATTGCAACAATTAACAAAAACACAAAAATTTTTCCTTTCATACTATCCTATTAACAATCGTTAAATTTGAATATTTTCCAACTATATAAGCATTTCCAATGAAATTTATTTCATTGAGAAAAGCTCTTCTGGAGTGAGCTCGCGAAGCTTTTCTGTTGCAATGAGCATGCC
This sequence comes from uncultured Thermoplasmatales archaeon, assembly GCA_964530745.1. Lineage (GTDB taxonomy): Archaea > Thermoplasmatota > E2 > UBA202 > DSCA01 > CAZHBO01. Next base: position 5,812 of record CAZHBO010000087.1, on the reverse strand, counting down.
ATCTTCTATTGTAAGGAAACCTTCTTTTTCATATTCCTTTATTATTTTTGTGATGACCTTCCTCTCCTTATCTATTTCCTCCTCCAACTCTTTTATATTTACCCTACCACGAATGCGGAGGCTCACAAATATGATGATTATCCAGACCATCACAATATCTCTTGCAAGAACTTTCTCTGCTATTATACTGCCAATAGCCTCAGGTTTATCCGCCATTCTCCATCCTAACAAAAGAATGCCATCCATAACCAGCCTTCCTGCCCATGTTAAGCTATAATATCCTTCTTCCTTTGATATAAAATGCATTTCCTGTAAAGCAGCAAGGGAGCGATTAAAAGTGGCAGTAGATATACCTGTCTCTTCCTGCAATTCCTTCCATCTTATCTTTTCCTTTTCCCTCAAAACCATGAGAATTTTAATGACATTCTCCCTCAAAAGGCGAAAAATTTTGTACACAACATCCTGCTTTCTTCCTTCATTCATTGGCTACGCAACGTATTGCCTTTAATAAAATTTTTTACCCAAAAGGTGGCAATCTTTCAATACCAGCAACCCAAGCAACGCTTCTGCGAACAATCCACCAATTATATGAAAATGGCATCATTTTTCTATCCTCCCAACGGAAAAGACCTTTTAAAAGCATGTGATTTTTATTTGTATCCTCTTCAACAATTCTCCCACCTTTCCATACTGGATGCTCCGGATGATTTCCGAATATAACAACCCTCCCTTTTCCATAATTGCATGCTATGGCAGCTGGCTTTCCAGCAAGATGGGTTTTTATAATGTCGTCCATGTCCCAGAAATCTAGAGGATGATTAAAATCCTGCCCAACGTATCTCCAAGCATGTATGCTCGTACTTTCATTTCCATTTAAGCCAGAGATGTTTTGGCTTGGATACCATGCAAGAATAGTTACATTGCCCACCGGCAATAAAGCAGGACCCCCAACCCATCTTATTATTCTTGTATCATTTTCACAGCCATAAAATATAGGATGATTTTTGTTTATTCTGCAATGTTGACATACACCACAGCCCTCAATGGACAAATTATACCATATATAAGCAGATTGACCAATACGGGAAGGATTTTTGTATATAATGCTGCATGCAATGGGATCTCCCATATCCTGATATGCCTTTACTGGAGCAATGCCAATGGCAGATTTATTCATGAAATATTCCCAGATTGTCTCTTTTTTCCATCCTCTCTGTTTTGCATTTATGAGCCCTAGGGATGCTAAATTTGCTCCTCCACATGTGCCAAAATATCCTCCTCCATTTGCAACAAAATTTCTTATCTCTTTTTTCCACTTATCATCCATTGGACGCCTAAATTCTTTCCCTATTCCTGGGATGACAAGAACGTCAAAATTTTCTTTCCTTAAAATACCTGATGCTATTTCAAAGTCTGTAACCCATTGGGTTTTGAATTCATAGGAGATGCCATCAAATTCCCATGAGTATTTATTAAGTATTTCTTCCATTTCAGTGGGAGAAGTAAAGGAAGGAATGAGGGAATCAAGAAGCGCAATTTTTATGATAATATGATTTTTTGTTATGTGGTTTATTTCTTTTTGAGATGTAAATGAAAAAGGAGAAGTTACGTTGCACACCAAAATAAAAAGAATGCCCATGAAGATAACCTTTTTTATCATCTTTTCTACAATACATCTTTAAATAAATGCTTTTAGAAAACTTTATAAATTAACATCCATTATATGAACGTTTATAAAATGAGCGTCAATAATTTGGATGTTGATGAAAATGAGGATACTGCTTATTCAGCCGTCAATAAAACCAAAGGCAAGTTTGTATGAAAAATTAATCATGAGGCTTACCCTGTGGCAGCCATTAACACTGGGTCAAATAGCAGCATTGACTGACGAAAGGCACGATGTTATCATCGTAGATGAAAATTATGAAAGAATAAATTATAATGGAGATTATGACCTCGTAGGAATATCTGCATTTACTTCAACAGCCCCAAGGGCTTATGAAATTGCTGATACTTTTAGAGACAAAGATATACCTGTCATTTTAGGTGGCTATCATCCATCTGCCTTGCCTATGGAAGCGAAACAGCATGCAGACAGCATCGTTATAGGAGAGGCAGAAGGAGTATGGAACTCTCTTTTAAAAGATGTGGAGAGAGATAAATTACAACCCTTCTATATATCACCTCCTGCTGATGCAGATTCAATACCTTCCCCTTTAAAATGCAAAAATTATAGTTTTTTGCCTTTTAGAGGAATAGAGGCGACCAGAGGATGTCCTTACAAATGCAATTTCTGCGCCATATCCAATTCGCCCATTGGATGTAAATTTAGAGTAAAACCCGTTGAGAAGGTTATAAAGGAAATAGAATCTTTACCTTACAAAGGATTTATATTTTATGATTCCTCAATGACAATAAATGTGGGCTACACGAAAACCCTCTTCAAAAAAATGAAGGATTTGGATAAAAATTTTGCCTGTTTTGGAAATGCAGATGTCTTGGGCAGGGATGAGGAGTTGCTGAGATTAGCGAGTGAGGCAGGATGTCTTGCCTGGGCTATTGGGTTTGAGTCAGTTTCCCAAGATAGTCTAAATGCCATTGGAAAAAAATTTAATAGGGCAGGAGATTATTCAAAAATAGTAAAAAAGATAAATGATTATGGAATGGCAGTCATCGGTTCCTTTGTCTTTGGATTTGATTTTGATGGGCATGATGTTTTTGATGCTACACTTAACATGGCATATGAATGTAACATTGATTCAATAGGTGCCAATATCCTCACACCTTTCCCTGGAACACCCTTATTTGATGAGCTTGAAAAAGAGGGTAGGATTTTGACTAAAGATTGGTCGAAATATGATTTATACCATGTAGTATTTAAGCCAAAACTTCTTTCTCCTGAGGAATTATATGAGGGAACTTACAGGATAATAAAAAAATTCTTTTCTTTCCCAAGTATTATGAAAAAAATTCTTGCGAATAAAAATTTTAATCTTGTAACAACATCAGCACTTTCATTCCACCTCATAACATCAAGAATTGTATATAAATCAGCATTTGGAAAAGCGTTTAATTACAAGGAATATGGATATGCCAAGAAACTAATTGGAATCATTAAGTATATTGATTCAATTGATGAGCAATGAAAAATTATATAGGAAAGAGATATTCCACTATGGCTCAAGTTTATTTTGCATCAGCAAGAACTTATCATGCAAGCGATGCCCTTTATAAAGCTATACCAAAACTTTTCGAGAAAGTGTGCAATATTGAAAAAAATGAAAAAGTTGCAATAAAACTTCATATGGGAGAGTTAGGAAATACAAATTACATACGCCCCATTTTTATTAAAAAAATTGTTGAGATGGTGGAAAAAGAAGGAGGGATGCCTTTTGTTACAGACACAACAGCCCTCTATGGCGGAAAAAGAGGGAATGCAATAGATTATTTGCATACCGCAGCCATAAATGGATTTAGCATCTCATCAATGAATGCCCCAGTAATAATAGCAGATGGATTGCTGGGCTTTGATGGAAAGGAGATAGATATTAATGGCAACAAAATAGAAATTGCTTTAGCAATTCTACAGGCAGATAAGCTAATTGTTACCTCCCATTTTAAAGGGCATGGAATGGCTGGATTTGGAGGCGCCATAAAAAATCTTGGTATGGGATGCTCAACCAAAAATGGAAAGATTTGGCAGCATGAAGTGAGTAAGCCTGTTTATGATAGCAAGAACTGCATACTCTGCAAAAAATGCGTTGATTTCTGCCCTGCCAATGCGATAAAGGTTGATGATAAAGTAATAATTGACTATGCTGCTTGCTTTGGATGCGGGGCATGCACAGTCTTATGCGACCAAGGATGTTTTTATTTGCCAGCAGAGAAAGCGGAGGAATTTCAGGAGAGGGTGGCAATCGCTGCTAAAGCGGCAGTAAATAATGTCAAGGGGGTAGCATACTTTAATTTTGTCATGAATGTCACGCCAAGATGCGATTGCTGTTCATTTGCAGATACACCTATTGTGCAAGATGTTGGAATTCTGGCATCAAATGATCCGGTTGCAATAGATAAAGCATCCTTTGATTTAGTAAACGCATTGCCAGGTATGCCAAATTCATTGGGAGAAGGAATTGAAAAAGGCATTGGTAAATTCTACAAAATTCATGGTATAGATGGGATGGTGCAATTAAGAAAAGCAGAGGAGATTGGGCTTGGCTCTATGGAATACAAAATCATTGAAATTTAATGCATGCATGGCTGAGAGGGCAATCATTGCATTTTCCTTTCCTGCAGTAATCTCTCCCTAACTTCATTAATGCTATTTCTTCCTCTATGCTTTCTATTTCCTTACCAATATTTCTGGAAGCCATTTCCGCATATTTGCTTATTTTATGATACCCCCAATCCATTTCCCTCAGAAAAATTGAAATGGTTGCATCGCCTATTCCCTTTCCTAAATTTTTAAGCCTACTTTCCAAATCTCTTCCATCCTTTGCTTTTTTGTATATTTCATCCAATCCTTCTTCTTTTAAATTCTTGCATACCTCCAAAATCTTATCTGCTGTTTTGAAATCATATCTTGTATAGCCTCCTTCATCCAAACATCTAACCAGTTCATCCCATCCTGCATTTATGATGCTACCAGGTGTTGTGTATCCATGGGCATCAAAGACTCTGTATGTTTTCATGGCAGTGCTCTCCCTTATGGGCGCACCAAAAAGAATGGAGGCAAGAAACCATTTAAAAGGCTCTTTTTTAACATTTATACCCAATTGCTCTGAATACCTTTTCCCATATTTTTTTATAAATTTCTCCAATTGCATTTCATCCATAGCTCGTGGATTTCAACTCAACATTTAAATGAAAATAATCAAGTTCTTCATTTGTTTTTAACTTTATTATATTATTCACTTGAGGTGCATAATAATATTCCACTATCCCCCCTTCTTCAGCCCATATTTTGTATGCTTCATAAGTTCCAGAAGGCACTGTTACATTTTCTTTAGCAACGCACTCTGTATAAATATCAACCCAATTGGGAGGAGAGAGGTCTTCAGAGCTAAAGGGCTTACCAATTATTCCAAAGAAAAGGGAAATGGTAGCATATAAAGAAAATTTGGGTGTTGGGATAATCCAGTATTCTCCCACTTCCATTTTCGAAAATCCAAACAAAAAGCAAGGGGAGTTGAAGATTATCTTCAATGTAGCATCAAATGGAATTGGAGCGAAAATAGGGAGGGGCAAAGAAAGTAATCTTGCCTTACCATGTAAATGCAAATATATTTCCTTCAAACCCCATCCTTCCTTAGTTAAAAATATGCTTCCATCTATGCTCGTTCTCCTCAGCCATCCTAAGACGCGTAAATTAAAGGGAATTGGTTTAATGTGGACAGTTGCATCAAATCGCCCTTTCAATTTTCCTTCTAAATTTAATGTGTATGAATTATATGAAGCATCTCCCACTGAAAAATTTAAATCTTCGGTGCTCCCTTGTAAAGAAACTGGGAACCAATCTTCAATGGACGTATTTACTTCCAAATCATAAACCCAGTAGTCACCAACGTTCCATACGGGTGGAAAGCCTGATGGATTTAATTCCTTCTGAGGCTCGTAAATTTCTTTTTCATTTAAAGAACTAACCAAAGGTGATATAAAAAGTAATGAACATAATAGGAGTCCTATCATTTTATTCATGGTTTTTCTCCCTCAATTAAACAAATCCATGCTTATAAAATTTTTCAGCGCAAAGAAATGCTGTTGAGTACGGATATTTTTTCGTTTATTTAATTTTGTCTCTTTTTCCATCTTT
>CAZHBO010000086.1:0-6758 GCA_964530745.1 uncultured Thermoplasmatales archaeon | reverse complement strand
ATGGAATCAAGCAATCATTGCGATATTCAAGGAGATTTTTGGTGACAATTGGGAAGGAGTCCCTCAGATGCTGACATATGCGATAATCGTAACCATCTTAGCAGTAATTCTGACAATATGGATTGGTAGGGTTGCAGAGAGGCATAAAGGATAAACCCTCTTCCTTTTTATTCCCTTAATTCATCCAGAATTTCTTTTGCCCTATCCATGCGTATTTTTTTCTCCTTTATCATAACCTCTGCAACACGGTCTATTTCATCTCCTGTTGCCCCTGCCATGATAGCAATGTTTTTTGCATGCAGGCGCATATGTCCATCCTGTATTCCTTTTGTTGCTAGAGCACGGATGGCAGCAAAGTTTTGTGCTAAGCCAACAGATGCAATTACCTCTGCCAGCTCTTTAGCAGATTTGATTCCTAAAATTTTGATGGAAAGTTGAGCCATTGGATGAACTTTTGTTGCCCCTCCTACCAGTCCAACTGCCATTGGTATTTTTATTTTGCCCTCCAAATGACCTTCCTCATTTTTTCTCCAAGTAGTGAGTGAGGTATATCCATTTTTGGCAGCGAATGCATGTGCCCCTGCCTCTATGGCTCGCCAATCATTTCCCGTTGCTATGATAACTGCGTCAATTCCATTCATTATTCCTTTGTTGTGTGTTGCAGCTCTGTAGGGATCAATGGAAGCAAATTCATATGCATGCAGAATATCATCAACAACTTTTTCACCCCCAATGGCGTCCTTATCAAATACAGCCTGTGCTTCCACCAAGCGTTTGTCGGCTAAATTGGAAATGATGCGGAGCAAAGCCCTTCCACCTGTTATATTTTGCACCAAAGGAGCGCAAGCCTCTGCCATAGTATTGACTGCATTTGCCCCCATTGCGTCTCTAACATCTACAATTAAATGAACGCACATCATATCCTCGCTAATCCATCTTGCCTCGACATCTCTTGCTCCTCCTCCCAAACTAACCAAAATTTTGTCCTGCGCATTTGCCAGCTCTATTATCTCTTCCTTATGCTTCTCTATTTCTTCAGCAGCATTTTTGTTTGGGTTCAAAATTTGTATCTGCCCAATCATTAAAGGCTCACTCGCTTCAGCTTTAAAACCTCCTTGCACCCTCGCCATTTTAGCAGCATTGGAAGCAGCAGCGATGACGGAGGTTTCTTCTATTGCCATCGGAATGAGATAGTCCCTGCCATTGATAAGAAAATTTGTCGCTATGCCAAGAGGAAGCTGAAATGTTCCTATGACATTCTCAACCATCCTGTCTGCTGTTTCCATGGGAAGAGCGCTCATCGAAAGCAATAGCTTTTCCTCCTCATCACTCAAACCAGCGAATTCCTTTACCTTCCTTACTCTTTCTTCAATCGGCAATTTATAAAAGCCAGATATGCGTGATGTTCTTTCCATGGCAGGAAAGCATAAAATTTTATAAATAAATATCGGCAGAAAATTTCAGAAATTGACCGTTTTGATTGATTCATGGGCTTGGGAGATGCCACTATATATGCTACTGCTGAAAAAGAAAATGCTGCAATTTTAACTGGAGACTCAAATTTCAAGGGGAAGATAGGGTAATATACATTGGAAAATGAATCTAGTAGAAAATTTAATATATAACTATCTAATTATTCTACTATGAAATTAAAAGTTACCCGGAATTATCAGATAACAATTCCTGCAGATATAAGAAAAAAAATGGGCATAAAATTGGGAAATATTGTTGAAGCTCTTTATGATGAGAGAAATGATGAGATTATAATAAAAAAAATAAAAGAAGAAAGAAAAACATTGAAGACAGGAAGAAAACTTACACCAGAAGAAATTGAGTTTTTGATAGAAGAAAGCATGAGGAAGGAAATATTATGAAAGCAGTGATAGACACAAATGTTCTCGTATACGATACTTTTGAGGATAGTATATATCATAAGAAAGCAAAAGAAATTTTAGATAGACTTGATGAATGGTTTATCCCAGCAATAGTTATACATGAATACATCTGGCTCCTAAAATCATTAAACATTAAAATTAAAGATATTGTAGAAAAAGTAGAAGAATATTTGTACAATGAAAAAACAAAATTGATAAATGAAAGGAGGGAAGACATATTCAATGCTATAAACATAATTTATAAGGAGGGAAAGAAAGTGGCAAAATATAACGATAAAGTAATACTTTCTATCGCTATGAATCTTAAGGCTCCTGTTGCTACTTTCGATAAAAAATTATTGAGCCAAGCTAATAACTTCAAGGTAGGAATTTTGGAATGAAAATGCTCAACCCCCATTTTCCCCCATAATCCTTAAAATGCCCTGCTACATTAACCTTTGGTGGCAAAATGAAAATAGTGGAATGCGTTCCAAACTTTAGTGAAGGAAGGAGAAGGGAAATCATTGATGCAATAATAAATGAAGCAAGGAAATTTAAGGTTAAAATCCTTGATTATTCACCAGATGCTGATCATAATAGGACGGATGTCACTTTCATTGGAGAGCCTGAAGAAGTAAAAAAGGCAGCAATTGCAATGTCTTTGAAGGCAGTTGAATTAATAGACATGAACAAACATAGAGGTGAGCATCCTAGGATGGGGGCAATGGATGTCGTTCCTTTCATTCCTATAATGAATGTAACAATGGAAGAATGTGTTGAGCTGGCTAAACAATTTGCAAAGGAATTTGCTGAAAAGGCGGATGTTCCATGCTTTTTATACGAGGAAGCTGCTACCCGCCCAGATAGAAAAAATCTGGCAGATATAAGGAGGGGAGAGTTTGAAGGGCTAAAGGAAGAGATAGGGAAAAATCCGGAAAAGGAACCAGATTTTGGACCTAACCATATTCATCCTACTGCTGGTGCAACTGCTGTTGGTGCCCGCTTCTTTTTAATTGCATTTAACGTTAATTTAGCCACCAATGACATAAAAATTGCAAAGGAAATTGCAAAGGCGGTACGTCATTCTTCTGGAGGTTACAGATATGTGAAGGCAATGGGTTTTGAAATTAAAGAAAGAGGCATAGTTCAAGTTTCGATGAACATGGTTAATTATCGTCTCACTCCTTTATTTCGTGTTTTTGAAACGATAAAGAGAGAAGCAGAGCGTTATGGAGTCAATATCATAGGAAGTGAGATTGTCGGTCTCATTCCAATGGAAGCCATAGTGGATGTAACAAGATTTTATTTACAGCTTGAGGATTTCAGAGATGAGCAGATTCTGGAGAAGCGCCTTCTGGAGGAGATGAAATGACTTTTGGTGATGAAAAAATAAAAGATTTCTTGGGAAAGGTAGCAAGCCCTTCGCCTACGCCTGGAGGGGGAACTGCTGCCGCCTTTGCTGGCTCTCTCGCTTCTGCCCTTGCTGAAATGGTCTGCAATTTGACTATAGGTAAAGAAAAATACAGGGATGTTGAGGATGAAATGGTGCATGAGGCAAAAAAATGCATGAAATATAGAAAAAAATTGATGATGCTTATGGATGAGGATGCCCTCGCTTTCAACAAAGTCATGAAGGCATTTCGCATTCCAAAGGAAGAGGAGGGAAGGGGAGAGGCGATTCAGAAAGCATATAAAGAAGCTGCCTCTGTGCCCCTCGAGACTGCTGAGGTTTGTCTGGAAGTGATGAAAAGCGCCAGAAAAATTGCTGAAAAAGGGAATAAGAATTCAATTACTGATGCTGGCTCATCTGTTATGCTTGCAAATGCTGCCTTTCATTCAGCCATTTTCAATGTTAGAATAAATCTTTCTGGAATAAAGGATAAAGAGTTCGTGGAGCAGACAAGAAAAAAAATTGCCGCCATGGAAGAGGAAATTGAAAGGATTATGAAGGAGGCAATGCATATTGTTGAGGAATGCTTATGAAAACAGATTTGCAGATTGCGCATGAGGTAAAGCTAGAGCCCATTGAAGAAATAGCATCAAAGATTGGATTGAAAAGCGAGGAAATAATTCCATGGGGGGAGTATAAGGCAAAGGTCAGCCTTGATGTGTTGAAAAGGCTAAAAAGGAAAAAAGGAAAGCTCATTTTGGTTACAACAATAAATCCTACATATGAAGGAGAAGGAAAGACAACGATAACAATTGGATTGGCTCAAGCATTAGCAAAATTGGGAAAAAAAGCGTGTGCTGCAATCAGAGAGCCCTCATTGGGACCAACAATGGGTGTAAAAGGAGGTGGAACAGGAGGGGGTTATTCCCAGGTCCTTCCCATGGAAGACATAAACCTTCATTTCACAGGAGATATGCATGCCATAACATCTGCTCATAATTTGCTGTCTGCTTTGCTTGATAACCATATTTATCATGGAGATAAATTTCATGTTGACCCTCGTTATATCGTCTGGCCCCGTGTCTTAGACATGAATGATAGGAATTTGAGAAATGTTGTAGTTGGCTTGGGAGGACCTATAGATGGTGTTCCTCACCAAGAGAGATTTTCCATAACTGCTGCTTCAGAAGTAATGGCTATTCTTTGCCTTTCAAAAAATATTGATGAGCTGAAGAAAAAGCTTGGAAAGATAATTGTTGCCTATACTTATGATGAAGAGCCTATTACAGCCTCTGACTTAAACGCTGTAGGAGCGATGGCTTTGTTGCTTAAAGATGCCATAAAGCCAAATTTAGTGCAGACAGTAGAGCATGTACCAGCCTTCGTGCATGGAGGACCATTTGCAAACATTGCCCATGGAACTAACAGCATACTTGCCACACTAATGGCGCTACGACTTGCTGATTACGTTGTAACAGAAGCAGGATTTGGAACTGATTTAGGAGCTGAAAAATTTTTTGATATAGTGTGCAGACATGGAATAAAGCCTGATGTTGCAGTCCTCGTTGTTTCTATCCGCTCCCTCAAAGTTCATGGGGGAATGCCATCAAAAAATGCAAAGAAAGGAGCAAGGGGAATGGAAGCTTTGAAAAAAGGGTTGCAGAATCTTGCAAAGCATCTGGAAAATCTTGCCACTTTTGGCATACCTGTCGTTGTTGCCCTTAATAAGTTCCCAAATGACAGAGATGAGGAAATAGATGTTGTAGAAAAGTTTTGTAATGGCTTACCATTTGCTGTTGCAGAAGTATGGGAAAAGGGAGGAGATGGAGGGATAGAACTGGCAGGAAAAGTTATAGATACCCTTTACAATAAAAAAGCAAATTTCAAATATCTCTATAAATTGGATATGCCAGTAAAGGAAAAAATTGAAACAATAGCAAAAAAGATGTATGGAGCAGGAAAGGTTGTTTACACGCTTGCTGCGGAAGATGATATCCGCATCATTTACAAACTTGGGTTAGAAAGGCTTCCAATATGCATGGCTAAAACACCTTACTCTCTAACAGATGATCCAAAGATATATGGAAGACCAAAAAATTTTAAAATCACGATAAAGGAAATAAGGATATCAGCAGGAGCAGGCTTTTTGGTTCCAATAACAGGAAAAATAACGACAATGCCAGGATTGCCGGCGCATCCCACCGCCGAAAAAATGGATATTAGCAAAGACGGAGAAATTTCTGGATTATTCTAGGAAAAAGTGAAGAAATGATGCTCATAAAATCCTGTGGTATTAATGGTATACAAATGCCCGTTCAACATTATTTTCCCAGTTGCCTTCCCAAATAGATATGGTGTACCTATACTGCCGATTCCAATGATATATAATTTATGGAGCTTTATTGTTACATCCAATGAAAAATTTTCATTGCTGCCATATAAATGAATTTTTGAAGGGCGCTTGAATCCATTGATTTCTATCCATTCTTTGTACTCGAATTTCAGGTCAGGAAGGTAAATCTCCTCACCGCTGCTTTCATTTGTGATATATGCCCCTCCTGTAAAAGATGACTTACCAAATCCAACCCATCCATATGCCAAGCTTATTGGATATTTTTCATCGCTAAACTCCCCCCAATCCCATTTGAGGGAAAATTTTTTTGCCATCCCCCAGTTGTGGTCATGATATCCCCTTCCTTTTATGCTATAAATATATTCCCTTCCATTTTCAGTATATTTCAATACCCCCTCTGCCTTTCCATACGGCACAGGTATATGCCATTCCATCCATTCCCAATCCTGCAGATGAGAAGGAATTGCTTTTATTCCATATGTGACCTTAGATAGATTGAGGGTGAGGGAGACATCATTTATTCTATTGTGGTAAGTAACCCTATAAAAACTTTCATTTACCGCCATGAAAACATCATCATCTATGTTTACATTACATTTTTCATAATCAAGGCTGTATTCAATGCCGGGGTAGCCTTTCACACTTTCAAATGTGCTTCCATCTTTCTTCATAAAAATAAGGGTAATTCCAACAGCAGATGTAAGTGGATTATTCAAATTTCCAAAGGTGAAAAATTCAATAAGCAGGTTATTTTTATCCTCTCCTTTCACATTCATGTACCACCATTCATACCAATAAATGATATGGCTGTCATTCTGGAAGTATTTGAAGTGAGCTGCATCATCTTTCATGTCTGGCTCATCACCACATAAAACAGGAATGCCGGGACTAAATTCCCTCTCTTCCCCTTTTTTTATTCCATTTTCTCCTGTAATTGAAATGATGCTAAGTAAAAGAGAGATTGAAATGGCAAAGACAGCAATCCTTTTCATCTACATGATATGAAAATTTGCCTATTTATTTTTTAGCCTTGCAACACTTTTATGAAATTATTGCATAAACTCCTCTATTTCTAACTCTTTCAACTTTTCTTTCGTTGGCAATCCTTTTTTGTCCCAGCCTCTTGCCATAAAGTAATCCT
>CAZHBO010000085.1:0-6791 GCA_964530745.1 uncultured Thermoplasmatales archaeon | reverse complement strand
CTTGCTCAGTAACATTTATAAATAAACGCTTATTTTACATTTTGGAGGCGAAAAATGAAGAAAACAAAAGCAATGTTTGTAGGGGTGTTGATAATAGCGATGACATTGGTTCCATTGAACTCGTTGCTTGCAGAGTCATTTATGGAAAATGTGCATTCAGCATATACAATTGAAAGAGGCGAATTTCATCCACATCCTGTGGTATGCAAAGTTACAGAGAAAATTGGTGCTCCTGAGCCTGTTCCACCTCCCTTGGGAACAGATTCACCAATTGCAGACAGCAGTGATAATGAAGTTTCACCATCTGTAGCTCTATGTTCTGGAGAAAACATTATAGCAGCATTTGCCCTTCAGCCAGACGTGCTTACAAGTGGAATTCTATTTTCATATTCTACAGATATGGGAAGCACTTGGAATCTTTATGAACGTCAAATTGAGGATATGTACGATACAGATCCATCAGTAGCTTACAGGGGAACTGGGAATAGTGCAGTAGCTTGCTGGACACTGGGAGAGTATGAGGCTGGAAACGTCGTTTATCTCATGCCAGATATTACTGACCCGGAGACATATGGTGGCTCATTATGGGCATGGGAGGATAATTATGGCTTCTTTAATTGGCACAACTTTACAATTGCTGGCTATTATTCTGATGATTATCCAGAATTCTGGGGAATGATGAGTTTTATAGGAGATTCAGATGATGAAAATATACACTACTTCGCAACTGAATGCCCATGGATTTTAACAGATGGAACTAAATGGTATGGGGAAGGATATGCAGTTTGTGATGCCTTTTTATGGTGGAATTATTCACGCACTACTTCAATTAGCATTGACCAAAGTACAGGCAGAGGTTATACTGTATTTGATTTCTTCAATAGCTCCGTAGGAACATACAGCTTGGGAATAATCAACCATCCCACAGAAAGGGTATGGGATGATGATTCTGTCTGGTATTGGACCAATATATCGGGTGGCTTTTTCGCTAGTTATGCCCATCCAGATGTAAGCGTGAGTTCTGGCTCTGGATACATAGTTTGCGAAACAAATGAGAATGGAAATAAAGATATCATTTGTTTCCATTCAACAGATGGATTCAATACAACCACTAAAACTTTTGTTGCAAATTCTCCAGATGATGAAACAGACCCAAGCATTGTATCTTACGGTAACATAGCACAATGCACTTTCATTAAAAACGGAAATATTTATGAAACCCATACCAGCGATGGAGGAGCAACTTGGAGCGAGCCATTGCAAATAAATGACCAAGATGGCACAGTTGCATCAGGATGGCATGCCTCACAGCTTACAACAGGTGGGAATATCATATGGACAGATACAAGAAATGGAAATAATGATATATATTTCGATAGCCTTGGAGTACCAGCACCAGTAATAAACATAGAGGAAATTAAAGGTGGTTTCGGCGTGAAAGCAACTGTGACAAATACTGGCGGGGGCGATGCAGAGAATGTAGACTGGACAATAACATTTAGTGGACCAGTATTCATTGGAAAGGAAAAGGGTGGGACAGTAACAATTCCTGCTGGTGGAACTGCAACTATAAGCAGTGGATTGGTCTTTGGAATAGGTCCAGCAAGTGTTACAGTAACTGTTGGAGGAGCAACAAAGACAGCAAGTTGCTTTGTGTTAGGTCCATTGGTTCTGGGTGTAAAATAAATTATCCAACAACTGACCTTTCTCTTTCTATTTTCATTTTTTTAAATCTTTCCAATAAAAGATTCTTTATTGGCAAAGAAGTTTTTCCATCAACTATCAACTCTGCCAACAATTGAGCAACCATAGGGGCGAGCATAAATCCATGCCCAGAGAAGCCATTGCATTGAATAAATCCCTCAACATCAACTTCCCCAAGTATGGGACGGGCATCTGGAGTAACGTCATAAAATCCTGTCCATTGGCGAATTACATTAATATGCTTCAGCACCGGTGCATATCTGGTTAGAGTCTTTGCCATGTGCCTCAAAAAGGAAAAAGTAGGCATTGTATGGTAGCCAGGTTTTTCTTCTGGTGATGGTATGCCTCCCAGAATTTGCCCCTCTTCCTGCTGACTGAAATATATGCCATCTTTGAATGAGATAACCATTGCATCAAAGATATGCTTCATTCTTTCTGTCACCAAAATTTCCTTTCTGTAAGGCATGTTTGGAAGTTCTATGCCCACCATTTTTGCAATCTCTTTCGACCATGCACCAGCAGCATTTACAACAATGCTTGTTTTTATTTCCCCTCTGTTAGTTTTTACTCCAACTATTTTCTTATCTTTCGTAAGAATGTCCTTTACTTCCGTAAACCTATAAATTTTTGCACCATTTTTCATGGCAGCATTGGCATAGGCATATGTTGTTTTGAATGGATCTGCATGCCCATCTGTTGGGCAGAATGTGGCAGCAATTGCATCCATTCCCTTTACATCCAATATTGGAACCACTTCTTTTATGCCTTGTTCATCTAAAATTTTTACCTCCAAACCCAAAGAACGTTGCATTTTAACATTTTTCTCAGCCTGCTTCATCTCCTCCTCATCATGAATGGCAATTAAATATCCTCCCTGGCGTAATCCTATATCTGCTTCCAGCTCATCAGCAAGGCATTCAAACTTTTTTACACTTTTAATTGCAAGAATGGCATTTTCTTTAGTTGACCATTGTTGTCTTATGCCGGCACCACATCTTCCCGTTGCTCCAGAGGCAAGGTAATTTTTTTCCAAAACAACAACATCCTTTCCTTTCTTTGATAATTCATATGCAAGGGAGCAACCATTTATGCCCCCTCCAATTATGGCAACATCCGCTTTTTCAATCATTTTCACCCGCTAATAAACCAAGGGGAACTGGATTAACAGGAGGCCTGTTTTTTGGCAGATTTATTTCCCCTGCCTTCTTTTCCAATTCTCTTGCCAAAATGCGAAGGGCAAGCATCATACAAGTTCTTCCTTGGCAAGGACCCATTCCAAGCCTCAATCTTTGTTTTAATTCTTCCAAGGTGGTACATCCATTTTTTATTTCTTTTATGATGTCTTCTTCTGTGACATCCTCGCATCTGCAAATTACAATCATCTCATCACCTTAATATGTCTTCCTTCAATGGCGCAATTCCTTTCAGTTTCAACTGTAATGACATGAGTTTCGTTCTCTTTTTTCACTCTTTTTACCATTCCCTCTCCAATTTCCTTTCCTTCCCTATCAAAAATTTTAACCTTCTCCCCCTCTCTGGGAATAGGAAGAAATTCGTAGGGAAGGGTTAGTAAACCTTTATTCCCATCTATTTTAACAACAAATATTGCCAATCCAGGACAGACAGAAACACATTTTGCACACCCAATACATTTTTCAAAATTTGTAGCGGGTGGAGAGTTAATATTTTCCATTGAAATCGCATCGACAGGACATGCATCCACGCATGGATTGCAAGGAATTTCCTGCACACATTCTAGGATCGCCACTCCCTTCTTTAAATGCTCTTCAGAAGGCATTTGAATGTCACTGGGCTTTAAGACACCTGTCTTTTCATAATCCTTCATTCAATGCCTCCTTTATCCTTTCCTTAGCCTTCCTAGCTTTCTCTCCAAAAGGACCCTTCCTCATCTCTTCCAGCATAATTCTCCATTCCTTCATAATCCCTTTACCATATCCCAAAGATTTTGATGCATGTGCCCCTGCAATTTTCCCTTCCAACATTGCTGTTGATGCTTCCTCTATGCTTGATGAATCCCCCGCTACATATATTCCTTGTTTTGTGGTCTCCATATTTTCATCATGGATGGCAACATATCCTCCTGCCTCTGGAATAAATCTTTGCTCTACGCCTGCTTGCATTAGTAAGCGTGTGGAAGGAGTTAAGCCGACAGCAAGGCATACGGTATCGCATTTGACATCTTCCTCGCTTCCCTCAATGAATTTCCAGTTTTTGTCCACCTCTGCAACAATTGCTCCCTCTACTTTTCCATTTCCATAAACTTCTTTTATTGAATGGGATGTAAAAATTGGGACACCACATCTTCTCAATTTTGCGGCATGAACATGATAGCCTCCAATTTTTGGCAATGCCTCTATTACTCTATCCACTTCAACACCTGCTTGCAAGAGTTGATATGATACAATCAGCCCAACATTTCCTGCACCAACCATGAGAACTCTTTTTCCTGGCTTTACTCCATATACATTCATCAATGTTTGCACTCCTCCTGCCCCATAAACTCCTGGCAAATCATTTCCAGGAAATGCGAGCATGTTTTCTTGAGCGCCGCAAGCAAAGACAACTTTCTTTGCATAAATTTCATATAAAATGTTTTCAACTTTATTTGCAGCTCCCAACATATGGGTATCCTTTTCCCCATAATATCCAAAGACAGTTGTATTGAGTAAAATTTCTACACCATCCAGCTCTTTCTGCAATTCCTCCGCTATTTTTATCCCTCGCACTCCAGCTTTTTCCCCCTTTGAGCCAAAAAATTTGTGAGTTTGCTTTATGAGCTGCCCTCCAAGCCTTGGATTTTCATCTACAAGCAGAACCTTTGCACCTGCTTTACTTGCTTCAATTGCTGCAGACATGCCAGCAGGTCCGGCTCCTACAACTAGGATATCCACTTCCTTCTTCTCAACCATGCAGTTAGGAAAATCTGCAGATGGCAACTCCTTTCTTTCCTGACTTTCAACAACCATCCCATCCTCAGCAAGAGTAATGCATGTCCTAACATCTGGAATACCATTAACGCGCATAAGACAGGAAGAGCACTTTCCTATACCACAAAAAAAGCCTCTGGGGCGAAGATATTTCAAACTTTTTGATAATGTTTTGACACCTGCTGCATGAAGAGCAGCTGCAATGGTCTCTCCTTCATATGCCTCTATTTTTTTCCCATTATAAAAAAAAGTTATCTTTCTTTCCCTTTCAAATTGAAGAATTGGATGCTCTTTTATTCTCATTTTTTTCCACCAAATTCTTTTAGAAAAGTGGTTAGCCTCCTTCTGAATATAGCAATATCTGGAACATCTTTATCATCATATTTCTCCTCTAAGGAGCTTATCATGTCGATTAAATTCGCATATAATTTTTTATTTTTCATCAATTTTTTAGGGGTGATGATTTTTCTTGCAGAATCAGTAAAAAATATGTCAATCCATGGTTTTTGTTTTGGAGGAGGATGTGTAGCATTATATTCCATGTTATGGGCGGATGCTATTATAGCAGGGTCAACCATTTTAGTTCCTGCAGCCACAGATTTAAAAAGACTTATGATGTCCCTTTCAGACACATGGGGGCATTCTTTTTTCAATTCTTCCAGCAATTGTTGAGAGGATTTGCTCAAACGTATTATTTTCTTTCCCTCTTTATACTGCTGCTCCAAAATTTCCTCTACGGTCGGCATCTAAAAGGGTATGCATAAAAAACATATATTATTTGCCCTTCATGAAATGCTTATAAACCAATGTGTCATTAATATTCGTATGAGAAATAGGAAGGCTTTGTTATGTATTATAACATTAGCAATCCTTTTAATGCCAGTATCATCATTTAGCCTTTCCTCAAATGAATTAAATGGTGGGTGGCTTGAAGAAAGGGATGGAGTAAAAATTTTACATATTAGCGGCTCCCCTTATGAAATGGGCTATCAGTATGGCTCTCTGTTAAAAAATGAAATAAAAGAAAATGTGAGAATTTTTTTGGGCTATTTGGAGAAAAATGGCTATCCTTATGACCGCCTTGTTGAAATCTGGAACGTAATGAAAGATTATTTGCCCAGAGAGTACATCGAGGAAATGCAGGGAATGGCAGATGGTGCAGGATTATATTTTGATGATGTTGCTGCCTATAATACATGGCCAGCGGTGTTTAACCATCTTTATTGCTGTGGTATGTCTGCATGGGGTTCTGCTACATCAGATGGGAGGCTTTATCATCTCCGTAGCCTAGACTGGGGAGGTGGTTTTGGTCTTCGTGATGCAGAAACAGGGAAATATTTACGGGAAAATCAAATTTTAATAGTTCGCAAACCAAAGGATGCATACTCCTCTATTTGTCCTCAATTTGCTGGCGACATATTTGCATGGGGAGGGATAAATGAAAAGGGCATAGCCATTGGAGAAACTACATGCTTAACTTATGATACAACATTTCATGGAATAAGTGCTGCTTTTCGTATGAGAATGGTTCTCGACCACGCTTCCAATGCCAATGAAGCAATAAATATTATGTCCTCAAATAGGACTTGTGGATGGAATTTTGTAATTTCTGATGGGAAAATACCTATGGGCTATGTCATTGAGCAAACTGCAAATATATTATACGTTGGCACATGGTTTGACCCAGTTGAAAAAACACCTCCTTTTTGGGAAATCGAAAATGTGGTGAGGAGGAGTCCAATGTTTATTTCCCCAATGTGTGCAGCCACGCAGAAGGAGAGACCATTTTATGATCCAAGTGGCTTACGTGGCTTTCTGTTTTTCTTAGTTGGCAAAAATCCTTATTTTGTTCTATGGAGTCAATATAAAGCATTGAGTAATGAAATAGATAGGCAGTGGGGAAGCTTGGACTTAAACAGCACAATGGAAATGCTTCGTGATGTATACCTGGGGAAAACAGATTTTTTGTTTTTTATAATGCAAAAATTTGGCTCTTTTAAACCATTCCATCAATGGGTTGCTTGTCCGGAGAGTGGTGATATAGTTATTTCCTTTGCAAGCAAGGATAAAATGGCATGTGAAAATCCAGTTCATTATTTTAACTTATATAAACTATTAGAAGAAAAACCGCCGTGATGT
>CAZHBO010000084.1:4356-6805 GCA_964530745.1 uncultured Thermoplasmatales archaeon | reverse complement strand
TTGCAGATGGATTCTTTGTTCATGTTGTCAACGAGGCTACATGGCATGGAATATAATTAAACATTAGCGGAGAGCATTGGTATTCCTTGCTCGAAGCCTGTCTTCATCTTTAATCCAGCCAAAATAGCGTATATATTTCCGATGTTATTTTGCAACATAGCATACTCCCTTGGGTAGTCCTTTAACGTATAAACCTTAAGTGCCTCCTCATATGCTTCCATTGCCTTTTGGAAGTTCCCAAACATATCGGTCACCATTGCAAGATTTCTGTATGAAATACCAAGGTTGTTATACACTGTAGCATACTCTGCTGGATACTCTTCTAAGCTATAAACTTTTAGAGCTTCATGGAAAGCATCAATGGATTTGGAGAGATTTTCTTGAGTATCTGAAAAGGTTGATAAAGTTCTGTAGGCATTTCCAATATTGGTTTGTATTTCTGCATACTCTGCTGGATGCTCTTCTAGGGTATAAACTTTCAACGCCTCATTATATGAATCAATGGCATTGGATAAATTTTCCTCATCTCCAGAAATTTCGAATAGGTTAAAGTATATCTTGCCAAGATTTTTATGTGCCGACCCATATTCTGTGGGATGCTCTTCCAAGTTGTAAACTTTTAATACCTCTTTATATGAATCAATGGCATTGGTGAGATTCTCTTTTTTATCCGTGATTTCTGCTAAAATACAGTATAACATACCGAGATTATTTTGGGTTGAGGCATATTCCATAGGATGCCATTCCAAAGTATATACTTTTAATGCTTCTTTATACGAATCAATGGCATTGGTGAGATTCTCTTCCCTATCCTTGATTTCGGATAAAAGAGAATATGCTATTGCAAGATTGGTATAGGTAACTGCATACTCGATAGGGTGATTCTGCAAATTATAAACTTTCAGCGCTTCTTTGTATGCATCTATGGCATTAAGAAAATTCCTCTCTTCTTTAGTGATTCCTGCCAAAACGCAGTAAGACATGCCAAGGTTATTTTGAGTAACTGCATATTCCATAGGATGTTCCTGCAAAGTATAGACTTTCAATGCTTCTTTATATGCATTTATAGCATTGTAAAGATTGTTCTCCCTTGCCTTTCTTTCATCCAATTCATATGTGCTTTCAACTTCAATTTCTTTTTTCCCTTTTTTTGATCGGATGGCAGTTCCTTTCTTTATGGATTTTCCTTTTTTCATATAATCAATGTAATATGTTATATCCTTTAAATTATTTTCTTCCAACACACCTGCCAAAAGAAGGTGCATGCCACCGATTTGGGTTTGTATATCTGCATATTCCTTGGGGTGACTGTCCATGCTATATATTTTCAGGGCATTATTGAAGGATTCTATAGCTCTGGAAACATTTTCCTTGTAACTCTCAATTTTCGCCAGCCTGGAGTAAATTTCCCCAAGATTTTGTTGAATGGTTGCACATTCCACAGGTAAATCTTCTCTACCACTTATTTTTGTAACAATTTTAAAAATTTTTAATGCCTCTTGATATGCATTTGCGGCATTTAGAAGATTCCTTTTTTCATTGACAATTTTTGCTAAACTTTTATAGGTATCGCCAAGATTGTTGTATAAAGATGTGTATTCCAGCGGATATTCATCTATTTCATAGACTTTTAATGCCTCTTTGAATGAGCGTATGGCATCCAAAAAGAATTTTTCTTTTCCTGTTAAGTTTGCAAGCTGCTGATAGACAACACCAAGATTATTTTGTATCATTGCCAATTCGGTTTTGTAGCCTAATTTTAAATAAACATCACGGGCTTCTTTATAAACTCTTATTGCCTCATCTAGGTATTCCCTTGAATTCTCTATTATTGCAAGCTTTCGATAGATGGTTCCCATATTATTTTGGATTGCGGCAAATACATAGGGATAATTTTTTTTGGAGAAGATATTCAAAGCTCTGGTATAATAATCTAGGGCTTCATCATATTTTTTTAAATTTTGATTTTTTAGAGCCTCTTCAAACCATTCTTCTGCCTGTCTGATAGGATGTATTTCTTCTTTAATGATTTCTTTTTTTATTGTGGGAAAGGATGTTAAAGGAGGTGTATCAAGCTCAACAACTTTATTTTCTACATTAGATTGTTTATCATTTTCTTTCTTTTTAGTGTTCAACCTATAAAATATGATGATGAGAGGAATGGCAAGCACGAATATCAATAATATTTCTATCATTCTCCCCTTTTTGTCATTTTTATTTTATTTTTAACTTCTTGGCAAAGCGTTTGGATGTAAAGGTATCCATTTATTTCTGCTTCAATCTCCAAGAATTTTTGATATGCATCCAAAGATTTTAGAAGGTTTGTATCCTTGTCCTCAATCAATGACATATCGTAATAAGCATCTCCAATTGCTTTCTGTAGGAGGAAATATTTAACTGGATTTGTCTCCTTTGTTCGTATCTTCAATGCTTCTTGATATGCCTCAAT
>CAZHBO010000084.1:0-4256 GCA_964530745.1 uncultured Thermoplasmatales archaeon | reverse complement strand
CGCTCTCATTAAATTTTCTTTTGGATCTGTAATTGAAGAAAGTTTTACATATGCTGTTCCAAGATTATTTTGCACAGTGGCGTATCCATCTGGATTTGTCTCCTTTGTTCGTATCTTCAATGCTTCTTGATATGCCTCAATCGCTCTCATTAAATTTTCTTTTGGATCTGTAATTGAAGAAAGTTTTACATATGCTAGTCCAAGATTATTTTGTATGAGGGCGTACAATTTGGGATACAACTCCAAACTGCTTACTTCCAGTGCTTTTTGGTAGTATTGAATGGCTCCCATTAATCTATTTTTAATTTCATTAATGCCACCAATCATCGAATATGCAGCAATAGTATTTTTTTCTTTCATAGTCACCCTTTAATACTTTTAACAACGGTAATATCTTTAAAAAATTTTTCTTAGAATGAAATCTAATTATGCTTTTCAAAAAAGGAAAAAAATGTATAGTGGAATTAAGTTAATAGAATGTGAAAAAAATAGACTTAATAAAAAATGAGCATGTTGAAAGGGAGCTTACCCCTCATCCACTCTCATTCTTTAATCTGCATTCCCTGTGGATATTCCTCTTTGCATGGGGAATATTTTTGCTATGGCTTTTCTACTCCCCTTATTGGAGCAGTGATGGAGTTGCTATAGGAATAAACATTTTCGTATGGCTTTCCGGCATCCTCATTTTTGGCATTATTGCCTCTCTACTTCTTATCCGATGGAGAATATTTTTTATATATTGTACATTTTGCATAGTAGGAATTGTTTTAATATGGAAATTTAACATTGATAATGTAACCTTTTTCCTCCCCTTTTATACCATAGTTGCCTCACTTGCCGGCATTCCTTTGGTAGAAGCTTACCGCCGATCTCATCGCTATTTCATCACAAACTTCCGCATCATACTAAAAGGAGGGATAATAAGAACTAGGGAGAGAAGTTTGAGGTACGAGAAGATAAGCGACATAGAAGGCTCACAGGGCATTGCAGGAAAAATATTCGGTTTTGGAACCATTATTCCAATAACTCACTCAGGATTTGGACTGGGCGAAGACGTATCATTTGCGGGAGGAGGAGGCGAAGGCGGCAAAAAAGCCCGCCTTTTTGGATTTGCAGGAGGGGGTAAGGTAGTTACTACAGCAAGGTCAAGAAGCTATTATGAACTGCATGGAGTTCATCCCTATAGAGAGGTGAAAGCACTGATAGAAAACTTTTTACAACAGCATACCATCGCTCCCTACCAAATGGAGCAGGTGAGATTGCAGAAGGAGATCCTGGATGCGCTAAGGGAAAGAGAGGATGAAGATACTGTTTGAATTATCTGGAGAGCATCCCACTCTTCCATTGGCGGAGGCAATGGCATGTATGAAAGCAGAGGGAATTGATTTTAAAGAAGTGAAAAAAGGAAGAATATTCATTGTAGATGCAGATGTAAATGATGAAGAAATAAACAAAATAGCAAGGCGAATATCATTATGCCATACCATAAATGAGGTTATTGCACTGGGCACAAAAGAAGAAATTTTTACAGCTTTGAGTAATTACCCCATCAAACAAAAATTTAAGATTGAGGGCAGGAAATTTAAAAAAGAAGGAAGCATCTCTTACCTAAAAAAAGAATTTGGTGAATTGCTAGCCAAAAATGCAAAAGTGGATTTGCAGAACCCTGATGTTATATTTAGAATATTCATAGAAGATTCCGTATTCTTCTGTCGAAAAATTTCATCCATAGAAAGAAAAAGTTTTGAGCAAAGAAAACCACAGAATCGCCCTTTTTCCTCCCCCATTTCCATCCACCCAAAATTTGCAAGAGCCATCGTTAATCTCTCACAACTTAAGAAAGGAGAGACATTGCTCGATCCATTTTGCGGCACAGGAGGAATTTTGATAGAAGCAGGTTTGATAGGGGCAAAGGTTATTGGCATCGATGTAAAGAAAAAAATTATAGAAGGATGCAAAAAAAATCTTGACTACTATGGAATAAAAAATTATGAACTTTATGCTATGGACATGAGGGAAGCATGCATTGAAAAAGTTGATTGTATAGTTTCAGATTTTCCTTACGGACGTTCTACTTATACAGGAGGAGAACTGCATTTCCTATATGATAAAGCATTCGAAAAAATGAAAGAATGGGTGAAAGAAGGAGGAAAAGCCGTCATTGGTCTTCCAAGCAAGGAATTCATAGATATAGGAAAAAAATACTTTAAACTGAAAGAAGTCCATCCATTAAGGGTTCATAAGAGTTTAACCAGGTATTTCTGTGTTTATTTAGAAACAAAAGGATTGCCATCTATATAAAATCTCAGATGCTGAGGCAAATCTTCCTTTACACCTATACGTCTGGATGTTTTAATTTTGCTTGGCTTTTCTCCTTTTTCAACAACAATTTCTGATGAAGGATCATAAACTTTTATTCCATTGTGTTGTTTCGTAATTCCAAAAGACTTTGTAAGCTTTCCTGGACCAGATGTCAAATTTTTTATCTCCACATTTCTCCTTTTTTTCATCTCTTCTATACCATCGATTGGTTCAACCGCCCTAATCAATATGCCAGAGGGAGTGCCCTTTCTTTCTGTTATTATATTCAATAGCCAATTTCCATGAACCATGTAAATGAAAAGTGTCCCTGCTTCCCCCCACATCCATTTATTATGATTCATTTTTCCTTTAAAGGCTCTAGATGCGGGATCAGATAAACCATAATATGCTTCCGTTTCTACTATCTTCCCTTTGAGAGGGCTATGCTCTTTTTTTACCAATATGCATCCCAGAATCTCCTTTGCTACTATTGCAGGGTCTCTGGCATAGAATTTTTTAGGTAAAATCATCTATGATGCATAACCTCCTATCATTAGTGAGGGGTCTCCAAAAAGAGTCCATTCTTCCACTGTTTTAGCATCATAAGCATCTCCATAAGGATCCAGATGGGTTATGTATTTGGTTAAAGTATTTGCATGTGTAATGCCAAGGATATTAACTCCATTTACACCATATTCTTCAAAAAAATTCACATGCAGAAAGCCGGAAAGATACTGAGTGCAATCTGGTATTCCATCACCATCATCTCCAGTTGCAAACCAGTCATATCCCGTATAACCCATAGTTGCTATTGAACCTCCATCAGCTTTTCTTGCCATCCACCAGCTGTAACTTTCTGGAGACCACTCAGAGTAATAGTATATCTCGTAGAATTGCCTCAGTTTCAATAAGTTTAAAAGGCTCACATTAAATTGACTGTTGTGGCACCCTCCAACAATACAGACAGGATACATATCTTTATTTGAGAATTTGGAGAATTGGGTCACATCTATACCAATCCACGTATCTTCATCATACGGTGGATGAGTTGCCCAGCTCATTGGATTTCCATGACCATCGAAGAACAAAAAGCCGCATCCTTGGCTAACGGCATTTATTATATCATCTGCACTTGTTAGTGTGCCCAGAGAAGTCCATATTTTTACCGGTTCAAATCCTTCCATATAGTTTATGGCTGCTTTATTTTCCTCCTCCCCTTCATACCAGGGGTCATCCGGGTCCTTGGGGTAAGAATCGCCACCTATAACAACCATTCTCTTGAACCAGTCTTGGTTTTTGGCATATGTACTTTCATATCTTACTATTTTATCAACCATTATGTTAACTTCCCATTTGTTCCTGCATACAAGCCTGCCAACATAAACATCTGGCAGTAAGTCCAATTTGTCCTTCTTAAGACCGCTAAACTCTGCGAAGACACCATTACCATTGCTATCCCAGTCATCGAAGACAGGCTTACCATCCTCATATTTATAAATGTCTGCAAAATATAAGTCGCTGAGGAATCTTTTTTCGTCAGTTCCATCATCTGCATGGGCATATCTTACTGGACACCACCATTTTTCCTGTACAATGCCTCCATGTCTTCCACCAACCAGCAAAACATATTTTATTCCCCATTCCCCTACTGCATCCTTAATGAAGTATTTTATTTTCTCAGCATCATCTCTTCCTTGGGTAGCAAAATAAGCGCCATTATAAATCTCATTTAGCGTAACCAGCTTTGTTTTCACCCCATGACTTTCTTTATGCTCAACTAAAGGTTGTAAAGCATCACTAAATTCAGAAGGAGCAATGATTAGCAAATCATAAACATCATTTTGAATGGGCATCTTCTCTGGAGGCTCATAGTTTACTTTTATTTTCATTTTGTCTACATATAACAATTCATTTTTTGCTGGAATATATCTGCATGGAAATGCATGTATGGAAAG
>CAZHBO010000083.1:0-7055 GCA_964530745.1 uncultured Thermoplasmatales archaeon | reverse complement strand
CATTTCGTAAGAGGAAGAATTTATGGATATATTGAAAGTCATCCAGGTACACATTACAATGATATACTGAAAAAACTGGAGGTAAAAAATGGGACATTATCGCATCATTTGTATATGCTGGAGAAGATGGGAATGATAAAATCAAGGAGGGAAGGAATGAGATATAGAGCATTTTACCCAACGGGCATGAAATTCCCTGAGAAGGAGAAGTATAGATTAACAGATTTGCAAATAGCAATTCTAAATAAAATTAAGGAAAGAGAAGGCATAACTCAAAAAGAAATAGCAACTGAATTAAAAGAGAAGAAACAGAAAATTAATTACAACATCAAAGTTCTAAAACGCATTGGAAAGATAAGATTAAAAAAGAAAGGTAGGGAAACACATTGTTATCTTGGAGAAGAGGGAACCAATAATTGGTAAGATTTATAAGTAGGAATGTCATACTTTCTTGTATGGAAATTGTAAAAGTTGGTAAGAAATGGCAGATCGTGATACCAAAGAAAATAAGAGAAAAGCTGGACATAGGAATTGGCGAGAGGGTTATATTTAAAGTGGAAAGAGGAGAAGTAAGCTTACAAAAATTGAAAATAAGAAAGTTAAAAGATATTTTAAAAGCAGGAAAACCATTGGATGTAAAAAGCGAGGAGTTTCAGAGGAAATTGAGGGAGGAATGGATATGAAAATTTGCTTAGATACAAATGTTTTTCTGAGTGTGAAAAATAGAGAAGAGGATGCCCAACATTGTGAAAATATACTCGATTTAATAGATGAAGGGAAAGTAAAAGGTGTGATTTCGACAATCGTAGTGGCTGAGGTATGTGCTGGTTTTTATGGAAATGAGGAGAGTGAGGCGGAAGAATTTGTTGAGCATATTGCAGCATTATATGAAATTGTACCAATTGATTTGGAAATAGCTGTTGAATCTGCTAGGTTGAGGAGAAAATATGGGCTGAAGTTGCCAGATGCAATGATAATAATTACTTCAAAGAAAGCAGATGTTTTTATAACAAAGGATAAAGAATTGAAAAAAATAAAAGATTTAAAAATTCTGACTCCAAAAGAGTTCGTAGGATATATGAAAAGGAGACATAAGGAAGGGAATAAATAGACATTAACTACTCCTGAATGTCAAACGAATTGACCGAAAACTATTTATATAACAACTAATATATCATTATTGAGGTGATGAAAATGGTGAGGAAAAAATGGCCTTTCAGGAAGGATGATATCTTTGATGATTGGTTTGATTACTTCGGCTTCGGAAATGACATCTTTGATGAATTTGAAGAGCACTTTAGAAAAATGCAGAGATGGATGAATCAAATGGCTAGAGATGCAATGAGCGGTAAGCTACCATCTCCAGAAGAGGGTGGACCTTATGTCTATGGATGGTCTCTACGCGTTGGACCAGATGGAAAACCTCATTTCCAAGAATTCGGAAATGTTCCCAGTGTAGCAGGTGCACCTCGAGCAATGATTGGAGCTAGGGAGCCTTTAGTGGATGTCGTCGAGGGAGATAAAACGGTGAGTGTAACTGCTGAAGTTCCAGGGGTATCAAAAGAGGATATCGACCTAGAAATTACTGGAGATACATTGGTAATCAGAGTAGACAAGGACGAGAGGAAGTATTACAAGGAAGTGGAGCTGCCATGCGAGGTTGATGCAGACTCTGCGAAGGCAAGCTATCAGAACGGCGTGCTGGACATAGAGCTAAAGAAGGCAAAACCAAAGAAAAAGGGTAAGAAGATAAAAATCAACTAATCCTCTTTCCCTTTTTTTATTTAATATTTAAAAGGTGATAAAAATGAAAGAAAATGAAAAGGTAGTGGTAAAAGTCGCTGAGGCAAAGACAAGAGATGTTGGGAGAGGAATAGGCAGAATTGACCCAGCCATTTCTGAAAAAATGGGGCTTACGTCAGGCGACGTTATTATCATAGAAGGTAAAAAAAGAACGGCATGCTTGTTCTGGCCTGGATACCCCGAGGATTATGGAAAGGGAATAATTAGAATAGACGGAACAATAAGGAGAAATGCAGGCGTTGGTATTGATGATAAAGTTGAGATTCGCAAAGCAGTCGCTAAAAAAGCTGAGCGAATCACTCTCGCACCTACAGAAGAGCTTAAAATAATGGGTGGAGAAGAATATCTCTCCCAGATTTTGGAAGGTAGAGTCATCACACAAGGAGATGTAATTGAACTAAACATCATGGGAAGAAAAATTGACCTTGTCGTCACAAAAATTTCTCCAATGGCAGATGCCGTGATAATAGAGAGAGATACAAGCGTTAGTATAAGCGAGAAGCCTGCAAAGGAGGAAATGAAAATACCCCGCATTACCTATGAAGATATCGGTGGCTTGGAGGAGGAGATAAAACAGGTAAGAGAAATGATTGAATTACCCTTAAAATATCCCGAGTTGTTTGAAAAAATTGGGGTTGAAGCTCCAAAAGGAGTTCTGCTTCATGGTCCTCCTGGAACAGGAAAAACGCTGCTTGCAAAGGCTGTAGCAAATGAAACAAATGCAAACTTCTTTACTTTGAGTGGACCAGAAATAATGAGTAAATATTATGGGCAGAGTGAGGAAAATTTAAGAGAGATATTTAAGGAAGCATCCGAAAATGCCCCTTCGATTATATTCATCGATGAAATTGATTCCATAGCTCCAAAAAGAGAGGAAACGCATGGTGATGTTGAGAGGCGTGTTGTCGCTCAGTTGCTAGCTTTAATGGATGGACTGGAGGAGAGGGGAAAGGTTGTTGTCATAGGAGCAACAAATAGAATAAATGCGATTGACCCTGCTTTACGACGCCCAGGAAGATTTGACAGAGAGATTGAAATAGGAATACCTGATGTTAAAGGAAGGAGGGAGATACTCACAATTCATACCAGAGGTATGCCTCTAGCAAAGGATGTTGACCTAGATAAAATTGCAGAAATAACACATGGCTACTCCGGCGCTGACATTGCGGCATTGTGCAAAGAAGCGGCAATAAGGGCATTGCGAAGGGTTATTCCAGAGATCGATTTTGAGGGAGAAAGCATTCCTGCAGAGATTTTGAATAAAATTGAAGTTAAAGAGAAAGATTTTTATGAGGCGTTTAAATCAATGAGTCCATCTGCACTAAGGGAAGTTGTTATAGAAAGTCCGAATGTAAAATGGGATGACATCGGTGGATTAAAAGAAGTAAAACAGGCATTGATGGAGACTGTGGAATGGCCATTGAAGTATGATGAAATCTTCCACCACATGGATGCAAAGCCACCAAAAGGAATTTTGCTTTACGGACCACCTGGAACAGGAAAAACTATGCTTGCAAAGGCTGTTGCTACAGAAAGTCAGGCAAACTTCATAAGCGTTAAAGGTCCTGAGTTCCTTTCAAAGTGGGTCGGAGAGAGCGAGAAAGCTGTAAGGGAGACTTTCAGAAAGGCAAGACAGGCAGCACCATGCATAATATTCTTTGACGAGATTGATGCAATTACTCCTTCCAGAGGCATATCTGCAGATTCGCATGTGACGGAAAGAGTAATAAGTCAGCTTCTTACTGAGCTAGATGGTCTGGAGGAATTGAGAGATGTAACTGTTATTGCAGCAAGTAATAGACCAGATATCATTGATCCCGCCCTGCTTAGACCAGGAAGGTTTGACAGGCTTATATATGTACCACCTCCTGACAAGGAAGCAAGGAAGGAAATATTCAAGATTCATACGAAGAAAAAGCCATTGGCAAAGGATGTGGATTTGGATAAGCTTGCAGAGGAGACAGAAGGCTATACAGGTGCCGATATTGCTGCTGTTTGCAATGAAGCAGTCATGTTTGCTATAAGAGAGCACATAAACAAAGTTAAAGAAATAAAGGAAGAAAATTTAAAGAATTTGAAGGTAAATGCAAAGCATTTCGAGGAAGCATTGAAGAAAGTAACTCCTTTGTCGAAAAAAGAATTGGAAAAATACATCAACATAGCATCGGAGTTTGAGAAAAAATAGGATAAATTAAAAAGTATTCACCCATTAGAGAAACATGGAACTAAATACAATTGAGGACTTAAAGAACTACTTGCAAGTATGGGAAAAGCACAGACATCACCCTAAAGACTACGTATTTGGAATAGAGTTGGAAGGCGTTTTAGCTGACAGCCAGGGAAATCCTTTAGAGGTAAAAAAACTCATACCACCCCTAAATGAAGCATACCAAGGCTTTGAATTCGGGGAAGAAGCAGGGGCATGCCAGCTGGAGATAAGAAGCTTTCCTAGAGAGTATTCAACGGAAGCATTAAGGGAAACAGAGGAATACCTCATTGATGTAATAGAGGACATTGTTGATTTAGCCGAGAAAATACATGGCACAGAGGCAATCTTCCTCCTCATAGGCTCAAATCCTCATCCCTCTGCCTTCTCTGATAAATGGATTTCAAAAACAGAGAGAGCAAGGAGAATGGCATCATGGCGCTCCAAATTCCCTCCAATAAAAGTAGGAGATAAAGAAATAAGACCGGAGCATGTTGCTCTCTGCATACAATCAATTCATCTCCACATACAAGGGAAATCTCCACCTGATGTAGCAGATAAATATAACAGGCTTCTTTACATCATTCCAGAGCACATTGCCATCTCTGCCAACAGCCCCATTATGGCTGGAGAAATTTTAGATTATGCAGAAAGCAGACTTTTGTTATATGAACAGGCAGATGGAGGCAATGCCGGATTTCCAAAGTTAAAAAAATATCCTACCTCACTAATCGACTATGGAGAATATCTTTTATCATTTCAACCAATATTTGGCTCTTCACTCACCAGCCTGGTTAAGGAAAGGCATGAAGATGCTAGGATAAGATTTGAAATTCCGTTTAGAGTGGAGAATAGAGTTTGCCCAATGCAGTGCACAATGAAGGAAAACATGGCATTGATTGAATTTACAGTAGGGAGGCTGAAATATGCCCAGAGATGGAGCCGCCAGGATTTTCCCTCTCTGAAAGAAATCGAAATAAATAGAATTGAGGCAATAAGGAAGTCGATTAAAGGGGAATTTATATGGAATGGAAAGTCAATACCTACTAAAAATTACCTTATGGAGGGTATCGAAAAAGCAGAGAAAGGGCTTAAAACACTTGGCTGCAAACCTCGTTATTTAGACATCATAAAAAGGAGGGTGCAGAAAAAGAGGACAAGTGGGGATGTCATAAGGAGATGGTTTGAGAGAAGCGATGGCTCTGTTGAAGAAAGAGTGGCACAGCTGGTAAACAAAATATGGGAACATACCAAAAAAAATCGCCCATTGGTCTAAGAAATCTCAACCCCTTTTTCTTGCACCATTGAAAAAGTTCTTGAAGATGTCTCCATAATTTTTTTACCTTTTAAAGTTGGCAATAATTTTCCTTGATCAAAGGTCATGAACCATGCAACAGTTGTCCCAGGTCTAACAATTGGCTGTGTTCTTATTCCAATGACAACTCCATCTTCTGGAGATTTTACATAATGCTTCTCGCTGTAAAAAGGAGAGTTTATTATGCCAAGCAATTGATTTTTTTTGACAACATCTCCAGCATTAACTTTTGGATGAAAAATGCCGCTCATTTTCGATGCTATCTCCTTGTAATCCTTCAAAAGAATTTGTTTTTCAGGAATCTCAGGCTCACCATCAAGCATTCCAAAATATTTCATAAAATTGAGGATGCCTTTCATCCCCTCTTTTATATAATATTCATCCAGCCGCCCTGCCTCTCCTATCTCAAAACATACAATTGGAATGCCAATTTTTTCAGCCTCTATATTGAGCATGCCTTTCTCTCCTTCGTTGTAAAAAATTATCTCTGTTCCCAATGCTTGAAAATGCTCTAAGGAGGGAGAGGGAGTATTTAAAACCCTTATCCTTGGATGAGGGATGAGTAAATGACCCTTCATTCCCGTGTGCAAATCTATGCCAAAGGTTGCTTTTTTTACGAATTTATTAAAAAAATAGTAAGCTATTCTTTCTGTTACTGTCCCTTCCTTCTTTCCAGGGAATACTCTATTCAAATTCTTTTTATCAATTGGGTCTTCTCTGCTTCTTGCTTTGAATGCAAGTGTATTTACAACAGGAACAGCCAGGATTGTACCTTTTAATTCCATTGGGTTTATTTTTTCAAATATCCTTGTTATGACTTCAATGCCATTGAGTTCGTCACCATGCAATGCTGCATTTAAGAGCAGAACAGGTTTTTTCCTTACCCCCCTCATGACCAAATAGTGGAGCAGAACGGGGGTTGCATCCTCCAGCTCTGTGCATTGAATTGTGCCTCTATGCACCTCACCTCTCCCGATATTCAAGTTTGGCTCATTCATTTGGCGAATGGAAAATATTTAGATTATATAAGCATTTTCTTTCATGGTGTTCTAGCAGTTATAAAAGTTATAATTTATAACCAGGTTAAGAGAGTATTTTATAAGGAGGTGGGGAGGGGCTGGGAGATGGAGGTGGTAAAAAACTCTGTGTGGCAATTGCCCCTCCCAGAATTGCCACCGTGCTGAAAATACAAAATTTATATTTAAATTTTGTTGGAAACAAAATTTTTTATTGATATAAATCATGATTCATCTTTTAAAGGCAAAAAACTTAAGGTACTTATGAATAGTAAATCAATGAAAAGAAAAAATATTTGGACCCCATATAAGATATGGAATGAGGCTGAGTGGTACAGGGGTTTGCAGGTGAATAAAATGAGAATAGAAAAATATTCCTTTGGTAGCATAACAATAAATGGCAAAACGTATTCAAATGATGTTATTATCTTTCCCGATAGAGTAAAAATAAATTGGAGAAGGAGAGAGGGACATAAAATAAATATAGAAGACTTAGAGGAAATTATAAAGGAAAAGCCAAAAAAATTAATTATAGGTACTGGCGCCTATGGCATGGTTGCAGTGCCAGCAGAAGTAAAAGAAAAATTGAGGGAGAGAGGCATTAAGTTTGAAATTTTAAAAACCGAAGAAGCATGCCATCTGTTTAATAAAGAAAAGGGTGCGGTCGCTGCACTCCACTTAACTTGTTGAAGATTTTCAGATGATTAAAAATCTT
>CAZHBO010000082.1:0-7078 GCA_964530745.1 uncultured Thermoplasmatales archaeon | reverse complement strand
CCGCTTCCCTTGCATACTCTACTTGAAATAATCTTCCATCTGGAGAGAAGACAGTAATAGCCCTATCATATGCCATTTGAGGTTTCATATTTAACACCTTACAATTTCATCAAGTAATATAACATTAAATATATAATTTGTGATGGTGATGCTCAATATGCTTAAAAATTATTGAAATCGCATATTTGGCAAAATGATGAGTCAAGAAACAAAAACAGGAAAAAGAATAAATATGAAACATATATACCAGTGAGAAATATGGTGACTTTGGAGGAAAATCTCTGCAGAATAGAAATAGTCAAGGAAGGAAGGGAATATGTAGCAAAGGCACATACTCAAGGAGGAGTACGGGAGTATAGAAATATTGTATTTGAAGATATGCTAAGAGAGCTTGTTATTGACTTGCAGGAAGAGTTTGGGGAATTATAATAATGGTAAAGGATAAAGTTGGTAGGCAGAGATATATTTTATTCTCCGTTGATGGAGATGCCTCCCGCATTGAAATTATCCGTGCATTAAATGCCAGTTATCAAAAAAAATTTGATGATGAAAATGTTCCATGGCTTACTGTATACACAGGCAAATATGGAATTGTAAGATGCGGTCATCTTCAAAAGGAAGAAATAATTGATCTTTTGAATTCATTGCAGAATGAAAAGTTCAGATTAAAGACATTGAAAACATCTGGAACGATAAAAAAATTGAAAAAAGAAATCAATAGTTTTTAGAAAGGCGAAGCCAGTATTTTCCTTTTCCACCACAAATTACACATGCTTTATCACATTCCTCCCCTTCCAAAGGAATTCCAAGTGATTTCATCTCTGTCCTCTCTTCCATTTCATGACCACATTCTTCCTTTCCGCACCATGGCACCTCAATGATTCCATCCCTCTCCTCTAGCTTATCCATCCTATGGATATTTTCATTCAAAAATTGTTTGGCAGAAGAAAAAAGACGTGCATCATATTCTTCCATTTCTTTACTTAGCTGATTCAAACTTTCCCTGTCTATTTCTTTTTTTATTCCATCTCTAGCAACCATGGTTATAATATTCTTTTCTATGTCCCTGGGTCCAATTTCAATGCGCAATGGAACTCCCTTCAATTCCCAGTCATAGAATTTGTTTCCTGGAGTTTTTTCCCTATCATCTATGGAACATCGCAATCCAAGTTTCTTCACCTCTTCCTTCACTTTTTCACACTCTTGCATAACTTGCTGTTCCTTCCCTCTAAAAATAATGGGAATGATTATGACTTGGATGGGCGCTATTGAAGAAGGTAAAGCGATACCTTTTTCATCTCCATGAACACCTATAATCGCTCCAAGTACACGTTCAGACATACCATATGTTGTCTGGTGGCAGTATTTGTGGCTTCCATCTTCATCTTCATATTTTATTTCAAAAGGAATGGAAAAATTTTGTTTATACTGATGAATGGAAGCAACTTGAAGTGTTTTCTTTGAAGGCATTAGGATATCGATGCCTATTGAATAATATGCTCCTGCGAACTTATCCCAATCAGGTCTTTTACTGAAAACACAGGGAAGGCTGAGTATTGAGAAAAAACGATTGGCAATCTCAATATCTTCCTTTATTTGCCTTTCAGCATCTTCAAAATCTTTATGACATGTATGTGCCTCAAAAAAGTGTATTTCTCTAACGCGGATGAAAGCCTTTGTCATCTTTGTCTCATAGCGGAATGTATTGACAATCTGAAATGTTTTTAAAGGCAAATCAGCATGGGAGCGTATCCATAAAGAAAAGATTGAGTATAATGCAGTTTCAGAGGTAGGACGTAATAACAAACGTTCCTCCAACTCATTATCCCCTGCATGTGTCACCCAAAAAACTTCTGTGCCAAATCCCTTTATATGCTCTGCTTCTTTCTGAAAAAGTTTCTCGGGTATAAGCAAGGGAAAATAAACTTCTTTATGATTTGTCCTCTTCATTTCTTTTCTTATAAGCATGTCTATATTCTGGGCAATTTCCCATCCATATGGTTTCCATATGTTCATTCCTTTTATGGGATATCTTTTATCGCATAGCTCAGCTTCTTCTACAATCTCATTGTACCATTCATCGAAATCCTCACTTTTCTTTACCATCCGATTTGAATTGAAAAAGGTTTATTAAAAGTGACGGTTTGTCAAAATAAAAACCAATATTTTTTATATACTATGAAGAGGCTTCCTAAACATGGAGCAAGTAATTCCCAAAAATAGACCAGATGGCATCACCCTCCTGTCGATATTGTTCTGGATATTGGCAATTTTCGCCATAATAGGCGGTCTTTTCATGATAGGAGCAAAGAATGCAATCATTGACATGATGAAGGAGCAGCCAAATGTATCACACTCGCTTATTAACCTCATGAATTCTGCAATGATTTTCATTGGTGCAATAGCACTTTTAATAGGAATTCTCTATGCCATCGCTGGCTTGGGTTTATGGAAACTAAAACCATGGGCTAGAATCATTGCAATTATCCTTGCCATAATAAGTCTTTTAAACTTCCCAGTTGGGACGGCAATTGGCATCATTGTTCTCTGGTATCTCTTCAAAGCAGAGATAAAAGAAGCATTTCGTGTCAACCAAATTCAGCAATGACAGGGGCATGATCGGATGGCTTTGGTTTTCCCCTCATTTCTTTGTCAATGATGCATTTTTTGCAATGTTCTGCCATTTTTTCTGATGCCCATATATGGTCAATCCTCATTCCTTTATTCTTTTTAAATGACGAATTACGATAATCCCACCATGTATACCCTTTCACATTTTTGTTACAATGTCTAAATAAATCAATAAAACCCCATTCCTTAAGGTATAACAAAGCCTCCCTCTCCCTCGGATGAAATCCAATGGCATTTTTCAAAAAATCAGCATCAAATACATCTATTTCTTCAGGGGCAATATTAAAATCTCCTGTAAGAATTAAGTTATCATTTGAACCAAAATTTTCATCAAGATATAAACGCAATCCTTCAACAAAGTCTATTTTATAATAAAAGGAAGAAGAATCAGGAATTTTTCCATGGGGAAAATATGCGTTTATTATTGTGAAGTCATCTATGCTTGCTTCCAATATTCTTTTTTGCTCCCCTTCAATGTTTCCAAAATCCTTTTTTATTGATTTAAAAGGGTACATGGAAAGAATGCAAACGCCATTATATGCCTTCTCCCCTTTAAATAGAACATGATACCCCAATTCCTCAAATATTTCTTTAGGGAATTGCCCATCCTCAACCTTCGTTTCTTGTAAGCACAAAACATCAATTTTTCTTGATTTTAACCAATATAAAAGCAAATCCATTCTTGCTCTGAGGGAATTAACATTCCAGGTGGCAATGGAAAATGGCATGTATAAAAATGAAGAAATCATTTAAAATTTTTCAAGAAAAAGAAATTAAATAGTAAAATCCCTTTTACATTTGGTGAGATTATGAAAAAGATACTCCTTCTTTGCATTATGTTATCCATCCTCTTAATAATGCCAACAAATACCTCAACAATTCATGAAAGAAAGGATAAAGTAGTCCATCAAGAAAATAAAATTCAGTGCACATCAGATGATACAGAATACTGGGCATTGATAGTTGCTGTAGGCGTATATGCCAACAACCCAAGCATGGACCGTCCTAGCATGCTTCGCGAAGCAGATAGTTTGGAAAAAATGCTTTCTGTGTCGCAAAGATGGAAAGGTCATATAAAGGTCATAAAAGGGGAGAATGCCACAATGCTGAATATAATTAATGGATTTAGATGGCTGGACGAAATGGAGGATGAGAATGACATTTGCTTGGTTTATTTGACGACCCATGGCTTTCCCATTTTGTTTGATTTACCACCCTTTGATGAAGAAGATGGGATGGACGAAGCACTGGCAACATACAGAGGCTTCCTTCCCTTTCCAAATCCTTGGAGCTGGGAACCATTGGCAAATCCATTTGCAATTATAACAGATGATGAAATCAATTTTTTCTTGAACAGATTGGAATCAAAAGGAGTTGGTGTCATCGTAGACAGTTGTCACAGCGGAGGATTCAATGACAACTGGTCTTACTCTAAGATGGCTAGCTGGACAGAGGAATTTGCAGGAGAATTGAGAGGGAGGAATAGAGTTGTTGTAGCATCAGTTCCAGAAGAAGATATCTCATATGGCTCATATTTCAGCCATTATTTAATTAAAGGATTGCAGGGATATGGTGATGCAAATGGAGATGGACTCTGCTCCCTAGAGGAGGCTTTTTATTATGCAGAGCCAATAATTAGAGAAGAGACAGGAATGAGACCCCAAATTTTTGATGATTATCCCGGAGAGTTAATTTTAACAGAAAAAGAATTTCCTCCTTCTGAACCGCAGATGAAAGGAAAAGTAATAGGAAAAACTAATACAACTTACGTTTACAATGTCTCCTCATATGATCCTGAGGGAGACAGAATAAAATATTTTATTGATTGGGGAGATGGAAATGAAGAATGGACTGAGCTTTATCCTTCAGGCGAGGTTGCAAAAATATCACACTCATGGAGCAAAGAAGGAACATATAACGTTAGAGCGATGGCATCAGATGAGAAAGGGGCGGAAAGCGACTGGTCTGAAGATTTAACGGTAACAATGACTGATAAACATAAAGTTGACCAAAGGCAGGTGAATGAGGATTGGATATTTTTGGTGAATAATACGAGGTGGTGTGCTCAGTCATTCATACCAAGTGGGGAGAAGCTATCAAAAATTGAAATTGGTCTGGCAGCCTGGGAGGCGGATCTTGATTTCACCGTCTCCATAAGAAAAAGCTTGGATGGCAGTGATTTGGCAGAAGCGGGGGCAAAGGTTGCTAAAACAGGCTGGAATATAAAATGGGTAACTTTCAACATACCAGATATTGCCGTAAATCCAGGCGATACATATTACATAGTATGCAAAAGCTCATATGAAGGATGGGGGATAGGATGGGCAGCAGGCGGAGAAAATCCCTATCCAAATGGGAATTTTTATACTTCATCTGATGCAGGAGAAAGTTGGAAAAAGGATACGAGATGGAATTCCGATGGCTGCTTTGTAACTTATGAAGGCTAAAATAGAATTAACGATGCAGATATAAAGAAGTAAATGCCAAAGAATACCATTATTATGCCGCATATTAAAAAAACTGTTGCTCTTACCTTTTCATTCCAGAATTTCTTTGATTTAAAAGTCGTTATAGAAACAAAAGAAAGCCATCCAAAGTCGCATAGCCAGTGAACAAAAGTGAATGAAATAAATGCAAACAATCCTATCTCAATTGCTTTAAAGATGAGGGAAGCGCCAACAGTTGCCCACCATAGAAAAAAATAGGGACTTGAGGCAGAGACTACTACTCCAAGTATCCAAGGATTGCGAAGCACTGGCTTTTCTTTTTTCATTCTCCCATAAAAAATCATTTTCCACCCAAGGAAAAGAAGTAAAATGCCACCAGCTATGCCTATAATTGCCTTTGCCAGAAATGATGTAAAAAAATATCCAAATCCAAAGAATATGGCATACATGATGGGGAATTCAATAAGTGCATGCCCTATTGCAATTTTCATTCCTGCATATTTATCATGGCATCCCTCTGCTATAGCAGATGCAAGGACAGGACCTGGCATCATGACTCCAGAAAGGGAAATTAGGATAGCTGTTAGAAGAAATGTTAAAAAAAGCATGAAGAGGAAAGAGGGGCTAATATCCTCCTATTTTCAAGGAAGGATCGCCAAGCAATACCCACTCCTGTATGGTCTTAAGGTCTATCTTGTCTTCCATGGGTGGAAAGAGATTTGCATAGCCTGTAATTGCACCTCCCCACATCTCTCCAAGCACATCAACATTCTCCTGCCCGTAAAGTTTAAAGAAGTGTGTTTCCAGCCATCCAAGGAGATACTGTATGCAGTCTGGTATTCCATCATTATCAGAGTCACCAATAGTTCCATATCCAAGACCTGTACAACCAATGCTGCCTATGGCACCTCCTCCATCCACTTTTACGATCCACCATCCAAAGCACTCAGGGATCGGCATCCAGTACCAAGTGAGATGCCCTGTGAATGATTTTATGCATCCCTTTAAGCTTCCCATGAATGTTGCATTGAACATGCTGTTATGGCACCCGCCAATGACCACCACTGGATACTTTCCATCATTTGA
This sequence comes from uncultured Thermoplasmatales archaeon, assembly GCA_964530745.1. GTDB lineage: Archaea > Thermoplasmatota > E2 > UBA202 > DSCA01 > CAZHBO01. The sequence continues at coordinate 914 of CAZHBO010000082.1, read as the reverse complement.
GAGCAATGGCATATGGTAAACATCTAGCCCTAAAATGTATTTTCCATGTGGATCCTCTGTAAAATCCTTTGCCATCCACATTCCTGGACTTCCATGACCAGAGAAGTGAACAAATCCACATCCATCACTTATTGCACTTATAACATTAGATTGTTTTAGATTACCAAGGCTCCACCATATTTTCACAGCCTCAAAGCCCTCTAAATAATCTGCTGTTTGTTGAGTTGCAATTTCCCCTTCCAAAAAATTATTTGCATCTATGTCATTGAAAGTATCCCCCGCCGCCAGCACCACTTTCTTGAACCATGAGGGGTCACATCCGCTTTCATAGTCAATGATTTTTTGTACAACAGTTTGCACTTCCTTTGTATTTCTGCATGCAAGCCTTCCAACATAAACATCTGGATAGCCGTCGATGGTGTCTTTTCCTCTGAACCACCATTCTCCAAAATCATTATTTCCATTTGTATCCCAAGAGGAGAAATTTCCGTTGGCATCATAAATGTCGGCATAGTAGAGATCACTTATATAGTAAGGCTCTGCTCCATCATCATTATGAACATATCTTACTGGAACATACCATTCCTGTCCAGAAACCATTGAAGTCAAGCCGCCTACAAGCAAAACATACTTTATTCCCCATTCCTCTATTGCATCTTTAATGAAGTATTTTATCTTCTCAGCATCATCTCTTCCTTGGGTAGCAAAATAAGTTCCTCCATAGATTTCATCAGTGGTAACCAACTTTGTTTTCACTCCATGATTTTCTTTATGCTCAACTAAAGCTTGTAAAGCATCTGAGAATTCAGACGGAGCAATGATGAGCAAATCGTAAACATCATTCTGCATTAAAGGCTTTTCTGGAGGCTCATAGTTTACTTTTATTTTCATTTCATTTGTATACATTAATTCAT
>CAZHBO010000081.1:0-7168 GCA_964530745.1 uncultured Thermoplasmatales archaeon | reverse complement strand
ACATTCCTCATTGATATAAATTGGTCCAATATGAGCGTAGCCATCCTCTACATAAATGGTATAGCGATCAATTTCTACTCTAGTTGTTGCATTATATATTCCTACTGTTAAATTCACAGAGCCAACAATACATGGCTCTGTTCCGTTATCAGTAGCGTTAACCCAGATGGGTGTGCTGAAATTAATGAATATATCTCCATCATCAAGATATTGTGGATGTCCTATTGTTTTATTTATTATTGGCTCAGCATTATCAACATAAACTGTTTGAACAATTGGTTCTGTATAATTATTTCCTAAGTCATCAATGGCATAGTAAGCAATGTAATGAGTGCAGTTATCAGTGATTCCTAAATCGGCAAGTGTAAAAACAACACTATGATTTTCTTCTCCTTGCAGCCATCCAGTATTAACTTCATCCATGCCACCCCATACTTTGTAGTAAATTACATAACTTCCGACTGCACAGCTCACTGTCCAGTTAGCAATCATTTCTGAGATGTCATTTATATCTATGCCTTCATCAAGCCCCAGTCCAAAATGAGTCCATTCGCAATAATCAACAGGGTCAGTTGTATTAATCCATGTTATATTTGTCCATGTTTGCCAAGATGTTATATTCGGAGGAGTTCCCCATCCTGGGTAAAATTCTGTTATATTTTCTGGCTGAATTCCATTTATTTCCAGTTCAAAGTTATTTGCCATGCTGAAGTTGTTATGGACGTCAAAGTTGGTGAGCGTTCCAATGATAGCGGGCGAGCCATCCCACTGCAACAAAACTTCTCCAATGAATCGTGCGACAACATTGCCATCAATAGAAATATTATAGCGGACAAGAACGGCAGCATCTCCAGAGTTAATATCAATTGGACGGTTATAAGTGCTACCACTAGATAGAGGTATAGTGGAAGTTAAATACGTCCACCCAGGTATGGTCTCCATATAATCCCAAGTAAGATCGCTCAGCCCTATTGAGTATGTAAGATTAATATAAGATAAATTCATAATAGTAACATCATTAAGGGCAAAGTTATGTATGCGGGCCTGCACTTGTCCTGGGTTTAGTATCTCCCAAAATGGCCAGACCATGGGCACTCCTGGGCTTAATTTTGTTATGTTTCCAATGTCACTTGCGTTGATATATATTGGTGTATCTTTTGTTATGAAATGCTTTGGAGGAGTACCTGTTACAGTGACATCATCAATGAATATGTTCCCAACGAGAGCCTGAGCAGATGCCCTGAACTCTATATAAAATGTTGATGAGCCAACACCATGGGATGAATCCAAAGTAACTGTAACATCCGTTGCCGCCGTAGAACTAAAACCATCACGATGCCAAGGTTGATACCAAGTAGAACCATCTGGACTAACCCAAACAGATAACCAATTATTAAAAGGAAAAGTGGCAGCATATGAAAAAGAGAAATTAAGTTGTTCATAACCCACAGTGTTCAGGACAGGCAGGCGTAATTTATACGAACTCCACCCTGGAGAAAGGAAGTGTGCCTCTGGTGGTGTTCCTCCTGCATGGGCAGAATCTGATTTACTCCAACCTGCATCTGCACTCCAACCTTCTGGAGGGAAACTCCATTCAAAATTCTCCAAAAGTAAAACGGTTTTTTCATAATATGGTTCTCCATACTCTTTCGTTACCAATGGTGGTGTGTCATCAACATAATGGGTCTGGTTATTAATTTCTTCAAAAATGCTTAAATTGTCGACGCTGAAATATTGAATCATGTGCATACATTCTTCATGAAAATGAATGGGACCAAAGTTTACGCGGTTGCGACTATCATATGAGCGATAGATATACCAGTATCCCTGATACCGTGTATAAGGAACATATGGACCCTCAAATGAAGTAATATTATGGTTTCCGCAGTAATAGTCTTTATCGCTACTTGGATGCCATGTTCCATTCCATATGCGGTAATATGTGGCATTTAAGCCATTTGCTGCAGTTGCGTTGAGCCATATTGGCGTAGAAGTAGTGACCCATTGACCATATGATGGTGAACCAACTTCCTTGTTCGTTTCAACTATCGCCTGTGCATGAACATACAATGTTAATAGAGCAATTACTGTCACTCCAATCACTGCCAGTACAAACTTCCCAAAATTTTTTTTCATGATTTTTTTCCTTAGCATTTTATTCCTCCTTTTAGCCATAAATCAAAAATGCCTTTTAATATTTTCGTTATTTTTTGACATGCAGAGAGTAGTTTTTACAGCCCTCCTTCTTTACTCTTTCTTTTTAATATAAATAAAACGACAACTGATAAAACGACTACAAGTAAAATGAGAAATATTGTATTCACGGGAAATGGATTGGAAATAGATACGAAAATAACTTTTTCGTTATTTCCCTCGTTAATTTCCTTTATTTTATTATTGGCATCTACGGCAACAATTATTTTATGCTTTCCTTCTGCTGAAAATGAAAAATTGCAGTATGTTTCTTTATCTGGAGATAAAGCAGAAATTAATGTCTCATTAAGAAATTTATCATCCACGAAAAGACTACAGGAAAAATTGCTCGCTACTATGCTTCCATTATTTCTTATTTTTGCAAAAACCATGCCATCAGAAAAATTTGCGTTTATTATAACCAAATCTGGCAGAGGAGAAACAAAAATGGGCAAAGTGGTTTCATTTATCGCACCATCATTGTCTTTAACAGTTAACTTCACTGTATATGTTCCACTTTTGTCATATTTATGGGTAGGATTTTGCTCATGGCTCACATTTCCATCTCCAAAGTCCCACGTGTAGTTTACTATTGTTCCATCATCTGTGGATAAATCTGTGAAATTAATCATACGTCCTTGGAAAGGATTTTTTGGGAAGTATTCAAAAAAAACTTTTGGAATTTCATTTGAAATTGTAATTTTTTGTGTTTTTGAGTCCATTCCAGATGGACCAGAAACTGTAAGAGTTACATCATATGTTCCTATTTTTTCATAAGTATGGGACGGCTCTCTTTCGTTGCTTGTTGTTCCATCTCCAAAGTTCCAGAACCAGGTAGTTATTGTACCTACAGATGCATCATAGAAATGTACTTCCTCACCTCTTTTTGGATTTAGAGGGCTAAAGGAAAAATCAGCCATTGGCTTGGCCTCCTTTTGAATAGTAAAGGCATACTCCTTCCTTTCCCCCTCATTTCCCGCTTTGTCAACAGAATAATACTCAATTATATAATTTCCATCTTCCTCAAGCGAAAATTTTTTGTCATAAACATTCCATGTCCCACCATTTATCCTATACTTAATTTCTTCTATTCCAGAAAAAGAGTCGTGTGCATCAAAAGATACATCTACGCCCGAAGTATAATAATTTCCTTCCTTTTCCCCTGAAAGAATGATGTTTGTCGATGGCTTCTCTTTATCTATTTTAACAGTAAAGGATGACTCATTTTTATTTCCTGCATTGTCCACCGAGTAGAATTTTATTAAATAACTTCCATTATTGCCTAAAGTGAACGGCTCCCCATATTTTTGCCAGCTCCCATCGATATTATACATCGTATAGTTTATGCCCGTGCCAGAATCATTTGCAGTAATGTTCACATCTACGTTGCTTGTGTACCATCCATTCTTGCCATCAGGCTGATAAGGATTAAGTAAATATTTTATTTCAGGAGATTTTGTGTCTATGATAAAAGAAAATGTTGCTGGTGTTACATCAATATTTCCTGCCTCATCCTTTGCCTTTACCTTAAATATATAAAGCCCATCTGATAAATTTTCATATAGTTTGTTTGTGGAGAATGTCCAATCAGACCAAGAAGATTTGAGGCAATAAGAATAAGTCAAATTTTCTGTTTCTGTTCCATTATCTTCTCCAGTCCACTCAAAGGATACGTTGGATGAGTTGCCTATTCCCCTTGGATGACCCACAATAAATGTCTCTGGAGGTGTAGAATCAATGACAACGCTCCCATTCACCATTTCCCTAGGGATTGCTCTTACAGTATCATTAGAAGTAACATTTGGAATCACAACATTTGAGAGATTGATAAAGGATGTTCCCTCCCCTATCGGCTTAAAATAAACAACTGCGAAAGTTCCATTATAAGATACATTTTTCCCAAAATTGAATGCGATAATATTCTTAATTGTCCCATTTTCATTATCTATTTCTAAAAGCACGTCCCACCATTGCTGGAATAATCCACCATTCTCAATACTGTTAACATGAAGGAGAGAGGAATTGAAGAGAATATCACATTGCACTCCATTTGCTCCCTCCTGCAAATTTAATGATATATTTATAGAGAAATTTTGTTGGGGCTGGACATGAGAGATAACTGGCTCTATTGAAATGATATTACCATTTGCCAATGGAAGAATAAAAATGACTGAGAGGAGCATCATGCATGTCAACTTTTTTATCATATCTTTACCCTGTCCAGTGTTGCCCTATGATAGTGAGATCTAAAATATCTACTTTTCCATCTTTATTAACATCAGCACGAATCCATCCTGGTGTCCCACTTTCTCCCCAGTGTTGTGCCACAATAACCACGTCCAGAATATTCACATCTCCATCTTCATTCACATCCCATGGAGGCATAGTTACTTTACATATGGCATCTGGAATCGTGCTTTCATCTGGTAAATTCTCCATATTTCCAACCTTATCAATAGCAACAGAATAAAATTGATAATAGCCTATGCCATCTGGAGGTACAAAATTCCATTTATACTCATCCGTCATACTCCCATAGAAAGTCCATGCACTCCAAGAAACATTATCTTCGCTATAGCGATAATACAGGTCAACCCTTTCAACACCCACACCTTCATCAATAGCGTTTGCGGTTATATTGAATGGTTCATATTTTTCATATGGAGAAATGCTGTTCACAGATGATGAAGGAGGATAGCAGTCAACAAAGACATCATTCCATCTCACGCCCTCTTTATTCCCCATCTTATCAATGCTATAAAACTCTATCTCATATTTACCACATCCCCCATATCCATACATATTTCCTAGGCTCCACAAATCTATTGGATAAAATGGGAGGAAAGGATTCCACTCACCATATTCTTCCCAGTCAAAGAACATAATCCATTTCCCTGATATGGGGTCCCATTTGAATATACGGTAGTATGTATGATTCACTCCTGATCCACCATTCAGTGGCATATCTTCAGATACAAGATCAATAATCGTTCCATTAGGAATAAAGTGTAGCACATAGTGTGTACCATTATCAAAAAGAGTTACGTTTTCCACTTCTCCCAGGAATTTTTTAACTGTTATTGGAGGAGAAGCAACAACAGTAACATTTGCCCATGCATTATCAGTAACATTCTCATCACATGTAACATGTACAAAGTTTGTAATGACTGTTCCCTCCTCAACATTTGGAAGAACATCAACACCAATGGTGATTGATTTAGTTTGGCAAACATCTAAATTATCAAATGTCCATGTTTTATTTGTCTTATCATCTGGCTCTGGATATGAAAAATTGAAAACAACAAGAGGGTCAAAAGTTTCTGTTACAGTTACATTTGTTGCCATCTCTGTCCCATTATTATGAACTAAAATTGTATACAAAATGGTTCCCGCATTTTCAATTTCAGTCGGAGTAGCAGTTTTATCCAATTCCAGTAATGGAATGGATGCAACCAAAGTTGTCTCAATATCCTCATCACTTTCTCCTTCAGCACAACTTACATTTACTTTATTGACTATGAGAGTCCCATCCGGCAATGGAAAATGAGTAATGACATTTAAGGTAATAACCTTTCCATCGCCTGCACCTATCTCTGGAAATGTCCAAACATTATCTCCAATGCTGGGAGAAGGAGTCGCATTAATGAAAGAAACGTTGGCATCATAAAATTCAGTTACAACAACGTCAGTGGCATTCGCATTTCCAGTATTATTTATCCATATGGTATATGTTATTCTAGATCCCGCTTCAACAACATCTTGTTTATCCTCCTTTTCGATAGAAAGTATAGGAGAAGAAATGACTGTCATGCATGTTGGGTCATCATCTATTGGAGTAGTAGGATCATTGGATGGCTCATACGCATTATTATTTCCATCCCCGTTGTCATCCCAATTTGCTATTCCCTGGTTACATATAATTGTGCCATTATCCAATGGTGTCGAAACGGTAACATTAAATGCAATAATGACTGTGCCATTAGCTAAAACTTCTCCATCCCACTCTATTCTGCCCAAAGCAGCGTTATAAACACCACTTCCACTAGAGAAATAAAGCGAATCTTCTACATAAGCCGTGTGAGAAGGAATATCATCAACAAATTCATGCCCATAATTGTCTCCCTGGTTCATCTTCCCTGTATTATTAATAAATATGATATATCTAATTTTATCACCAGGTTCAAGTGGAGGACCATTAACATCCACTGCTTTTTTATCTACCTCAATATGAGGTGCAGAGAAAACAGTTGTATATGCTAAAGCCTCATCTTTAACTCCTTCATTGCACGTAACGTTAACAAAATTTGCAATGATGGTATTTTCTAAGGGATAATGAACTTTTGCCCCAACAATATACTCAACAGTTTCTCCAGGAGAGAGAAGTGGTTTTTGCCAAGTTATTTTATCCCCATCATCATTTCCTCCACCAGCATTTTGAATGGAAATAAGTAATTCGTCATAATCATCTATAACAATGACGTCTGTTGCATAGTCATTCCCTATATTGGTGACATTAATAATGTAAAAGAAATTGTCTCCTGGTTGAATCATTTCTGGAGCATCTTTTGTGATAACAAGGATTGGGGCTTTTACAATGACTCTGTGCTCTTGCTGTTTCTCTTCTTCGCTATTGCCCAGCAAATCTTCAGACCACCATTTTATCTCATGAATTCCGTAATGGGAAAAAGTTACAAGGGCAGATATCTCTCCTTCAACAGGATTGTTATCCCCTTCCCCATTATCGCTTACTGTTACATCTTCAAGCAATGTGTCAACGATGGAGTCATTATCACTATCCCACCATACTTCATAGTGGAGAATAGCCACACCGGCACCACATTCGCCTCCATCAGTAGCATTAAGCCAGATAAGAGTGTCGGTTGTAACGTTATAATTACCATGCACTATTTCTTTTATTGTTGTTGGAGGAGTATCATCAACATAATGGGTCTGTTGATGATGTGATTCTTCATTT
>CAZHBO010000080.1:0-7295 GCA_964530745.1 uncultured Thermoplasmatales archaeon | reverse complement strand
GATATGCTACACTTGTAAGATTTTCCTTTATCCCATTTTGCAATCTTGTTAGTGCGGTAGGGGGGCATGCGAAACCCGTAAGGTTTTGAGTGAGGTGCGAAGCACCACGGAGTTTTACTACTCATTTTTTTTAATAATCCTTGTACTCCATATATTAAACCAAGACCATTTATGACATTCTGGGCATCGCATATATCTTTTCTTCCCCCATCTTATGCTTGTAAAAGATGCAAGAGGAATCCATTTATACTCAAATTCGTAACCACACTTGGGGCATTTTGATTTGCTTTTCGTAATTTTAATAACAAATCGTAGATATATAAACATCACGATTTATAGAGCTGTGAAAATTTACTTAATAAGCACATGAGCTTGGGCAGGGAAAATGCAAAGGGGATGGGAATGAAATGCCCTTCTTATTAACCCTGCCCAATATAAAATGTAAAAATTTTTTAATAATTTTCTCTGCCTTAGAAAAGTCTAAAATATCTTTATTCTTTACAATGTTGTATGGATAAGGTTGCTGCCTATGCAAAGTTGTTGCGCCTTCCTGGCTTGGGAGGGCTTGCTATACCTCCCGTCTTTGGAGCCATTTCAGTCGGCATATATGATTTTTATAACCTTACCATTCTTTTTTTAATAGGAGCAATGGTTGCCATATTTGGATTTGTTTTGAATGATTATGCAGATGTTGAATTAGACCGCCTAGTAAAAGAATTGCATGGAAAGCCTCTGGTAAGTGGAGCTATTTCAAGAAAAAGTGCAGTTGCAGTGTGCATACTCTCATTGCTGTTTGCTTTTTTCTTTGTTATAATTTTGTGGAAAGATTCTGTCATTGATGAATTTAAATTTGCTGCATCTGTGACATTTGTCATTGCATGGATTCTTGGAACAATATACAACTTATATGGCAAAAAAATTATTGCATCTGATTTTTTTGTTGCCCTTGCGATGTCCTTCATTTTTTTATTTGGAGCATTGTCCTTTGGTAAGCCTACTCTCCTCACATGGCTCATTTTTCTGCTTACTTTTAACCAAACCCTCCACATGAATGCTGTTGAAGGGGGAATAAAAGATGCTGACCATGATTACATCATGGGAGTAAAGAACATGGCTCTATCTGCTGGAGTAAAAATGGAAGGGAGAAGGGTATTCATTCCCCTGCCATTTAAAGCCTTTGGAATGGGTATAAGATGCTTTTCCGCCATTTTGGTCTTCATTCCTTTCTTCTATGGCATGGATTATTACATATGGCAAATTTCCCTCCTTTTTTTATTCCTCCTAGGCGTTTTCTTTATTGAGTACCGCCTTCTAACAACAAAAGTTTTTGATCGTAGCAAAATAAGGAAGTTAATTGCTGGAGCCACATTCCTTCGCTATTCCCTCGTGCCAGTAATGCTAATAAGCAAGATTGGGTTAATAGGGGGGATTATACTAATTATTCTCCCCATTGCATGGTACATCGCCTTTACACCATTATTGGGCATAAAACTTTTCCAGCCGGAGATGTGAATATGAAAGCATGCATCATAGGAGCAGGCATTGGAGGATTAGCTTCCGCCTGCTTATTGACAAAGGAAGGCTATGATGTTCATGTTTATGAAAAAGAAGATATGCTTGGGGGAAGAGGACTCACCATTCAAAATATGACAGCAAAGGAATACAAAAATTTGCTTAAACGCTTCGACATGTGGTTGCCCTATGCTGAGCCCTCCATAGATGAAATTTTTAATGAAATGGAAGGCTACAAAATAGATTTGGGTTTCCATTTAATGGGAGGGGGTGAAAATGCCGCACCAATGCGCATCCTTTCTTCCTTGGGCAAAAGCATGGAAATAATTGGCTCTCGAATTGGCTTCATTGGAGAAAAGGTAGAGTATCCTTATCTTTCCACTATAGACAAATTAAAAATGCTACCAAGGATAATGCAATTGTTGTTTTCAAGGAAGTCAACAATTGCCGCTTTAGAAAGCGTTTCTATGGAAGAAACAATAAAAAAGTATGGAAAAGGGAAGATGAGATTAACTTTGGAATTATTTCCAAGGCTTATAACGACAGTAAATGATTTGAGTAAGATTTCAACTGGCGAAACATTCTGGGCTCAACGTGAGTTAATGGGCTCCCATCCCGTTTCTTATCCTGTAGGTGGCACACAAAGCATTGCAAAAAAATTTGCTGAATGGCTCGAGCAAAATAATGGAAAGATAGAAAGGAAGGAAGTAAAGAAAATAGTGATTGAGGATGGAATTGCAAAGGGTGTTGTTGCTGATGGCGAGGAGGAATTTGATATCATTGTTTCAAATCTTCCTGTTCAGGATTTATTCTCAATTGCTCCTGAAAAGGAATTCCCAAGGGAATGGGTTGAAAAGATAAAAAGGCTGGAAGGTACGGGAAGCTTATGCGCTTACTATGCCCTAAATGGTTTAAATAAAAATTTGCTTGGCAAATCTTTCATGTTCATTGAGAGAGATGCTGATGTTGCTGGCAATGATGCTGTAGGAATGATTGATTTTAAAATGGCAGATGAAAGGGCAAAAATGTGTCCAAAGAAAAAATATTTGGTTCAGGCATATGTTATATGCACGCCAAATGAAGCAAGAGATAAAGAAAAGGTGGAAAAATTAAGAGGCATCTTAGATAAAAACATGGAGAAGCTAATTCCAAACTTTAAAAAACAAATGGAATGGTGTTTATATCCTGCAATATGGCATCTGGATGGAGTGGCTAAAACAATAGATAATGAAAAGCCTGATGTGGCAACGCCAGTAAAAAATTTATATCTGGTAGGGGACTGTGTAAAAGCGAAAGGGATAGGAATAAATTGTGCTGCTGATTCTGCGAACTTACTCATTGAAAGGATGACTAAGGTAATCTCCAATTCTTGAATTTTTCAATATCTACTTCTCCATTATATGCTTTCTTTGGAGTAATTACTTTTGCTATTGCCGCTACTGCAAAAATCTTTGTTAAATCTCCCGCTACAAAAGGTATGGTTCCCATCATTAGTAATTGCCATATTCCAATGGATGTATGCTTTACCAGAGAAAGCCATGAATAAAGTTGCAATAAGCCTAGGCTATGAATTATGGCAAAGTTGGCGAATAGCATGAGCAAAAGCATTCCGGAAAAAGTTCTGGAGCGAATATGCTTATCAACAAAGTAGCCCAGAAAAAGGGATGCAAAAATAAAACCAATTATGTAACCTCCAGTTGGTCCAGTAATTGCAGCAATTCCTCCCTTTCCTCCTGCAAACCATGGTATGCCTGCAATGCCTATGCCCGCATACATTACTTGGCTTACTCCACCCCATCTTCCAAGGATAATTGCGGTTAGCATGACTGCAAACGTTTGCCCCGTAATTGGCACAGGACTCCATGGTAAATAAAGGCGCATCTGAGCAAGCAACCCTGTTAGGCATGCAAATAAGAAAGCCAAGGCAATTTTGTATGAATAGCCCAACTCATGCCTCCATTTGAAGAAGTTGTATCTTGCATTTTTATATCTCATCCATACATTTACTTCCATATTATCTGGCATTGCCTAAAGGATATTGCATATATAAAATTGGCGCAATCCATGGCATTATTTCACCTTCTTTTCAAACCTTCCATTTTCCTTTACCAATGAAAGTTTATGGATGTTTTCCTCAAGCCATCCTATTTTTGCATCTCTCACATCAAACTCTGGCACATATGGCTTTATGTCAAGAAGAGGAGTTCCATCAACAATGTCTAAACCCTTTACATGGATTTTTCTCCCTTTTATTTCAACAATTTTTACTGTTGATAAACCAATTGGATTTGGACGGGATGGGGCACGCGTGGCAAATACACCCCGCAATTTATCATCCATATAAGGCTTTACCTTCAATTTTGCCTTTTTAGATAAATGAAAATGGTATATCAGGATGATATGGGAAAATCCCTCAATGCTCTCAATGCCCTCAGCATATTCTGGAAATATTTCAACAGTTCCTTCAATATCCATCGCAACTGCTGATTGTATTGGCATTCCCTTCGGCTCCTTAAAAGGAGAATGTATGATTCCTATAGGCTTATATTTTATTTCCTTCATGTTGTTCCCCATTAAGTATGACCTTATTTTTAATGTTTCCTTCTATTTCACATTGTTTCAAATACTCACCTCAGCCTTTCAGCAATATTACGTTTTAAGGTAGCCAAAATTGTAGGGGGTGGAGAAAGTATGTTTTCAAAACTTGCATTAAATAGTGTGGCAAGATACATACCTAAGGTATTGGTGAGTTCCTTATCATTTAAGTTTGAAAGATTTTTACCATCTACAATTATCTCCCCCTCGCTCGGCTTATCCAATCCTCCAATTAGGTTCAATAATGTGCTTTTGCCGCATCCAGATGGACCTATAACAACCACGAATTCCCCTTCATTAATCACAAGGTCTAAATTTCTCACTCCATAGACTTTCTTTTCACCCACTTTATAGATTTTACTTACATTTTTGAGTTCTATCATTTTCATTCCTCTCTTTCAATACTTCTTAAATATATCCTTGAAATCTTTTTCATCTCAACGTAATCCTTCAATTTCTTTTCTATGAAAGGAGGGAGTTCTTTATTTTTATATGCATTTGAAAGGGCAATTGTATCCAATCTTGAATATTTCTCATAAATTCCTTCCTTCTTTAACAATTCTTCCAATTCTGCCCTCCTTGGGTCCTTTGCATCTGGAAACCAAGGATTTTCATAGATGCGTACGTTAGCAATTTTTTCCTTGCCATAAACATATTGCACTTCATTTTTTTTGGCATATGAAACAATTTTTTCTTTCAATTCCTCCTTTATTTTTTCTAATTCCTTTATCTTACTCTCCACTTCCCAGTATTTGTTCACCAAAGCATGCCCATCCTCCCATCTTGCTTCCTCAGGTGGCAATGCCTCTATTACATATTCATGCTTGAAAAGAGGGCAGATAGGCTGATACTCGCAATAAGGACAAAGAGATGTTTCTCTAGGCGAAAACTCATCTTTTTCAATCGCTTCCTCAATTTCCATTATTTTTTTGATGGTTTCTTTTTTTATAGTCTCCAAAGCGTGCTCATCCTTTCTTATCCTTATTTCTTTATTGAATGCAACATAATGCCAAATGAGTTCAATGTCATCTGCATCATACATGTGTTTTAACGCAATGGCATAGAGAGGGAGTTGTCTATCCTTTCTTATTTCTTCCTTTGTTGGCAGATAAAGAGAGGTTTTGTAGTCATGTATCTCATATACGCCGTCCACCTCAGCCAGCCTATCAATTATGCCAGTGATCCAATAACCTGTTTCGTCCAAGGGAATAAAAAATTTTTTTTCTAAAGCTATTGTTATGCCATCTGTAAATGGTTTATATGTTTCGTAATAATTTCGTATGTATTCTTCCCCCATTTTTCTGTAATTTTCAGGGGTGTATTCTTCTTTCACAACATAAATATCCTCGTGCATTTCCTTTTCCCATCTTTGATTATAAAATTTTATTAGTTCATCTATGCTGCAATCCCTTTGAAACATCTTGTCCCTATACAATTTCTCCAATGTTTCATGTACCCTGCTCCCCATAAATGCTTCGATGTTCCCCCTCAAAGGCTCAACCCTATCTACATATTTATACTTGAATTTTAAAGGACAGTTTTCAAAAGAGGAAATGCGAGAGTGCGAATATAGCTGAGGCATATACCATTATAGAAATCGTGGTAAAGAAGTTTTCTAACAAAAAATCTTTATGCAAGCGTGTATTTTCCTTTCAATGCAGGGATACTCAAAAATTTCAGATGCATTGAGCAAAAAAGAAGGAGACAAGGTAAAAATCAGAGGATGGATTTATAGGACAAGGAGTAGCGGAAAGCTTGCATTCATTATTGTAAGGGATTCCAGCGGCATCATTCAAGTTATTGCCGAAGAGGGGAAATTGGATGACGAGGAATTCAAAAATGCGCAGAAGGCATTGATAGAGTCCTCTGTTGAAATAGAAGGAATCATTCATGAAGATGAGAGAGCTCCAGGAGGGAGGGAAATTCATGCAACTTCCTTTAATGTAATCCATTTTGCTGAAGAATTCCCCATTACCAAAGACTATAGCCCGGAATTTTTGCTTGACAACCGTCATTTGTGGCTGAGGAGCAGAAAGCTTACGGCAGTGATGAAAATAAGAAGCACACTTACGGGAGCCATCCATGAGTTCTTCCGCAGTCATGATTTCTATGAATTTCATCCTCCCATTTTACAACCAAGCCAGTGCGAGGGAGGCGCAACCTTGTTTGAGGTAAATTTTTATGGAGACAAAACTTACCTCTCCCAGTCATGGCAGTTGTATGCAGAGGCTGCCATCTTTGCTTTGGAAAGAGTTTATGATGTTGCCCCGACATTTAGGGCGGAGAAATCAAAGACAAGCAGGCATCTAAGCGAGTTCTGGATGGCTGAAATGGAAGCAGCCTGGTTTGATTTGAAGAAAGTTACAGAATTTGCAAAGGAAGAGATAAAATTCATCATAAAAAAGATTCTGGAAAAACATGAGGAAGACCTCCGATTTTTAGGAAGAGACCCAGAAGTATTGCAAAAAATGCTGCCAAAGCCATGGCCAACGATAAAATATAGGGAGGCATTAAAAATTTTGAAGGAAAGTGGCATGGATGTACCATTTGGAAAGGATTTGCGAACCATCGAGGAGCAGGAATTAATGAAACATTTCGATACCCCTATCGTAGTGACCCATTATCCGAAGGAAATAATGGCTTTTTACAAGCCAAGAGACCCAGAAAATCCTGACGAGGCGTTATGTTTTGACATGATAGCCCCAGAGGGATATGGAGAAATTGTCGGGGGAAGTCAGCGCTCCACGGACATAAATGAGTTAATAGAGTCATTAAAAAAGCAGGGAGAGGATGTGAAAAATTATGAATGGTATTTGGATTTGCGCCGCTATGGCTCTGTTCCTCATGCTGGCTATGGAGTAGGGATTGAACGCTTGCTTTCATGGATTTGCAAACTGGATAATATAAAAGATGCGATTCCGTTCCCGAGGACACTGAATAGGAAATATCCATGAGGAATAAAATGAAAAAATTGGTCGCTCTTTTGATAATAATTTGTTTTGTGATTACCATACCAAACAAAATAGAAGGGAGGGCAGAGGAAATTTCAATAAAATTTGAGGAAGCAGTGGTAAATGAGGAAGGTGATTGGGCTGAGATAGATGTAGGATGCAAGGATATCCTTTTGCGGGAAGGTTATCCAATGCTGCCATACAAAACAAAAGTAATTACATTTCCTTTTGGAACAA
>CAZHBO010000079.1:2176-7308 GCA_964530745.1 uncultured Thermoplasmatales archaeon | reverse complement strand
TTATATTATCCAAATCTGTTGCATTTTCTGGCTGCCATGTAAAGTTTGCTATTGGAAAAAAAGTTATTATGAATGTTCCATTATAATAGCCATAGTTGCCTCTGCCATCATATGCCTGAATTGTATAATTGTATTTGCCTAAGAATGTATAGGTTGCATTCATCCAATAAAATGGGGGTATGGCATCCATTTCATAAATTGAGAGGGTGCCATTCGGAAATTTTATGGTGATATTTACCTTAGACACATTCATGTTATCTGTAACTCTACAAGAAATATTTACTGCTTTATTCGGCTCCTGTAGTTGAGGAGCACTAACATTTGTTATTTCTGGAGGTGTCGTATCAACAATTCGGAATGTTTTTGCATTAGATTGATTTGCATATCCATTTATATCAACAGCCCAGATGAAATAGGTATAATTTCCAAGAGAAGAGTAGGTAGAACTATAATAATACCATCCATTTCCTTTTTCATCTACAGAGAAAGGAACCATGCTAAAATTTCCTAAAAGAAATCCTTGTGGGTTTTTAATGACAACCCTCGCCTCTGCTACCTCAACATTATCCGTGACATAAGCAGATATGTTTACTGGTGAGCCATATTCCTGTTGCATAGGCATTGCACTAACATTTTTTATCTCAGGCGGTTCTGCTGGGATGATTATGGTAAAATTGTTTATCAAAGAAAAATTGGCATTACTGCTAGTATCATTTGCCCATACAAAGTATGAATAATTTCCTTCTATGGAATAATTAGAAGCATAATAGTAAACTGAGGAATTTTTTATATTATTCATCCCTGCTAATGAAAAATTTCCATCTGGGCTGGTAATATTTACTCTTACAAAATTTACCTGCACGTCATCGATAACAGAGCATGTGATATTTACCACACCATGTATTTCCTGTGGGTTGGGATATGCTGTCAAATTTTTTATTTTTGGTGGGGTCACATCCTTAACAATAATACTTTTGGTCATGCTTCCAGAAAAAAAATCATTATCTTTTACTGTCAAGGTAATATTGAAAATGCCGTCTATGGCGTAAGCATGTGTCGGAGGAGTTCCAGTATGGTCGACGTATAAATTTCCGTCCCCAAAATCCCATTTCCATTCATATATAAAACCATCCATGTCATATGACAAATCTGTAAAATTAATCTGTTGCCCAACCACAAAATAAGGTGGAGCCGGGCTATATGAAAAATTTGCTACAGGTGGTACATTTGCAACATGTATGGTCTCCACCATAGTATCCCATGCACCGTCATTATCTGTAACTGTAAGGGAAACTTCATAATCACCATTATCACCATACTTATGGGTAACTATGACATCATATGCTCTTTTTCCATCTCCAAAGTCCCATGTGTAATTAACGATGGATCCATCTTGATCAGATGAGAAGGAAGCATTAAAGGTTATGGTAACTAAATCGGTTATATTTGATGAAGGAGTGTAGATGAAAGATGCTGTCGGTTTGTAAGCAATAACAAATCGTTTTATAGCGGATTTTTCTGAATTATTGCTTGTATCGTTGGTCCAAACATAATAAGAATAAACGCCTTTTATGCTGAAATTTTTGTTGAAATAGTATGAATCTGTAAGATTTATTTTCCTTAAACTTTCGTTTATATAACTTCCATTGGGCATTGTGATGTTAACATAGGCAACATTTACTTCTACATTATCTATTATCGTACAGGTTATGTTTATACTGCCATTGGGAATTTGAATTTGAGGATTTGCTTGAAGATTCATGATATCTGGAGGGAATATGTCATATCCTGCATATGGCTGCATTAAAGGATAATGATCGAAATTTCCCAAAGATATGGGATCTATAGGATAGGGGGTGTCGCCTATGCCGTCCCCATCATTATCTTCCCCACCATATTTGTCCCAGTAATTGCCAACATTACTGTAATCCCAAAAATTTAGCACACTCTCATCATATGCACCAAGGGAGTTATTAATAAAACTATTGTAAGAAAATATGTTGTAAGAAGTATCAGAACCAAGATACACTCCGTGTGAATTATTGATGAAAAAATTTTCTCTAATTGTATTATGAGATGATCCTATGAACAATATCCCATAGTTGTCAAAGGAAAAGGTATTTCTTGATAAAAGAACATTGCTTGAACTGTAAAAGTATATACCACCATAATTCCCCGAGAGATTGCAATTTCTTATGTTGCAGGAGCTTATACCATCTAATTTTATGCCATAATATCCTTGAGTAGTATTTTTTATGGTCAGCTGTGAAATGCTTACACCACTAGACTCTATTGTCATTCCATGCCCTTCTCCGCTACAATCCAAAATCACCTTTTCCTTGCTTTCCCCTTCTATAGTAATATTTTTGACTACAGAAATATGCTCACGATATATGCCATTGTAGACATAAATGATATCTCCATTGCTTGCTGCATTAATTGCATCCTGAATTTTGTCAAAATGGTCATATTGCCATCCCGGTGTTGTTGCATCGAAATCATCATCTACATAGAATGTGGTGGAAGATGCATCGCTTGTTTTGAGAATGCTAAAAGAAAAAAAAATTAAAAAAATGGAGATAAATACCACGGAAAGGATGAGTAAATGTAGCTTGAGATATTTGCATCCGTATTTCATGGGCATCCTTATAATTACCATTGGATCGGAGAAAGTTGTGGATAATTATCTTGGTTGGAAGCTGGTGGAATTGTATAAGGATCTGTAGATATATGGTCGCTCCAATAATTGCCTGTTGTACTCACATACCAAGAATTGCTGCCCGCGTCGTAAGCTTGGCTATTATTATGGAGGTCGTTATTCAAAAAGTTATTGGAATAGAATTTATTGGATGTACAATCAGTTGTTGATACTAATACTCCATAGCCATTTGTGGATATATTATTCTCATAGACTTCATTGTTTGTGGATGAATTTGCCACAGCAATGCCATAAGAATTGTTCCAGATAATATTATGGGTGATATAATTGTTGTTTGCAGAATTTATAAGAATGCCAGATTCGGTATTGTTCCATATGAAATTGCCTTGCAATGGGAATGAGTCACCCTGGGATGACTGGAGGATGCAGATGCCATTCTGCCCATTAAAGGAAATGTTGTTGCTTTGCACATCATTGCTTCCAGAAAGATATAAAAGCAACCCATTTTGCATATTCTGGAATATTATGTTCCCCTGAATGGTATTGCTATCTGAGGAATTAAGATATATGCCATCCAATGTGTTTAGGCGTATTGTATTTCCTTGCACAGAATTTATATTGGAAGAAAGTAGACATATTCCATCTCCACCATTGGAATATATTTCATTTTCCACTATCTCATTGTTTCCGGCAGTGGCTGTCCTTGATGAATTGAGGAAAACGCCATGATTGGTATTTCCATATATTTCATTGCTTGATACGGTATTTCCAGCACCTCCAGCCAATAAAAGGTAGATGCCATTGGTGTTGCTATAAATTAGGTTCTCCACCAACGAATTTTCATCTGAAGAGATTAATGCTATTCCATTATCATCATTAGAATAAACAATGTTGTTATTTATAGTATTTAAATCCGATGAGGTGATATAGATGCCATTTTCATTGTTCTCGAAGAGAGTATTATTCACAATATTGTTTATATTACAATACTCCAAATGTATCCCATTCTTGCTATCATTTACAGTATTGTTTATCAAATCATTTTCCGAAGAATATGAAAAGAGTGCAACGCCATGCTCAGATACGTGATAAATGTTGTTGTACATTATTGTAGAGTAGTGTGCTCTGGATAGATAGATGCCATAATAAGTATTATAGATTGTGTTGTTGGTAACTACGTTTTCATCAGAGGAATAAGATAAGCTTATTCCATTTTCTGTGTTCAAATAGATTTTATTATCATTTATAATATTTCCATTGGATGAATACAGCGAGACTCCGCTTCCGTTGTTAGAGTAGATGGTATTATTGATAATTCTATTCACACCAGAAAATCCTGACATTGAGTAATAAAAATAGATTCCATCATCATTGTTGGCAGATATATCATTTTTCTCTATTGTATTATTCCTAGAGAGGTGTACATATATACCATACGAATTATTTTGAATGGTGCTTGAATAAATCATGTTGTTGTCTGAAGAAGAGAGTAGGCTTATCCCTTCATGCGTATTATTGCAAATGGTATTAATCTGGAAAATGTTGTTGCTGGATGAAAAAGAATATACTCCATATTGATTATTTTGGATACTATTGTAGAGAATTCCATTGTTACTGGAATTTTGCAAATTTATTCCCATTGTGTTATAAAGCAGGTTATTTTCTCTTATTGTATTGGAGTGGGAGTAATCCTCGATATAAATGCCGCTATTGACGTTATTTAGCAAATTGTTGCTCAAAATTATATTGCTATTAGATATTTCGAGATGTATTCCATTTGAGTTATTCTGTATTGTATTATTTTCTATAGTATTCCTATTGGTAGATGCTATGAGATGTACCCCATCTCCTACATTATTAAGAATAGAGTTGCTATATATCATGGTTTGTTCCAGATCTTCTAAGTATATGCCCCCACCATCATCATTATCATGGATAGTATTGCCCCTTATAGTAGAAAGACTGGATTTATAGAGATATATTCCTGTATTGCTGTTAGAAATGTCATTATTTATAATCCTGTTCCCCAAGCTCCAACTTGCATATATTCCATATGAGTTGGCATTTTGAATGACATTGGCTTGTATTGTATTATTATGCGAACTTGAGAGACAAATTCCCATCCTTGTTACATTGGATATTGTACAGTTTATTATAGTGCATCTTGCAGAGTTTTCCATGTAAATTCCATTTTCTGCGCTATTCCCTTCTATATTAAAACCATCTATTTTCGCCCAATCGGTTTCAATATCCACAACGCTTGTGCCACTAGCCCTGATAGTTGGATTATCTATGCCTATTAAATCAATTGCCTTATTCACCACAACATTCTCATTATACACCTGCCCACTAGTGCCAATAACATAAACCCTTCCACCTGGAGAAACAGCATTTATTCCCGCTTGAATGGTGTCGACATGATTAGCCTCTTCCAGCCACCCTTCTGGGGGATCATTATCCACCCATACCTCTG
>CAZHBO010000079.1:0-2076 GCA_964530745.1 uncultured Thermoplasmatales archaeon | reverse complement strand
TGATTAGCCTCTTCCAGCCACCCTTCTGGGGGATCATTATCCACCCATACCTCTGTGGCATATCCTGCACCTTCAGCAAGCCAAGCCAAAACATTGCGCAGATAATTTGTCCTGCTTTCCGGGGTTATCTCATCTGCATTCAAGTCAAAGCCAAGGATTATGCTTCTATTTCTCCCCCTCTCAGCATCTATTGCATAGTAGCCATTAGGTATCCCTTGCTGTGTTGCAGTCAATGTTACATCATCGAGATAATAACCATCGTAACGAACAGCCCCATCGCTCTGCAAAAGCCATCGGATACGAATGTTATTTCCTACATACGGTGAAAGGTCGAAGGTTTTATGCGTCCAACTATTCTGGGAACCTGTAAAAGATTGGATTGTATGCCAACTACCATCATATACCTGAAGCCTGACATAATCATAATTATTTTCCAGTTCATACCAGTCATAAAATTCTAAAGTGGCACTGGTGGCACTGGTTAAGTCTATATAGCCTGTCCTTACATAACAGTTAGCATGGTTATTGTACCTATAGTCACTACCTGACATATCCGTTCCATAACATCTGCTCCCGCTATGCGCTACCCCTGGTCCACCTTTACATATTCCCCAGTCCCATTCGTTCTGGCTTCCTCCAGTTGTCCAGCCTGGGTCCGTCTCCATGTCCTCGTCAAGCAATGTCACTTGTGTTGTTTGGGTGCTTGCTTGCAATGAATAAACGAAGGTTGGATCAGATTGTTTGTTCAATGCATATATATCTATTGGAGATGTAATGTTAAGAGTCGCCACATTTATTTGACCTGATGAGGTATTGGCAAATCCAACAAGTGTTCCAGAAACATGGTATGGCTCTCCTCTGAACCAATCGCTTCCAAGTCTTCCCGAGAAAGAAACCCAATCAGAGTCATAATGGATGCCTCCTGTTGGCTCCTGCAAGCCAAGAACATTCCCAAGCCATATTTCATCATCATTTGCTCCATTGCCAGGATAATCCTGCAAATCTCTTGCTGCATATGTTCCGCACAGAAGTAAAGTTCCTGCAGTTACATTTCCTGTTAGATGCTCTGCCAGTTCATGAACATGATTGGATGTATCATCATATCCCTCCGTCATAGGGGTTGACCATGTATTTGCATTTCCATCCCAATTTGCATTCCCTCCATCTCCTGGAAAATCACCTGTGCTCCAGATAACTATATCAAATTGATTAATGAGTGTATCAGTTATGTTTAAGCCCCTTAGATCAGGGGATGTGTATTGATCATCGGTAAAGGTCCATTGGTCTATTGCTTTACCATAAGAAAATTCCGAGTCGGGCATTATTGACTGGCATGCCGCTATTATATTATCTATCCCACTTTCCCATAAACCTGGTGGGCTATCTGTTGGTGTATTATCGACTATGAGGAAGCGAGGAGGAGATGCTGTTGCTGGTGAATATACTGTAATATTTTTTTGATAAACATCCCAGCCCCCATCGTTGTCAGTTACATTCAAAATTACTGTGTAATTTCCAGGAGTAGAAAATAAATAGCTAGCAGTTGCTCCATAAGCATCTACAACACCATTTCCATCAAAATCCCACGTCCAGTTGACAATACTTCCATCTTTATCATATGAATAAGGAGAGCCACCGTCAAAATTAACAGTTCTAGCTGTTGTAACATTTCCAGGGCTATAAGAGAAACCTGCTATCGGCAAAATATTGGGAACAGTAATGGTTGTTTCAAATGATGTTTGTCCACCATTATCATCTGTGACTATTAGTGTAACGGTATACTGCCCGCCGTGGCTATAGGTATGGCTTGGATTCTGGCTGGATGATGTATTTCCATCACCAAAATTCCAGAAAAAGGACACAACTTGCCCATCTGGATCTGTTGCATCAGAGAAGAAATTTATTGTCCCATCCACATCTGGATCAACCTCCCACGTAAAGTTTACTACTGGTGGAATATTGTCAGTTACATTTATGGGTGGAGGTATATTTACCCCTGGCACACCTGCTCCAGTCCTTGCCGTTCCTATTTGTCCCTCATCATCTACAACAGTTAAAGTAACATTATATGTCCCA
>CAZHBO010000078.1:0-7477 GCA_964530745.1 uncultured Thermoplasmatales archaeon | reverse complement strand
GGTATGGAAGCGGAAGCTATACAAATGTAAGCATGAATAACGTTGCTGGAAATTATTATGAATACACCATCACAATTGCAGATACTTTGGATACATTGCATTATATCATATCTGCCGTTGATTCATCCGGCAATTGGAACAACACTGGAACAAAAGATGTAAGCATTTTAGATAATGATGCTCCAGAGATAATGAATGTGGCAGCATATCCAAATCCTCAGCATGTTGGTTTTTATGTAAACATTTCTTGTGAAGTATTTGATAATATTGGTGTGAATATTGTTAAAGTAAATATTAGCTATCCTGATGGCTCCATGGTTAACGTAACAATGTCAGGTGGAAGTTATTATTATAATGCTACTTATACAATGTTGGGAACATATTACTATTTCATATGGGCAGAGGATGTCAGCGGGAATAGTAATAGTTCACTCCTCCATCAATTTGAAATCGTAGAAAATGTTCCTCCTATAGCTGATTTCAAATACAGTCCATTACATCCTACCACTAATGATATAATTCAGTTTACTGATTTATCAACAGATGCGGATGGAAGCGTTGTTAACTGGACATGGACATTTGGTGATGGAGAGACAAGCACGGAGCAAAATCCAGAGCATAAATATGCAGATGATGGCACTTATAATGTTACTTTGACAGTAGAAGATGATGGCGGGGCAAGTGATACTGTTACTAAGATAATAAAAGTTAGGAAGCCCGCTTCGCCCCATCCGCCTTCATCACCGATACCTCCGGAGACAGTGCTTATATTTGATGGGCCTCATGAATGGAACATTACACATTGGGAAATAACCAAAGAAACAAAAATTTTATTTGAGGTTCATACTCATGGATGCGGACTGAAAGAAACGAGGTATAAAATTGATGATGGCAATTGGACAATATTTACAGATCCATTCACTATTAATAAAGAGGGAATGCATGAATTGTTTTACTATAGTGTGGATGAATGCAATGCTTATGAACCTGTAAATGCTGCATGGATCGAAGTAGTTAATAATATTGCACCAACAACAGATTATGTCTTAACACCTTCCTCACCAGATGGTGATAATGGATGGTATGTCAGTAATGTAACAATAACCTTTACGGCGAAAGACGATATTACTGGTGTTGATTCCACATATTACAAGGTTGATAATAATGGATGGATGAAATACTCGGATTCAATAACAATAACCAATAATGGAAAACACATAATCAAATATTATTCAATCGACAGAGCAGGAAATAAAGAAGAAGCGAAATCAATAACATTCAAGATTGATAAAACAAATCCCATGGTTAACTTTGAAAAACCAACGTATGGTCATCTTTACATTTTAGGGAAAGAAATAATGCCATTGAAACATACAGTAATCATTGGAAAAGCAATGATAAAAATTAATGCACATGATGAAATTTCGGGTATGGAAAAAGTAGAATTCTATGTTGATGGTGAATTGAAGAAAGTGGTAGACAATGAGCCATATGAATGGATATTGGATGAGAAGATAATAGGCACTTGTGTGATTAAGGTTATAGCATATGACAATGCGGGAAATACAGCAAGTGACGAGCAATGTGTATGGATATTTAATGTATAACTTCACACTCCGATAATTGTAAAGCAATAAAATGCCTTCATCCCCTTTTCATGTTCCAATTCTAATCATATGTTTTCCTGTTACGGTTAAAAATCCAGAATAGGCAGGATTTCTCTTCTATTAAAATATATCCCTTTATCTGGCTTCCAAACAGAAATTGCGATATTGCTTGCAGGTGGTATTGGCGCATGGGCAACCCAAGCAACAGCACGCCTTAAAATCCACCAATTGTAACTTTCTTCAGAAGGAATTCCACCACTCCAGTTATAAATGAACCATGTAAAGGGACCAGCATTTGGTCTAACCGGAAATTCCTCCACATGTCCTCCAAAAAATGTTTTCTTTTCTGGATGTGGACTGAATAAAACAATTCTTCCTTTTCCATAAGTTGTTGCTATTGCTGCATACTCTCCCTTTATATCTGTTGTCACATTTGCTGCTATTTCCCAGCCATTTCTCCATTTCCAGAAGTGGATGGGAGCTACTTCCATTGGCTCCTCAGCATATATTGCAATGGGTATAACTTCACCACATTTTTTATCTTTGCTATTGGCAGGATACATGCCTGGACCTCCTCCATAACGAATATTTCTGTATGTGCCATAAAAACCCTTGAATATTGGATTTTTTGTTTTTGGTAAATAAACATTTATTGGAGGGAGTCCATGCTGCCAGTTTGATTTCCACAAGTATTGCCATTCCTGCATTTGCTGGTCATTGACATAAACGTTTGCAATTTTTAAGATGGAGGCATTTATTATGCTATTTGGACTTAATTTTTCTTGAAAACCCATGGAAGCAAGGTTTGCTCCGCCACATATGCCAATATATCCTCCTCCATTCTCAACAAATTTTTTTACATTCAACCTCCATTTAAAATCATAAGCATCAAAATATGGACGGGCGCTTCCTGGAACAATAAAAACATCAAAATTTTCATTGGTCAATGAATTTTTACCTTTTCCAATGACTTCTTCCCTTCCTATAACCACAGGAACTATTTCATATTTCGTACCATTTTCTTCCCATGAATAGTATAATGCCTTTTCAACTTCCTCAGTATATACTCTTACAACTGAGTCATAAATTGCAACTTTTATCTCTATGCTGCCCTCCTGTGAATAAGAAAAAGTCGGAAGGAGTAGGAAGATTAAAGATATTACAACAATGCGGTAATGCATATCTCCAAATAGAATCCGATATTTATACCTTTAAGGCAACAGAAGGATTTAAGAACCAATAATGTATACTATTTGAAAATTTACTTCCATGGTAAAATGAGAAGGGGAGGAAAATTTGCAGGAATGCTTATATTCCTTCTATCTTTCCTATTTATTTCTTTTCCCAATACCAATGCTCAAACTTCAAATGGCGGCATGGAGAAAAGTGATTTCATCCCTCTTGTCATAACCATAACATTTTTAGGGATAGTGATATGGGATGGAGTTTATAAAGAATGGATAAAAAATAAGGTTAAAGAAAAAGAAAGAATCTTTAAAATTTCATTTTTTTCCATAGCAGGAATCATTCTTTTTTCATTGGGCGTCCCTATTTGGAAAAGATTAATTCCCAGTCTTTTGTATGGTGAACCCCTTGCATTTTTTCCTTTCATATTCATCTCCCTCATTTTTTCCATAGCCCTTTTAATTTCCTTTATGGATAAGCGTGTTTATGCCGCATTTTTTTGTTGTATGTGTATAATCATAATAGCAATAAATTTTTATGATGAAGTTGTGAGATGGGACATGTTTCCTTTGGCATTGCTTTTTTATTGCCTTTCCTCTTTTGCTCCAGCATGGTTTTTTTCATATGATGAATCTAAACAATCTTATCAAATATTAAAAAGTGGTTTTAGCTCTTCTTTTTTATTCACCCTCTCCACATTTTTCATTCTTCAATCACTATTTCCAGAAATGATATTTCAAAAACCAGAAATATTCTTCATTTTCTTTTGGACGAGTTCTATTGCATTCATTATTTCATTTTCTGCTGTCATTCTCCTCCATAATGGCATTCTTTTCTTTTTGAATAAAAAGAGAGTCAGCGAGGAAGGCGAGGTTTCTTATGTAAGAGAAGGCGATGCTATTGATTTAATAAACTTTCTAAGAATTATTCTATATTTTTCTCTGGGAATTTTCTTTTTCACTATGATATCAAATGACATTGTAAAGATATTTTCACTCCCCTTTATGGAAAACTTATCCTTTTCTTCCTTAAGCATATTTATTTTTAATGCAGGAGTTTTCATGATAGGGGCACTCATTGCATACATTGACAGTCCAAAAAATGCATCATTTTTTTCTCTTGCCCCAATTTTTGTATTTCCATTAAGATTTTTCCCAATTGTCCATCAATGGGATTTCTTTCTTTTTTCTACAGCAGTTTATACCACCTCTTCTTATATCACAATGCAAGGTCTATCGAAAATAAACTGGAGTCGAGAGAAATTTTGGCAAACAGCAAAAATAGCTATCATCATCTCCCTCCTATTTTCCATCTCTATAATTTCATTCCAGCAAGCATTCCTTCCTGCGGGAGAATTTTTGAATATAAACGACGAAATATTCATAAAATATATTTCTTTAGTTTGGATTTCCTCGATTATTTCCCCCATTATTTTCCTCCTCATTATAGAAACCCATGAAATCATTTTATTTGCCTTAAATGGAAGAAGAGAAAGGGAGGATGGAGTAAAATATTCCATAAACTTTGATGCAAAAAAGTTTGGGAAAACTGTTTTAATTATTGCCCTTTCTTCATCCATATTTTTCTTATCCATTCATTACTTTCATGAAATTGCATTTCTCTTAGATAACGATGGAAGCATATCATTGAATCCATTGCTTATATCCGCCATATTATTTTCTATCATAATGATTCTTTCGTATTCAATTGGAAAAAAATATGCAAGCATTGCATGCTTTACAGGATTCCTCATTATCTTTTTATTTGGACAGAGGTATATGAGGCTGGATTTTCACGCTATAGCTACTGCTTGTTTTATTGGAGCAGCATATGTTCCATCTTGGAATTTAACCACTTCTAGAACAATGAAGGAAGCAATTAGTTCAATTTTTTGGTCAAGCATTGCATCGTGCCTGCTCCTTTTTTTCATTCCATTATTCTATCTCTTTTCCTCGCACATTAAGGAATTGGAGGTCATCTCCTTAGATATATCCACCATCTCGGTATTGCTATGGTTTTCCTTTATTTCTTTATTTATTATCTTTATGTCTTTCTATTTTATCCATGAGGGGATTACTTTTGCAATGGGAAAGAAAAGGGTTTTGACAGAGGAAGGGATATCTTATCTGAATATAGAAAAAGCAAATGAAATCATGAAAAGCATCGCTGCGGAAAAGAAACCCATTCTTCCAAAGAAAATTATGATAGAGCCTGAGAAAGTTAAAAGGTGTACAATTTGTTTGGGCATGATGAAACCAAATACTAAAGTTATAGAATGTAAGTGTGGAGAAATATTCCACGAGAGTTGTGCTAAAAGAGTGGGTAATTGTCCAAATTGTGATGCTCCAATAGGTGAGGGAAATGGAAATCTTGAAGGCTGACTCTTTGAGTAAGGATAGGTATGAGAGATCGAAAAGGCTAGGATGGTTTTCTTTGGATAGAGTAAGGAAGGCAAAGGTGTTGGTTGTAGGAGCAGGAGCTTTAGGAAATGAAGTGTGTAAAAATTTAGCCTTATCTGGCTTTGGAAATATTACAATTGTTGATATGGACTACGTTGTTGTTTCCAACCTAAACAGATGCATTTTTTTCTCCGAAAAGGATGCGGAGAAAAAGAGATACAAAGCAAGGGTTATAGCACAGAAATTAAAAAAAATTGAGCCAAATGTTAAAACAAAAGCATTTGTTAAAAAAATTCAGGATTTGCCAGAGAATTTTATTCCATCCTATGACCTCGTTCTAGGATGCCTTGATAATGTTTTAGCAAGATTGCATGTAAATGCCCATTGCTATGCTAATGAAATTCCTTACATCGATGGAGCAACAGATGGATTAAAAGGAAAAGTTCATGTTGTTATACCACCGGAAACAAGCTGTCTGGAATGCGGGATGAATAAAACTCATAAAAAGATAAGTAACTTGCGCTTTAGCTGCACCGGCAAAAATGTCATGGTTTTTGAAAGAAAAATTGCAGCAGATATAAATACAACAAGCATTATCTCAGCCATTCAAGTTCAAGAGGCATTAAAAATCGTTCATGGAAGAGAGAATATAATAAAAAACATTTTTTACTACGATGGAGAGAGAAATGAGGCAAAAATACTGGAACTACCGATAA
Source organism: uncultured Thermoplasmatales archaeon (assembly GCA_964530745.1). Taxonomy (GTDB): domain Archaea; phylum Thermoplasmatota; class E2; order UBA202; family DSCA01; genus CAZHBO01. The sequence goes on along the minus strand of CAZHBO010000078.1, from coordinate 1,570 downwards.
ATCCAAAGTGTATGCATCATGAAAGATGAGCAATCTATTTATATCCATGATATGATTTTATCCAAATGATAAAAGAAGCTTCATTCTGGAAAAAAAATGAGCATATTCATTGCTTTTTATGTCCTCATGAATGTACTATTGCAGAAAAAAAGAGGGGAATATGTGGAGTCAGGGAGAATAAAGATGGAAAGCTTTATTCTTTAATATATGCCTCATGCTCCTCCGCCTATCCCGACCCAATAGAAAAAAAGCCTCTCTTCCATTTTCATCCTGGCACGAGAGCTTTTTCTTTGGGTACAGTTGGCTGCAATTTCCGTTGCTTGCATTGCCAGAATTATACAATTTCACAGGCAAAACCAGAGGAATACCCTTTCATAGAAATTTTGCCTGAAGATGCAGTAAGAAAGGCAAAAGAGACTGGTTGCAAAGGAATTGCCTTTACATATAATGAGCCAACTATATGGTGGGAATATACATATGATACGGCAAAAATGGCAAAAAAAGAAGGATTATATACTGCATATGTTACAAATGGATTTATAAATGAAGATGCAATAAATGAAATAGCCCCCTATTTAGATGCGGCAAATGTAGATGTTAAGTCCATGAGTGAAGATTTTTATAAAAAAATTTGTAGAGCAAGGTTGCAACCTGTCTTAGATGCATGCAAGATTTATAAAGAAAAGGGGGTTCATGTGGAGGTAACATACTTAGTCATTCCAGGTAAGAACGACAGTGAGGAAGAAATAAAAAAATTCTGTAGTTGGGTAATAAATGAATTGGGAAAAGAAACTGCAACGCATTTCTCCGCCTTTTACCCCCACTACAAAATGATGAATGTCCCTCCCACACCTTTTCAAACATTGCTTCGCATCTACAACACAGCAAAAAAAGAAGGAATTTTGTACGTATACCTTGGCAATGTTCCTCACGGCGAGTATGAAAATACCATATGCCCGATTTGCGGAAATAAAATTATAGAAAGGCGGGGTTTCTCTGCAAAAGTGGTGGGGCTTAAGGACGGGAGATGTTCAAAATGCGGTGAAAAGATACCGATTGTAATGTAATGAGGCAAGACAAATTAAAAAATTTTATAACCGTCCCCGGCATTTATCACACGAGCGTTGGGAGATGAAATGAAAGGAAGATTGGTTGTGATTGCTGTAATGCTGTCTGTTCTCCTCGTCATTCCTGCCACTTCGTATCAGACGAGCATGGCAGATAATTTCCATATCGAAGAGAAAGACGGTGTGGCAAACGGTGATGGCAATACCCTGTATGTCGGCGGGGATGGCCCAAATAACCACACGAAAATACAGGATGCAATTGATGAAGCAGATGATGGGGACAAAATTTTCGTTTACAGTGGAGTTTATAGAGAAGGCATTACGATATCCAAATCAATTGTTTTGGAAGGCGAGGACAAATACAGCACGGTAATCGATGGAAACGAAACGGTTTTGAAGGTAGCATGTGATGAAGTTACCATAAAAAATTTTTTTATTAAAAGTGATAGCAGCAATTATAATGATAGCAGCATCCTCATAAGAGGAGATTATGTGGTGGTGGA
>CAZHBO010000077.1:0-7521 GCA_964530745.1 uncultured Thermoplasmatales archaeon | reverse complement strand
TCAGGCAACAGTCATGGATTTTGGAAGTTGACCCCAACCCCCTTATTTCCACTGGAAAAGGTTTTTTAATACCATGGGAATTATGAAGAAGTGAAAAAAGCTATACTCCTCTCCCTCAATGACAACACATCTGAGCTAAAAGACCTTGCTCATTCATTAGGCTTTGAAATCGTAAAAGAATTTATACAATATCGTTCTGTGCCTGATTCTTCCCTTTACATGGGAAAAGGAAAAATGGAAGAGATAAAAAAATTCGTGGAAGAAGAAAAAATCCAGCAAGCATTCGTTAATGGAAAACTGCGCCCCTCCCAGTGGTTTAATATCGAAAAGTTCTTGGGCATTACAGTTTATGATAGAATTCACCTCATTTTGGAAATTTTTGCAGATAGAGCAAGAAGGAAGGAAGCTATGCTGCAAGTAAAGCTCGCACGCCTTAGATATGAGAGACCTTTTGTAAGGGAGCTAATTCATAGAGCAAAGGCAGGAGAGCACCCCGGTTTTATGGCGGGAGGAGAATACCAAGTGGCAGATTATTATGAAATGATAAAAAGGCAGATGAGGAAGTTAAAAAAGGAGCTGGAAAAGATAAGGAAAGAAAGAGAAATAAGGAGGGAGCAGAGAAGGGAAAAAGGCTTCTATTTAGTTTCTCTAGCAGGTTATACAAATGCAGGAAAGAGCAGCCTGCTTAATATTCTTACTGGAGAAAGTGTTAGGATAGAAGAGCGCCTATTCTCCACACTTTCTCCAACAACAAAGATGGTAAAGAAATGGAATGAAAAGATGGAAATAATGCCTGTTTTGGTGACCGATACAGTTGGATTTATACAGGACTTGCCCCACTGGTTAGTGGATGCCTTTCACTCTACTTTGGAGGAAATAGAATTGGCAGATGTTGTTGTTTTGGTTGTTGATGCAAGTGATGAAATTGATGTCATGATGGAGAAATTGAGCGTCTCTCTAAAAGAAATTGCACAAATGCATGTCCATCCAAAAATTATTGTTGCGCTGAATAAAATAGATTTAGTCAACAAAGAGGAAATAAGAAGAAAGAAAAGAGAGATAGAAACACATGTTAATAAAAAATGCATACCCATATCATCAAAAACAGGTGAAAATATTTCTAAGTTGGTTGAAGAAATTTATAATCTAATTCCAAAGCTGGTTACCATTGAATTAGAATTTCCGTCAGACAAAGCAAAGGATGCGATCATGTTTTTAAAAGAAGACATGAAGATAATAAATTTTGAATATGACGGCACATCTAAAATATGTATTAAATGCAGCCCTAGAATGAAAGAGAAACTAATTGGGAAATATAGAAAATTAATAGAGGGTAATAAATGAACGAAAAAGAAAGGATAGAAAAAGATTTGAGGATGTTTGAAGAAAATTTGAAGAAGGTGAGAAGAAATGAAATTGTTGAAATGGCAGTAAGGTATTATGAGGATGCAAATTATTATCTCAGCAAAGGGGACTATTTCACTGCTTTTGGTTGCATTAACTATGCTCATGGATTGTTGGATGCGATGAGGAAAGAATTTAAAGGAGATTGACTTTTAGCAGTATGCATAAAGTAGACATTTCATTAGGAAAAGATCTGTTCGAAGAGAATAAAAAAATTGCAGAAAGGATAAATAAACTTTTGAAGGAAAAAAATGTTGCCTCAATTGATTTTATGGGATCCATCGGTTCTGGAAAGACATTGATAATAGAAAGGTTGGTTGAGAAATTAATGGGAAAGAAAAGGGTGGGAGTGATTGTAGGAGATGTAACTGGTGATGATGATTATAAGAGAATAAAAAAATATAATGTGCCTGTTGCAAATATAAATACAGGCAAGGAATGCCATTTAGATGCTCATTTAATAGAGCATGCCCTTGAAAATTTTAATTTAGATGAAATAGACCTTCTCTTGATTGAAAATATAGGTAATTTGGTTTGTCCAGCTGATTTCATGCTTGGAAGTGATAAAAGAGGAGTCATTATTTCTGTTACGGAAGGAGATGACATGGTAAGAAAACATCCTTTAATTTTTCAAATATCAGACTTTATTGTTATCAACAAAATTGACTTGATGGAGCATATGGAAGTAAATATCGACAAAATTTTGCAAGACATTAATCGCATTTCTCCAAAGAAAGTTTTTTTAACAGATGCTAGACATGATAAAGGAATTGACGAATTACTGGAATGGATTATATGGAAAAAAGGATAGTATTGGTTGGTGTGGGACATGTATTTGATATATCCCAGCAAATAAAGGAAATTATTGAATATGTTAAGCCAGATATCATTGCTTTGGAGTTAGATGAGAGAAGATTGAAGGCTCTTCTTTCTCGTAAATTTGCAAAAAATGTACCTTTGTTTTACAAATTACTTGGTAAAATGCAGGAAAATATAGCCAAAAAATACAATGTTGAAACAGGCTCAGAGATGTTGGCAGGATTTGAGAAGGCAAATGAGATGAATATCCCAGCAGTATGTATTGATATGGATGCTCAATCTGTTTTTTTAAGATTATGGAAAAATATGCCCTTGCGAAAAAAATTGTCCTTAATATTTGGTGGATTTGTTGGTTTATTTTTCTCAAAAAATAAAGTGGAAAAAGAGGTGATGTTATTTGAAAAAAATGCTGATAAATATCTTTCTCATTTTGAGAGATATTTTCCTCAAGTTAAAAAAATTTTGATAGATGAGAGGAATGAATTCATGGCATCTCGTTTAAGAATGTACTTAGATGAATATGACTTAATCGTTGCTATTGTTGGAGAAGGACATATTCTTGGCTTGGAAAATATACTGCAAGAATATGCATCTCTCTTAACCATTCATTTAACGGATATCAGGGAAGGAAAATGGAGGGAATTGTTACAAACAAATCCAATCTGATATTTTTTCAACAACGTCCTTATCAACACATTTTTCTATTTCATCAATTCTTTTAAATGGTCTATTAGCAATGATCCTCCTCGCCCTTTTTATTCCTATAGAAGGAAGGCATTCCATGGCTTTCATACTAGCTTTATTAATATTCAAAGGATATTCAATTCCTGTAACACTTCTATATCCGTGGTCTATAATTTTTACATTAACGAATTCATTGATTTTCCTTTCATAAGGAAGGCAAACCAGCAAGGGGTAAGAGCCTATCTGCCTCCCAAAAACTTTCTTTCCAATCCTTACTTCTAAAAAAATAGAAGAAAGTAGTGTTCCAAAAGGAGCAATCTTTTGAAGCATTTTTTTATTTATATATTCATTCACCTTTCTTTTAAATCTCTTGAAAGATTCTTTATTTATTCTTTGCCTTTTCTTCCCTAACCATACGACCTGCCTTATATTTATCCTCCGCAGAAGCAAATTTTTGTTTAGTATATCTTCCAAAAAGGAAAAATTTTTTGCATATGTTTCCTTCCTTTCTCCTTTTAATCCAGCAAGTATATTAATTCCTGGGAGTAAATAAGGCATCCCATTTTCTCCTCTTTCTTTTCCAACATCATTTATCATTTCCACTGCATCAAATACTTGTTGTGGTGTTGCATTCAAATTATTCATTTTTATTACATTCTCATCAGCGCTTTCCATTCCCAATGCAGCTGTATTTCCAGGAGTACAGTAATGAACAATCAGTTCTGCAATTTCCCTCGCCTTTTCAATATGCGTTGCAATCACTGCAGGGTTTGCATTATCGATATGAAGAACTTTTGCATCCACATTTTTTTTAATTCCCTCCAGCAATCTTTTTATCGCATCTGGATTTGGCTCTGGAACATCACTTCTCCCAATCCCTTTTGCTTTGTAAGAAAAAAAACATGACTGACATCCGAGGCGGAAATTTTTTACCCCCTGCTTATTCAATGCTCTCATTTCTTTTACAATATCTTCCTCCTTCCTCATCAATGGCTTTCCAAATGATGGCTCCATGCAAAAACTACATCCTTTAATGTATCTAACACATCCCCGGTATGTCTCAATCTCTGCAATTAATGTTTCTGGATAATCAGGATGAGAGTATACAATGGAAGAGCCTTTTATACTCCATCTCTGCCATTCATCCATTTTCCTTCTTCGCTGGCAGATATTGCCATTAAGGAAATCATATAAGAAAGCATCACCGTCCTCCTTGGCAACATAATCAAAAAGAAAATCAGCTTTAATAAATTCATTTCCAACCTTCATTCCATATTTTGCTGATGCTCCCGTCAAAATTTTTATTCCCTTAAATGCCTGAGTTATCGCTCTAATTTCATTAAAAGAAATTGGCATACCCCTGAGATATCTTCCTGGAACTATGGCTCCAGCTAAAATAACCAGTAAGCTCCCACTTAATTCCTTTCCATTTCTCCAATCATCAATGGTCATATACTGGCAGTCATGCCCGGCATCCTTTATTGCACCTGCAATATAGCGTGGATAAGGCGCAATGTAGGGAGGGACACCCAAGCAGGAAGGCTCATCCGTGTAGCCATCCAAGAGTGTTATAAGCATAATGATAAATGCATCTCCTATTTTAAACTTCCAGTGGAAATAAGGGGGTTGGGGCTATCTTTTTATGGTATGGCATAATTCACTTACATGCGACTCTTGCTCCTTGTCCTTTTTCTTCCTATAATTCTGCTATTACAGTGTATCCAGCCATCTTTCTTTTTACATGATGGGAATGGCAATAATCTTAGTTGGGAAGAGAATGAAGGAGATCATTATCCTTGCAAGAGAGAATGGTGGAATGTTGATGCATTTTTTGTTGCCAATAAAAAAAATTGGAGCGTTACCGCATCTTTTGAATATGAAATGGAAACACCCGCCTGTAATTTATTCCTCACATTATTTGACCATGATAATGGCACATATTATGACCTGGGCTCATATGGGGACAAGATGGGAGCTCTTATTCATGAAAAAGGAGATGTTAATCTTAGCTACAACAATTCATGGATGAAGGGAAAATATCCTGATTATTTTGTGCATTTTGAAAGGAAAGGAATTATCATAAATATGCATTATCATGCCATTTCTCCTCCAAAATTTGTGGCGGATAACATTTCCAATGGAATTCTTCCAATGGGGGCTGGATATTATGTTTATGGATTTATTCCATATTGTATTGTTGAAGGAAATATATCAATGAATGGGCGCATTTTTAGCATCAATGGAAAGGGGTATTATGAACATGTTTGGGGAAACTGGACGTATGGAAGCCCATTTGGAAAAACTGATTCTAAAAAAGTTTTATCAGCCTATTATCGCCTTGGTAAATGGTGGTTGAGTCACCATAAAATTTCCATTCCTTCTTCCCTTACTCTTGCTACTGACAATAACATGTTTGGGTATGATTGGGTATGGGCAACCTTTTCAAATAACTGGAGTTTATTTTATGGGAATGTCCTTTTTTGGATAACGAAAGGACCTGCCTTTGGCATTTTATATCTAGCAATGCCCAATGGAAAATATATCACTTTTTCAAACATCCACCACGAATATGGAAAGATGGTTTATGTTGAAAAATATGATGTTTATTATCCTTCAGAAATTTTTATTAAAGCAAAAGAGGGGACAAAAAAACTTTACCTCCATTTTATTATGACAAGCAAAGTTCATGCATACATAGATACAAATATTTCATCAAAATATTGGCGTGCCATTGCTTTATGGGAGTCTCCAGGTATTGTAAAAGGCTATTACAGTAATGGAAGCATAAATGTAAGTCTCAATGGTAAATGTGAAATTGAGCCAGATAGGCAAATCTCTATTTTAGGGCATGGTGAATTAAACATGAATTTTTTTACCCTTCCCCATGGAATAGGCTTTGATATGGAAATGGTTTCCCATCTTTTAGGCATTCAATTTGAGATGGAAATCCATTTATTCCCTCCAAAAACCCGCTTTTATTTTTACATTCTAAGAGGAGCTTAATTTTTTTCTCTCCAAAAAAGATGCAATTAAACTTATTAAAATAGTGAGTATGATGAGCAGAAAAGTCGCTTCCTGTGCAACTCCTTTTTTAAAGAGAGTATAAAAAGTGCCTGATAGGAGTAATAAAAAACCAAATTTTATACCTGCTCCAAAAATGATGTAAGATATGGCTTTCCTATAATTCCAATTATTTACTGCAATGAAGGCACCAGTGTAAGGGAGCACGGGCGCAATTCTGTTTATAAGCAAAATTCTTTCATCACTTACAATCAGCATATTGCTATATTTCTGCATCGCTTTTTTCATCCATTTGGGCAATGAATATTTTTTTACCAAAAGATAAAGTATGGTATTGCCTGAGAAACTCGCTGCTACAGCAATAATGAGCAATGCTATTCCCCATTCTATGCTGCCTGGATTTGTTAAAAAAATGACAAGCAGGAAAAAATCAGGCAATGCAGGAAAAATCATGCTGTCAATTAAAAAAATGAAATAAAGGGCAAGAGCCATACCAAAAACACCAAAAGCACTGAAAAATTCAATGATTGCATCTCCTATCATTTTACCAAATCTGTATACATGCTTATTAATCTCTCAACACTTTCATCAATATCATGCTCCTTTGCAAGTTTTATAGCCCCTTCCTTTAATCTTCTCCGCAACTTTTCATCATTAATAATTTTTTCAATTTTTTCTACATATTCCTCAACACTTTTCCCTTTCAAACAATTGACTCCATCTTCCAACCATTCCTTATATACTTCAATATCTCTTACCACTAAAATCCTTCCCGCAGCAGCAGCTTCAAAAAGCACATTTCCATAACTTTCAGCATATGTAGGAAATAAAAAAATGTCCCCAGCAGAATAAGCAGATGGCATATCATTGAAAGGAACATGTCCTATAAACATCACATTTTTCGGTGCATGAGAAACATCAATTTTTTTTAAACCGGGCTCTGTTGAACCAATCCATATGAATTTTATTTCCTCGAGCCTTTTTGCAACATCTATAAAATCCAAAACCCCTTTTCTGGGAATGAGGAGTCCAACGGAAAAAACAACCCATTCATTGCCTATTCCATACCTCCTCCTGAATTCCTTTCTTTTCACCTCATCATAAGTAAATCGAGAGCAATCCACTCCATTTGGTATGACAACCAATTTACTTTTTATTCCATTTTCTTCCATCCATTTTTTTACATAGGGTGTGGCGCAAATTACAACATCTGCTTGGTTATACAACCAGCGCGAGTATTTATTGAAGAAAGGGTATATCATTCCATCAAACTTAAATCCTCCTTTTACTAATTCCGGCAAGTGACGGGCATGTATTACCAATGCCTTTCCCTCTTTCTTTGCTTTTCTTATCAGAGGAATAAACTGAGGCATGGGATTGTGGAGATGGATAATATCACAATCTTTGGCATCATCAATGCTTACCTCTATCCCCATCTCCCCCAATTTTTCAGCAAGAATAGGCACTTGAGTTCCCATTCCACCAGCACTTTTAAAATTAAATATTTTGCTTAGTGAATTAAGCCCTGTCACCATACAAACTTTCATATCTATGGTTGAATATTTCCTTCTTTATTAAACTGTTGGTATTGAA
>CAZHBO010000076.1:0-7528 GCA_964530745.1 uncultured Thermoplasmatales archaeon | reverse complement strand
CGGTGACAAAAAATTGTTAGAGGAAGCGAGGAGATTAATTGATGTGAAAGATGCAAAGAAAGGACAAACGGTGAACTTTAAATAATAAATTTGCATAAAAGGCTTGAAACAATGGCTATCACAGATCTCACTTCTATGGGAAAACCGCAATGGGATGTTAAGAATGAAATTAGCCAAAGATTGCAAAAACTTGTTGAAGAATTGCCTGACTATTGTTTTCAATGTGCCAAATGCACTTCTGGTTGTGAAGCACATAAATTGCTTGAATTAGAGCCTCACAAAATTATTGCTTTGCTAAAGAGAGGGCTTATAGATGAGATGATTAACTCCGACATCATATGGACATGTGTAACGTGCTTAAAATGCAGGGAAAGATGCCCTCAAAAAGTATCACCAGTTGATGTTTTATTTGCTTTAAAAAACATGGCAGTAGCGCAAGGAAAGCAAATTCCTGGGAAATATACTGCCATGTTGCAATCCATTCTCTCTACGGGTTTAATTCAAAGCACTCAAAAAAGTTTGATGAAGGATGGCAAAACAAAGGATAGGGGCGAATTAAATTTGCCCCCCCTTTCAAAGCCAAAAAATATGGAAAAATTTATGGCAACTCTAACAAAAATTGCGATACAAAAAATTTGATGAAAATGAAGAAATACGCCCTTTACCCGGGATGTCTGATGCCGACAGAGCAATATGCCTATGAGCTTTCTATAAGAGAAATTTTACCTTCCTTTGGCATCGAGATTATTGATGTAGATGGTTTTTCGTGCTGTGGAGAGCCAATGAAAAGCGTAAATCAATTCCTTACCCTTTATCTCTCAGCAAGAAACATTGCTCTTGCTGAAGAAAATGGGCTTGATATGTTTGTTCCATGCTCGATGTGCCACCTTGCATTGAGTGAGTGCAATTATGTATTGAGGAATAATGAAGAGCTGAGAAAAAAAATAAATTCTTTGCTCGAAGAAGAAGGACTTAAATGGCATGGCAGGAATAAAATTTTTCATACCATCGATTTGCTCCATGATGAAGTTGGAATAGAGGAAATAAAAAAGCGTGTAAAAAAGGAGCTAAAAGTATTGCTTGCCACCCATTATGGATGCCATTTAATTCGTCCTAGCGAAGTGGGCAGACCAGTTGATGCTGAGAAGCCAATGAAAATGGAAGCATTGTTGAATGTCATTGGAGCAAAAACAGCATATTATGCAGAAAAGTTGGATTGCTGTGGAGCCCCCTTATTAGCAAATTTGCCCGATACTGCTTTGACGAAAGCAGGTCAAAAAATGCAAGCTGTTCAGGAAAAATTTGACGCCCTCGTTACTGTATGCCCCTGGTGCCATAAGATGTTTGATGAAAGACAGCAAAAAGCAGGAGAGACCATAGCTGCATCCTTATCTCTCCCTGTAGTATACCTTTCCCAGCTTGTGGGGCTGGCAATGGGGATTGAAAAAGAAAAATTGGGCTTTGAATTTAATTTGAGCCCTACCGATAAATTGATGGAAAAGATAGGATGAGCAGGATAGGAGTCTTTATATGCCATTGCGGTGTGAATATTGCAGGCGTTGTGGACGTCGAGAAGCTCGCAGAATATGCAAAAACTTTGGATGATGTTGTTGTGAGCAAGCATTACACTTACCTGTGTTCAAATGCTGGAGCCAATTTAATTAAGGATACTATAAAAGAGCATAATTTAGATGCTGTTGTGATTGCTTCCTGCTCTCCTCGCATGCATGAACATACCTTTAGGAGGGTTGTTGAGGAGGTAGGGGTGAATCCTTACAGACTGGAGATAGCAAATATAAGAGAGCAATGTTCTTGGATTCATGAAAGCAAAGAGGCGACTGAAAAGGCAAAATTGTTGGTAAAGGCAGCAGTTGCAAAGGCGAGATTGCTTGAGCCACTGGAAAAAGGAGAGAGTGATGTAATACAAAAGGCGTTGGTCATAGGAGGAGGAATTGCGGGAATTCAGACTTCCTTAGACTTAGCAGAGCAAGGTTTTGAAGTCATACTCGTTGAAAAAGAGCCGAGTATAGGAGGAAGGATGGCTCAACTCGACAAAACTTTTCCTACATTGGACTGCTCATCATGCATATTAACACCAAAAATGATGGATGCTCTTCGCCATCCCAAAATAGAGCTGCTTACATATTCAGAAGTTGTTGGCGTGGAGGGAAGCGTTGGAAATTATAAAATAAGGATAAAAAAGAAGCCCAGATATGTTGATGAAGAGAAATGCACAGGTTGCGGAATATGTGCTGAAGCATGCCGCCTTAAACAACGAATCCCAAACGAATTTGACTTTGGCTTAAAAAAGAGGGGAGCCATATACATTCCATTTCCACAGGCTGTTCCAAATGTTTATACCATAGATGCAGACCATTGCCTATTCCTCACAAAAGGGAAATGCGGCGACAAGCCAGCATGCAAGGAAGCATGCATGCAAGATGCAATTGATTTCAATCAGCCAGAAAAGGAAATAGAGAGAGAGGTAGGTGTCATCATTGTTGCCACTGGTTATGAATTAATGGATGTTTCAGGCATAGCAGAATATGGATATGGGGTGTCTGCAGATGTAATAACAACTCTGGAGTTAGAGAGAATCATCAATTCTTCAGGACCAACGAATGGAGAGATAATAAAACCATCTACAGGGGAAAAGCCAAAAAGCGTGACCTTCATACTCTGCGCCGGCTCAAGAGATGAGCGGCATTTTCAATGGTGTTGCAGGATAGGATGTATGAGCGCTCTCAAACAAGCTTATCTGCTAAAGGAAAAATTAGGCGATGTGGAGATAAACATATGCTATACAGACATCCGTTCCTTTGGGAAGGGATATGAAGAATTTTACAGAAAATTGAGGGGCATGAATGTAAACTTTTTTAGAGGGAGACCTTCTGAAGTTAGAGTTAAAGATAATCTGCAAGTTGATGTTTTTGATACGACGACAAACAAACTTTTTGAAGTCGTTACAGACCTCGTTGTTTTAGTTCCCGCTTTATTGCCTAGAGTAGATACTCCAGAACTTGCCCGCTTGCTTCGGATATCTCGCAGCAGCGAGGGCTTCTACATGGAGGCTCATCCAAAGTTAAAACCCATAGATGGAACTGTAGATGGAATATTCATAGCAGGATGTTGCCAGAGCCCGAAGGATATACAAGATAGTGTTGCTCAGGCATCTGGAGCTGCTGCTAGGGCAGCAAACATTATCTCAAAGGAAAAATTGGAGATTGAGCCAATAATTGCTGTTGTTGATGAAGATGCATGTAGTGGTTGTGGTATATGTGCCTCTACCTGCTGGTATAATGCAATTGAAATGGAGGAAAAGGAAGGAAAGAAAAGAAAGGCAGTGGTGAATGAAGCATTGTGCAAGGGATGTGGAACATGTGTTGCTGCCTGTCCTTCTGGAGCAATACAACTCCTTAATTACAAAGATAAGCAAATCCAAGCCATGATGGATGGGTGTGTTTCATGAAAAAAATTTTAAAAGGAAGGGAGGATGATATAAAGCTGATTCAATCATTGCCCAAGGAAAAGATTCCAGAATTTATATTCATGCATTTGCGTGATTTATGGGCTGTTGATGGGCTTTATTTTTTGGGAATAGAAGAAAGGTGGGGGACTGAGGCGGCAACGGAAATAGACAAAAATGTATGGGCAGTGATGGGGAAAATAGAGGCGAGGAGAATCAAAAAATTTTTGAATAATGGGAATGACATCCCAAGCATGATGGAAGCTTTGCGCCTCAGCAGTTGGGCTCTGGATATTGAAGATAAGGAATATGAGATCGGAGAAAATGAAGCCATAGTCAGAAATAAGAATTGCAGGGTTCAGAATACAAGGATAAAGAAAGGATTGGGAGAGTTTCCATGTAAGCAAGTAAGATGGGAATTTTTAAAGGCATTCGCTAAAGAATTTAATGAAAATATTGAGGTAGAGTGCATTGTTTGTCCTCCTGATGAACATCCAGAAGATTTGTGGTGCGAGTGGAAATTTGTGAAAAAATAAAAGTGTATTTCTGCATAGCTGAGAATTTCCTTTACCCTATTTGCCTTTTCCATGTCATAAAAATTGCTATTAAATTTCTCTCCCTCACTGGAAAAAACCATAACTATTAATAATACATTTTTGATTTAGGTTTCAAGTGATGAAATGACGCGGGAAATTACATCATTTCTGAATTTGCCTGTCTATACAAATAAAGGTATGTATGTGGGCGAGGTAAGAAGTGTGAGCGTAGATACTGATGAAGATAGGATAGATACATTGGTGCTTACAGATACCAATCCTCTGCTGGTAGAGGACTCTGCAGATGTTGGTGTGCCATATAGATGGGTGTCGGCAGTAGGAGACATCATCATTCTTAGTTACTTCCCAGAGAAAGTTCGTGCAGAGGAAGAAGAAGAGGGGGAGGAAGAAGGGGAAGAGTAGTATTCACGGAAAAACATATATATCGAATATCCAATAACAAAATACTTCAAAAAGTACCTAAAATAAGAGGTGAAAAATGCTCAAAAAGTGTATGGCTATTGGTATGATAACAGGCATGGTATTGCTGTTTACTGGAATTTTAGCTCCATCTGCATCTGCACTTTCTTGGGGAGGTATAAGTGCACAGTCAGATTATGGAACATATTGGGTTGGAAGGTATGAAACAGGTCAAGTTAGCTTAACTATAAGTTATACTCCTTATTTCATAGCCTATTTCCCTTTGTGGGTTGAGATACGGGTGACGGAGAGCCCTTCATGGCTTACTGTAACACCTAGCCAGCCAACCTTCCCGTTGCAAGCAAAGACAAGTAAAACCATTCCAATTAATTTAGCAGTGAACACCCAAGATATAAAGGCAGGAACAGTTGGGAAAGTTTCACTTGAAATCACTGGAAAAATAATTCTTGGAGGGGAACTAAGACAAATAGACCCTGCAAAAGTGGATATCCAGGTTGGATACAATCCATTTACAGAGGTAACATTGGCACTTACAAATCCAATTGCAAGAACTGCTCCCGATAGGGAACTTACTTTTCCAATAAAAGTAATAAATTGGGGGAATGCACCTACAACAGTAACTCTCACCATAACTAATGAAGTTAAGGGATGGCAATACATTGTTAGCCCACAGCAAATAAAGGTAGAGGCGAAGAAGCCTGGAGACACAAGCTATCCAGAGCAGACAGTAATGCTTACAGTAACATCTCCGCATGGAACTGCCATTTCCTATCACAATAAATGGCAGGGATTTACCATACAAGGTGTGGCAAGATCAGATGCAAAGTATTACACATTACAAGGAGGGCAGTGGACTCCAACAACTCAAGAAAAGGAAAAGATAACATACTTCAATGCCTATGCTACGGTATTAGCAAAAAATAAAGGATTTTATGTTCCCGGTTTCGATGCAATTTTGATGATGGGCGTATTAGGTGCATTGGCTATTTTCATGTCAAAAAAGAAAAGGGCTAACTAATTATTTAAACAAGTAACTGTTTCATTTATGGAGAAACATGCGCCGGATTCCCCTGCTAACGGTAATAATAATACTTTCCTTACTCTTTTTATCTTCTCAAGGTTCAGCTCAAGAAAGTATATGGGACAGATGGTCTACTTTTTGGTGGAATATACAGTTGGAGGCAGTCAATGAAACAACGGCAAGCGTAGAGCCTTTGGAAAAGCATGATTTTAAATTCAAATTCTGGAATGGGGGTGTTGTGCAGGATACTCGTCTTCCTTTACAGGTATATTTTACCATTACAAATGTAAGTGGGGAGGGATGGACAGCATATGTTGATCCAACATGGACATATATGGAAGCAAATGAGGTAAAGGAAGGGACTGTGCATGTATACGCAAATGAGAGACCTTCTTATCTCGCTACAATAACTTTGGAAGCAAAAATGTACATTTATTTCCTCACTGGTGGGCACTTCGTTAAGTATGCAAATATTACCTTCCAGGTAAAAGCAGAGCCTTTTCATACCGTAGTCACAAAAATAAAAAATCCTGTTATCGATGGAAGGCAGGATGAAGTATATACCGTCCCTTTAACCATAACAAATGAGGGAAGTTATGAAGATGAGTTTTTGGTGATGGTTGAATACGCTCCTCCAGGCTGGCAATTTGCTGTATCTGAGCCGAAAGTATTCATTGCGCCTGGAAACAGTAGGGATGTTTTTCTTACATTTCATATCCCTCATGAGAAAATTTACATTCAGCAGAGAAATTATGTTTTGGGAGTAAAGGTTCAATCTGTTGAAAGCCCAGGGACATATAGGGAGGAATGGATTGTTGTTAGCCTAAAAGGATTTCACATGACTCCTTTACAGTTGGCAACGACTATCGCGGGAAGTCCTTCTTTAGCTCTCCTCATTTTTGTGGGATTGGTGCTTTATCATTCCCAAAATCCCTGCAATTTTATCCCAAAGCCGTGGAAGGAGGAGGAAGATTACTTACAAAAATTGGAATGGAAGAAACGCAGGGAGAGAAAAAAATTGATGAAGGAGGAGTATCTTTCCGCTCGCTACTATTGCATATGGGAATACAAAAGGAAGAAAAAATTAGAAAAATTACTGAGGGAGAAAGAAGAAAAGCAAAGTGCATTGAGAAGGAGAATAAGAAAGGAATGGGAAAAGACATGGATAGAGCCATATCAGGAATGGAAAAGGCAAAATGCTGAAATAAGAAAGGAATGGGGCAATTACAGGAAAAATATTTTGGCTAAATGGAAAAATTACAATACAAAAATAAGGCAGATGCAACAGGAGATTTCATCCCTTGGAGCAACTTTAAAAATTCCAATGATTCCAGAACCATCCTTTCCGAAGATAGAGTTGCTCAAAGAGCCTGCAAAACCTCCAAAGCCGGATGTTCCTAAATATGAAGTAGACAAAAGGAGAGCTATACTCATTGAGCCAGATGAGATGACTTTAGCAAAAACGATTCTTCCATTAAAAAAAGGTCAGGAAATTGCAAAAATAGAGAAGGATAGGATAAGAAGAATGGGAGAGGAGAGGAAAAAGCGCCTCCGAATAGCATTCAATGCCATCGAAAGAAAATTGGAAAAAGAAATGGAGGAGGTGGAAAGAAGGCTTAAGATAGAGAAAGAAAAAATATTAAAAAAGAAAAAAGTAATGGATGAGAGGAAGAAAAGGGAGGAAAGGATATTAAAGGAAAGGGAAAGGAAGAGAAAGGAATTGATGGAATTAAAAGAAAGGCAAAGGAAGTAGGCGATATGTTTAAAAATACCTCATCTCTTTCATTTCAGGTGATAAAATAACGTGTATATTTCCGCCATGTCCAGCATGCAAGGAAGGATATCTCGTTCCATTTTCTTTCAAAAATGATGTTTTTGAGAAATGGAAATGCACAAAATGTGGGCATACAATAGAAAAAAGATAAACTTTAATTTTTTATACCAAAAAAAGTTTATACCAGAGGTCGGGGTGGCTCAGCCTGGTTGGAGCGCCTGACTCATAAGCACAGCTTAAGGGTTCGCTGGGAAATCAGGAGGTCGCGGGTTCAAACCCCGCCCCCGACA
>CAZHBO010000075.1:0-7811 GCA_964530745.1 uncultured Thermoplasmatales archaeon | reverse complement strand
TCTTTTGATGTACAAGCTTGGGGATGTAAATGACATTAAAATTTCTATTCGAGATAACTTGCGTGGCAGTGATTTAACTTCCGTTACAAAATCTCCTAGCGAGATTCCGACAGAAACTCCCGATTGGATAGAATTTGATTTTGAGGACATAGGTGTAACGCCTGGTAAAACTTATTATATAGTTTACAGCACAACTGGTGGTGATAACAAAGAGAACTTTTATTCCCTACGCCACAGCATAGGAGACACATATGACAAAGGTGATGCCTGGATAGGATGGAATTATGGAAGAACTTGGGAAATATGGGGTACACAAGATTGGGAAGGACCAAAATTTGATTTTTGCTTTGAAACATATGGCAGGATGAACCAGATGCCCGGCAAACCAGCTAAGCCATCTGGCTCTGCACTGGGAATGGTAGGAAAAGAATATACCTATAAAACATCTTCCAATGACCCAGATGGAGATAAAATCAGCTATGGTTGGGATTGGGATGGAGATATGGTTGTAGATGAATGGACTGATTACTATGATGCAGGCACAGAAATATCAATTACACATTCTTGGAATGATACGGGGATGTATTATGTAAGGGTGAAAGCAAGAGATAAAGTTGGAGGCGAGAGCGATTGGTCTGATCCCATGTCAGTTATAATGCCAATTAAAATGAGCACTTGGGGCATATTGGAAAAAATCAATGAATGGATGATGCAGACATTTGGAAAAGAGCTGCTTCCAATGACCTAATCCTCTAACTTTTTATTTTTCTTTTTACTCTTCTCTATATTCCTCAACCCCTCTTTAAGCAGTTTCTTCGTGTATTTTGGATTTAAGCGGAAGGACAATAGCAAAATTTTTGTATAAAGTTTTCATTATACATTTGTAGGCGAAAAATGAAAAAAGCAATATGTATTGTAATGATGCTTTTGCTTTTAACACCAACATTAGCATTGAAGGAAAGGGGCGTATATAACGAAGGGGGAGTAAACAAAACTGATGTTAAAATTCATACCTATAAACCATGCATTACACTGGATGAAATAGTGGATCAGCAACAAACTCATTCTGGAGGAGGGGGCATACTCTGCGGTAACTGGATATGGGCTCAGTCCTTCAAACCAAGATTGATAACTTTGACAAAAGTAGAGATATTGCTTTCAAAAGTAGGAAATCCACCACATGATATAGTAATCTCTATAAAAGAATCCCTTGATGGAGATGTACTTGCATCTATATCTCTACCACCAAATGAAGTTCCAGAGCAATCAAGTTGGAAAGATTTTGACTTCGATGATATATACGTCACCCCAAATCAAACATACTTCATTTTATTTAGCACCGAGGGAGGTGATAATAAAAACAATTATTACCTAATTGATGGAAGTTCGCCAGGACTTAATTTTTATAAAGAGGGTGAGGCTTGGATTTGGTTTAGCTGGGAAAAAGTATGGAAGGTATGGGAACCAGAATTTGATTTTTGCTTCAAGACGTATGGGCTGGATTTTCCTCCTGTCAAACCTCAAAGACCAAATGGTCCTACTTCAGGGGAAACAGGAAAGCCATATAATTATTCATGTGTTACAATTGACCGTGAGAATGACAGGATAAGATACTATTTCGACTGGGGAGATGGAACAGGAAACTGGTCGGATTGGATGCATTCTGGAGAGACATGCCAGTTGCAACATATTTGGAAAGAAGAAGGTGTATACAACATTACTGTTAAAGCACAGGATAAATATGGTTTAGAAAGCGAGTGGTCAGACCCATTATCTGTTTCAATGCCAAAATCATATAAAAATCCTGTAGTGGCTTTAATTCAAAAACTCAATGAATGGCTTTCACAAACATTCGGAAAGGAAATTCTTCCATCTTTCTAACCCTTTTTCTTTATCATTTTCTTTGCCACTTTTGCAATATTCTTTGCAGTCAAACCATACTTTTCCATAAGCTCCCATGCTCCTCCAGACTCGCCAAAAACATCGTGAATGCCTATTCTTTCCATCGGTACTGGCTCATTTGATATTGCCTGTGCAACGGCTCCTCCTAGCCCTCCTATGACAGAATGCTCCTCACATGTTATTATTGCTCCTGTTTCCTTTGCTGCTTTTTTTAAAGCAGCCTTGTCTACAGGCTTTATCGTTGGCATATGCAATATCCTTGCTTTTATTCCTTCCTTTTTAAGCAAATCATATGCCCTCAATGCCTCCGCAGTCATTGTTCCTGTAGCAACAATAGTAATGTCATTTCCTCTCCTAAGCATCTTTGCCTTTCCTATCTTAAATTTTGTATGCCTCTCAAAAATTATTGGAGCATCTGCTCTGCCGATGCGAACATAAAATGGTCCAGGCATATCTGCTATGATAGGAATAACATCTTCCATTTCTGTTGCATCTGCAGGAGCAATTACACGCATATTTGGCAAAACACGCATTAAAGCAATATCTTCCAGCATTTGATGGGACGCTCCATCTCCCCCAACAGATATGCCTGCATGTGTGGCAACGATTTTTACATTTAGCTCGGGGTATGCTATGGACTGGCGTATTTGGTCATAGCACCTTCCCGTTGCAAAAACTGCAAAGGTGGAAGCAAAGGCTATTTTTCCGCATGTTGCTAAGCCAGCCGCTATCCCCATCATGTTTGCCTCTGCTATCCCGCAATCAAAAAATCTTTCTGGAAAGACAGTCCCAAATCTTTTTGTTTTCGTTGATAAAGCAAGGTCAGCATCTAAAACAACAATGTTTTCATTTTCATGCCCAAGTTTTATTAAAGCTGAGCTGTATCCATCTCGCAAGTTACGCATTTTTTTTGTTACTTTAGCCATTTAATTCCTCCTCCGCTTGCTCCAATTCACTCATCGCCTTTATATACTGCTCCTTTGAAGGAGGCTTTCCGTGGAATGATAAAGTTCCTTCCATGAAAGAGACGCCCTTTCCTTTTATTGTATATGCAATTATGAGCGTTGGTCTCTTGTTCTTATCTGCTTCATGCAATGCATCCAATATCTCCTCCATATCATGTCCATCAATCTCGATAACATCCCAGCCAAATGAGCGCCATCTCCATGGAAGTGGCTCTAAAGATAAAATCTCCTCAGTTGGACCATCAATCTGCAGGCTATTTCTATCTAAAATGGCAATTATGTTATCCAAGCAATGATGGGATGCAGATGCAGCAGCTTCCCATATCTGCCCTTCTTCAATTTCTCCATCCCCCAAGATTACAAAAACCCTATAATCCTTTCCATCCAATTTGCCAGCCAAAGCCATTCCAATGCCAACACTCAATCCCTGCCCCAGAGAGCCTGTTGACATGTCCACGCCTGGAACTTTCTTCATGCATGGATGACCCTGCAAAAAATGCCCTGTCTTGCGCAAATTTTTTAGCTCTTCCTCATCAAAATATCCAGCCATTGCAAGAGCAGCATATAAAGCTGGACAGGCATGACCTTTTGACAAAACAAGCCTATCCCTATCCTCCCATTGGGGATTTTTTGGATTGTGGCGCATTTCATGAAAATAAAGACATGCCATGATATCTGCTATGGATAGACTACCTCCTGGATGCCCAGAACCAGCCCTATAAACAGATTCAATAACATGTTTCCTTATCTTCAAAGCCTTTCTTTGCAGGTCTTTTATCAAAGATTTATCATGCATCACATGGTAATCACATTTGCATTAATTATTGTTACTATGCAAAGATTTCGCATAAATCTCCTTTATTTCCTCCCAGCTTGCCTCCCTTGGATTAAATGATGCCAGCGGATCATGCGATGCCATCTTTGAAATTTTTTCTATATTTTCCATGAATTGTTCCTTTACCGATAAATCAATTTTTTCTTTAGCATATTGTGTAATGTCTTTCACAAATTCAATAAATTCCTCAATGCCTTTAAAGCCCAGATATTTAGCTACCTCTTTGTACTTTTTCCTCGCCTCTTTCATATTAAATTCCATTACATATGGAAAGAAAAGGGCGTTTAGCCTGCCATGGGATAATTTAAGCATCGCCGCTTTATGAGCCATTGCATGACACAAACCAAGGCGGGCGTTCATGAATGCTATGCCCGCTAACGTGGAGGCATAATGCATTTTCTCCCTCGCTTTTTCATCTCCTTTCAATGAAAGGAAAAAGTTTTCTTTTATCTCCTTCAATGCTCTCAAAGCAATTTCATCTGAGAAAATGGAAGCTAATTTTGAAACATATGCCTCCATTGCATGAACAAATGCATCTATGCCAGTATCTCTCGCCACCTCTGCTGGCATTTTTCTAGGCAATCTTGCATCCAAAATAGCATAGTTGGGGATGATCTCGTTGGAGACAATTGCATGTTTTATTCCATTCTTCTTTAGAACTGAGGCGGCACTCACCTCGCTGCCTGTTCCACTGGTGGAGGGGATGGCTATTAATGTGGTATGAAGATGTGGAATTTTTTCTGGTTGCATCCCCACTTCATACTCAGGAAATTCATAAAAAATTTTTACTGCCTTTGCAACGTCTATTACGCTACCCCCACCTATGGCAATAATTATATCGGGCTTTACTTCCCTTGCTTTGTTGGCGTAATCTGTAACAACATCATACTCCGGCTCTGGAGGTATTCCTATGATTGTTTCCATCTTTTTTACTTTTAGGTAGCTTATCATTTCATCCAAAAAACCATGTCTTTTCATTGAAGAAGCAGAAAAAATAAGGGCTGTTTTATAACCCCTTAAATTTTTTATGTAAGACAAAGAATGCTCTCCAAAAATTATTTTCGTTGGGACGCTGAATTGCATGTATTTGTAAGCAATGATGGTTTAAAAATCTACAGAATGTTGTGTAATTTCCAAATTGAATGATCTATGCTTTTTACACCATGCTCCACATTTTTCAGCCCAAGAAATGTCTTTGTATAATAATTCGCATTCCTCACATTGATATAAATCGTTGATTTTTTAACCATAATGTTAAAAGATTTTTTATTATATATTTTTGTTTGAGCATTCGATTAACCAAACTATAATTCTAAATACACCTTTTCAATAGCCATTTATGGACGTTGGCACTGCCTTACTTCCATTGGGCATCATACCTGCATTGTTTATTTTATATGTAACCCTTGGAGGATACGAAGGGAAATTCAAAAATGCCTATATTTTCCTTACATTCATAGGAGGAATTGTACTGGGAACAATCATTTTTTTAATGGAATTGTGGTGGATTTTAGGGCTGAATGAGGAAGCACTGCATTCCGTGCCAAACATAATTATCCTTTCATTTTTTTTCTTATTTCTAGAGCAGTTATCAAAGCTTTCTGTATTGAATATGCGCCGCTTCCAAAAAGATGAAGGTGTTCCTTTATATGGTGCATCCCTTGGTTTAGGATTTGCCTCTCCCAGTGGAGCTGTTTTGCTGGGATTCATGAGCCATTTTAAAATTATGGATGAAAATATATTCTCCTTAGGAGGGGTATTTTTGGTTGTCCTTGCAATTTCTCTCCTTCTCATAGGATGTACAACAGGTATATGGATTGGAACAGCAGTTAAGAAAAAGGAAAGGATAAAGGGTCTTTTTCTTGCATCTTTTGCAGGCATGGCATCATGGATTGCCATCCTTTTGCAAGTTCCGCTCAAACCAGTTTCCATTTATGGGTATGTGTTAATAGCCATCACATTTTGTTATGCCATCTTGATTTACATCTACGCCTACAAAAGAACCCTTCCTTTTCATTTGATGGACAGGAAGATGAAGAAAAAGATTCTGGAGAAAAAATTTTTTTAGCCATCCAAAAAATATATAGAATGTTATGCAATAAATGAAATATGATGTCCAAGGAGGAGGCAAAAAAGCGCATCGAAGAATTAAGGAAACTAATACGTCATCACAATTATTTGTATTATGTGTTAAACAAACCAGAAATTTCTGACGCAGAATACGATGCTTTAATGAATGAACTAAGGGAGCTAGAAAAAAAATTTCCAGATTTGATTACTCCTGATTCTCCAACGCAGCGTGTCGGCGCTCCTCCCGCCGAAGAATTTAGGACGGTAAAGCATGTAAAGCCAATGCTCAGCCTCGACACTGCTATGACGAAGGAAGAGGTAAAAAAATTTGATGAAAGAATAAAGAAAGAGTTAATGGTGGATGCGGTAGAATATGTTGCAGAGCCAAAATTGGATGGTCTGTCTGTTGAGTTAATCTATGAAAATGGAAGATACAAGCAAGGATCAACTAGGGGAGATGGAATTAATGGGGAAGATGTGACTGAGAATATAAGAACAATAAGGGCTGTTCCATTGATTTTGAGGGGGGATGCCCCGCCTTTTTTGGCAGTTAGGGGCGAGGTAATCATGCATATTGATGATTTTGAGAAACTCAATGAAATGCTGATTAAAAAAGGGGAGCAACCTTTGGCAAATCCAAGAAATGCTGCTGCTGGCTCGTTACGTCGCCTTGACCCAAGGGAGACTGCTGAGCGCCCCTTGGATATTTTCTTCTACGAAATTTTGGGGATTGAGGGTAAGGAAATCAAAAGTCAATGGGAGGCGTTGGAATGGCTGAAAGAATGGGGGCTGAAAGTTAATCCCCATATAAGGAAATGTAAGAACATTGATGAGGCAATTGCTTTTCATGAGGAAATGGCTGAGAAGAGGGAAGCATTGGAATATGAAATTGATGGAGTTGTTATAAAAGTAAATGATTTTGATTATCAGGAGAAAATAGGAACAAAAACTCGCTCGCCCAGATGGGCTATTGCATACAAATTTCCTCCTAGGGAAGAGGTAACGAAGATTATGAATATTGTAGTGGGCGTTGGAAGGACTGGGACACTCACGCCAGTTGCATTGCTAAAGCCAGTTGATGTGAAGGGTGTGACAGTTTCAAGGGCAACCCTCCATAATCAGGATTTCATTGACCAGATGGATGTTCGCATTGGGGATACAGTCAAAGTGGCAAGGGCAGGAGATGTAATACCTGAGGTTGTCGCCGTTTTGAAAGAAAAAAGGACAGGCAAAGAAAAAAAATTTCATATACCAAATAAATGCCCTGTCTGCAATGCAGATGTGGTTAAGGAAGGAGCTTTTTACCGATGCACAGGCGGATTGTCATGTCCTGCACAACTAAAGAGAGCCATTGCCCATTTTGCCTCGAAGGCAGCTATGGATATAGAAGGTTTAGGAGGAAAAACGGTTGATTTGCTGGTTGAAAGCGGATTGATAAATAAAGTCAGCGATTTGTATAATTTAAAAAAAGAAGATTTGCTGAATTTACCTCGTTTTGCTGAAAAGTCCGTAGACAATTTGCTGAATGCCATTGAGGAAAGCAAGAATCGTAATCTAGCAAGATTCATCTACGCCCTGGGAATTCCCAATGTTGGTGAGCATATTGCTCGCTTACTCGCTAAAAAATTCGGAAGCCTTGAAAATTTGATGAATGCTTCTAAGGAGGAATTGTTATCAATACATGAAATAGGTCCTGAGATAGCAGAGAGCGTTGTTGCATTTTTCAATGAAAAGCATAACAGGGAAGAGATTGAAAGAATGAGAAAGGCGGGCGTGAGAGCAACAACCATGGTCGAGGAAAGAAAGGAAAAAGGAATTCTAGAAGGAAAGACGTTTGTTTTCACTGGCGCTTTAAAAGATTTTTCAAGGGAGGAGGCAAAGGCAATTGTTGAAGAGCTGGGAGGCAGAGCTTCATCAAGTGTGAGCAAAAACACTGATTATGTTGTCGTTGGCGAAAATCCTGGCTCAAAGTACGAAAAGGCAAAGAGATTGGGAGTAAAAATAATAAGCGAAGAAGAATTTAAGAAGATGATAGGGAG
>CAZHBO010000074.1:0-7862 GCA_964530745.1 uncultured Thermoplasmatales archaeon | reverse complement strand
TGTTTATTCCCTCCTTGCAGGAACATTAATATATGTCATTGGAGGTCCATTTTATGCCATTAAACATAGTAGGAAGAATTCTGGAAGAAAGTAAGGTCTATATTATCCCAATCATCAAAATCATTTCTTCCATGGGTTCCATCTGAATAATCTATGAGGGAGAAAGAATATCGATAGTTGAGGCAGCTTTTGTAATTTGCATAAACCCACCATCCCTTAAGCCAGAGAGCATTACAGCTTTCATTATCAATTCCATCAAATGTATATTCAAATAAACCAAGATTATGACCAAGTTCATGCATGAAAAGGCTTGCCATTGAAATTTCTCTATCCCTTTCCTTTATCCTCCAGTTTCTTATATATTGTACAGCAAGAACAAATGAGTCCAGATTATCCCATGCTTGAAATGAATGTCCTCCTCTGGTAGTAGCGCTATAAGAGCAGAGAAGAACATAGTGAAATATTCCTTTCCTTGGATTCTGTGTGCTGTTATGCAGGAAATATCGCCAATAAATTTCATTTGTTTCATTATAAGTAATTCTTTCCTTGTAAGGAATTTCTTCCCCTCCACCCATACAACCATCATCAATGTGCAACATGATATTATGGCGAGCAAAAGCGGTATTCAACATCTCTTTTGATTTTTCTGGCAAAACATAAGGCTTGCTGAATTTATTTTTAGCTGCCATATGGTCAACTTCTATGAAAATGTCCTTGCGATAGGGATCAGAAAGCCACCTTGATGTCTCCCACTCCTCAATATTCTCTATACCATCCTTGTCTGGATCAAGTTTTGCATGGTTTTCATAAATAAATGGATTATATCCCCACTTATCCTCCCATTCTATGGGAATGCCATCATTATCAAAGTCCTTTCCACTATCATTTATTTTTGGATTAGTATGATAAAGGAATGTTTCCTCCCAGTAAGTCAATCCATCTCCATCATAATCATTGAATGAAACATCAAACCATAATTCATATTCTCCCTCCAGCACATGACCATACCCATCGTCATCGCCCAAATAATCGCATCCAAACCATTCTCCTCTCTCTAGGTTATATACCAAATCTACTTGCAAGCATAATTTCTTTATCAGTCCTTTTTTCCAAATTTTAATAACTATGGGAATATTCTCTTTATCATCTGGAATGTTCTGTGTGGCTTTCCATCTTGGCTGCACATCAAATCCATTCCATATTCCACTTTCCTTTTCCTTTCCATTGATATCGACAGATGCAAAAAAGTTTTCTTCTTTTGCGTCAATGTTTCTTATGCGTAAAATATGCACGCTCAATTTTAAATCAACTAAAGGGTCCCAGTCGTTTAGTTGCATATTGCTTACATTACTTCCAACATAAATTGATGGCTCACTTTGTTTATATTTTTTACTTTCTTCCTTTATCTCCACTTCCTTTAAATTTAAAGGCTTGAGAAGCCATGGGATGTAGGAGACTTTACTAGCTAATGTTGTTAATCTATCACCTTTTCCTTTGGGACCAATCATGGCTCCCCAGTAATTGTAGCGGGCATTTGAAAAAGAGAATTTGGCATATATTCCATACATATGGTTCCCTTCAATATTGTTAAAATTTATTTTATCCAAATTGCATTTCTCCAAGGAAATGCCATATCTATTATGAAGGATGTTGCATCTGTATATTTTATTTGCTCTGCAATTTTCCATTTTTATACCAAAACGGCTTTTGGATATGTAACAGTTGCTTACGCTGTTTCCGACACAATCTACGAGGCGCAAAGACCATACATTATGGTGGAGGGTTGTATTCCCTATTTTATTTGAATCAGATGATATCAAAAAAATGCCTCCTTCATTGCCGCTGTTTTTGTAAACACTGCACCCCTCTATTTCATTTTTTGATGATTTTTCCAGATACATTCCAATTCCATTGGTATGTGCCTCGCATCCTTCTATTTTATTCTCAGATGAATCGTAAAGCCCAATTCCCATACCATTTTTATAAAAAATGCAATTCTTTATTTCATTTTTATTCGCTTTTATGATAACTCCTTCACCATTTTCGTAAATCGTGCAGTTCTGTATTTTATTTCCATTACCTCTTATCAAAATTCCATTTCTGGAGTATGCTACGGAACAATTCTGTATTTTATTTTTCTTGGATTTTATAAAAATGAGGGCATCATTCTTTCCCCCTCCCCCATTTTTGATGGTAAGGTTTGATATTTTAACTTCTGATGCCAATATTTTTACTGCCGTTTTGTTAAATCCAGCATCTATAATTGTTGAATTCCTGGAAGTCCCAATCAATGAAACACTTTTGTTTATAATTATATGCTCATGATATACTCCCTCCTCAATAAAAATAACATCTCCATCATTTGCATCATTTATTGCATCTTGAATACTCTTATAGCCTCCGTCTCCAACATACAAAGTTTTTCCCTTTGCCTTTTCAAAAGATACAATTTCAATACTGGCTAAGAAAAGAATGACAAATACTGCAAATGCTATTTTCCTCCTCATACCATACTTAAAATAAAAAAAGTATTTAAAAATTGGCATGGGAGGCGTAAATTAAATGACAATAGGATATGTTAGGTAAGCATGTCAATGGCGAAAAGTGCCACCCCATCAATAGAAATATGTAATAACCTATCTTTTGGCTCAGTGATGAAGTAGCCAATATAGCCAACAAGCGTTATACTTTGATTTCCTGTAATGGTGAAACATTTATTAGGGTTAAGAAGGGAATAGATTTTTACATTCCCATCATTCCAAAAATTGATTGTAGAAACTGCAATGGATCCAAAGCCGTGAAAAGTAGCGCCCATGAGCCACCATATAAATCTTCCAGTTCCATTTGCAGTAATATGGCATAAAAACATTTTTTCTGTTAATGAGCTTTCTTGCAGATTTCTTACATGTCCAGCGTCAATTTTTGCCAAAGGAAGCACTGTAAAAATAAAAAGTGCTATTACACAAATAGACAATAATTTTTTCCTCATTCTACCACCAATTTATTTAATAGATATTGCCATATTAAGTTTTTTCACACCTCTCCAAGCATCTCAAACTCCAGTAAATATTAAATATTGTATCTACATTTATGTCGCTACTTATGGCTGATGAAAAGGAAAAAGAAGACTTCAAATACATTGTGCGCCTTGCGGCGACAGATGTTAATGGCAACAAGCCAGTGAGATATGCTTTAACGCAGATAAAGGGAATAGGAAATTCCCTGGCAACTGTCATTGCAGACGTAGCTGGTGTAGATAGAAACATCAGAATTGGAAAATTGTCCGATGAAGAAATAAGCAAATTGGATGAGACCATAGCGTCCATACAGGAATGGGCTCCACCTTGGATGAGAAATAGAAGGAGAGATAGAGAGACAGGTAACGATCTGCATCTAATAGGGGCTGAGATAGATTTGAAGAGGAGAGAGGACATTAATTTGCTGAAGAAGATAAGGGCATATCGTGGAATAAGACACGAGAAAGGATTGCCAGTAAGAGGACAAAGGACGAGGTCAAATAAGCGCTCTGGTTTGACTGTTGGAGTTTCTAGGAAAAGGTTGAGGAAGTGATGATAGATGGGAGACCCTAAATTTTCAAGAAAGAAATATGAGACGCCCTCACATCCATGGGAAGCAGAGCGTATAGAGAGGGAGAGAGAGCTATTGCTAAAATATGGATTGAAAAATAAGAGGGAAATATGGAAAGCTGAGACTTTTTTGAGGAGAATTAGGGGGCAGGCAAGAAGGCTTTTTGCAAGAGAAGGAGAAAAACAGGCTGAGAAGGAGAAGGAAGATTTATTAAAAAGGCTGGCAAAGCTTGGCATTCTGCCTCCAGAGGCAAAAATTGATGATGTTTTGGCTTTGACACTGGAGGACATACTCGGGCGAAGATTGCAGACAATGGTATATCTACGCGGTTTAGCAAATACAGCAAAACAGGCAAGACAACTTATAATCCATGGACATATTGCAATTAATGGAAAAAGAATTAGAGTTCCATCGTATATGGTAAGGAAAAGTGAAGAGGATATGATTACTTATGCACCTTCCTCTCCTTTGGTTGATGAAATGCACCCAATGAGGCCACAAGCAAAGGCAGAAATAAAAAAGGAGGCATAAGATGGGAAAATGGGGAATTGCACATATTTTTGCATCTCACAACAACACCATCATTACAGTAACAGATTTAACAGGAGCGGAGACCTTGGCTAAATGCTCTGGTGGTATGATTGTAAAGTCAGATAAGGATGAGCCATCACCATATGCTGCAATGCAGGCTGCTCAGAGGGTTGCAGAGGAGCTAAAAGAAAAAGGCGTTGACTCCATTCATATAAAGGTGAGGGGCATAGGAAGAGGACGTTCAAAAAGCCCAGGGCCAGGGGCTCAGGCAGCAATAAGGGCACTTGCAAGAGCAGGTTTGAGAATAGGAAGGATTGAGGATGTCACTCCTGTGCCTCATGATGGATGCCGTGAGAAAGGTGGAAAGAGAGGAAGAAGGGTATGAAGATAAAGATTTTGGAAGAGAATGAAACCTTCATGAAAGTTATTATTGAAGATACTAACCCTCAGTTTGTAAATGCAATAAGGAGGACTTTGTTAGCTGATGTGCCCAAGCTTGCGATAGAAAATGTTACCATTTATGATAACACTTCTGCCCTTTTTGATGAAATTATTGCCCATCGCCTTTCCCTTATTCCTCTTCCAACAGATTTAGATTTGTTGGTTAGAAGGAAAGAATGCAGTTGTAAGGGTGAGGGATGTCCAAGTTGCACAGTCCATTATACTTTAAGCAAGGAAGGAGAATGCACTGTATATTCTGGAGATTTAAAGGCAGAAGAATCATCATGGAATGTGAAGGATGAAAATATACCAATAGTAAGGCTATTAAAAAATCAGCGCCTAATTCTGGAGGCAGAAGCAGAGCTTGGCAGCGGGAAGGATCATGCAAAATGGCAGGCAATTTGTGGCGGTGGTTATACTTACTACCCTATGATAAAAATAACTGAGGAATGCAATGCATGTATGGAATGCGTTAATTCATGTCCCAGGAATATTTTAAAAGCAAAAAAGAAAAAAGTTGTGATTGATAAATTAGAGGAATGCATTTTATGTAAGACATGCCAAGAAGTTTGTGGAAGAAATGCAATTTCAGTTTCTGGAGACCCAACAAAAATAATTTTTCATTTTGAAACAGATGGCTCATTATCTGCCAGAAAGGCTTTTCTGGAAGCATTGAACATTTTATACAAAAAATATGATGAATTGGAAAAGGTTCTTTAATTATTCCTGCTGAATGGGAGAGCGCCAGTCCCAGCCAACGGTCCTTTTCCCAATTTTTGGGATTAGAGGAAGGCGCCTTTTATGCTCTGTTCTTTTCCTCATATTTTTTATCCTTTTAACCTCACTTTCATCCACCTCTGCCATCTTTGCTATCGATGCAATAGGCATCTTTTGTTCCAATCCATATAAAATTTTATCCAATTTTTCATAGGATATTCCCAACTCTTTTTCATCTGTTTGCCCTTTCCATAGACCTGCGGTTGGAGGTTTTTTGATTATGACTTCGGGTATCTCAAGGTATTCTGCCAGCTTATAAACCTGAGTTTTGTAAATATCACCAATGGGCATTATATCGCTTCCTCCATCTCCATATTTGGTAAAATATCCTATCAAAAGCTCCGTTTTATTTGATGTTCCGCAAACCAAGCTGTTTTTTGCGTTAGCTTCTTCATAAAGCAAAAGCATACGAAAACGTGCTTTTATATTTCCCAAAGTTATTTCATCTATTTCATGCTTGCATACTTTTCTAATGGAATGAATGAGAGGTGAAATATCTATGGTTTCATAAGTTATATTCAATTCATTTGCTATGAGGGTTGCATGCTCAAAGTCTTCCAAAGGTGTTGACAACTCTGGCAAGAATAGGGCATGGATATTTTCTTTACCTAAAGCTAGGGTGGCAAGCTTTGCAACAACTGCTGAATCTATACCTCCTGACAAGCCAATGATGACACTTTTTTTATTCGCATTTTCTACATAAGTTCTAATGAATTCCACTATAATTTCTGTTGTTTCTTCTGGATCAATTTCCAGCATATGAATAATGTTATATGTAGCAACAATATATCCTTTGGGGTTAGCATGAAGATTTGCATAGTAAGTGCAAAGCCCAGAGTAGGCAGCAAGAAAAAAAATTTGGATAAAATTGAGAAGTATATCTCACAAGAAAAGGCAGATATGTATGTCTTTGGTGAGCTGTTCCTAACGGGTTATTTTTGTAGGGATGATATAAGAGATGTGGCAGAGGATAGTAATGGCGAGTCAATAAAAAGATTGAAAAAAATGGCTAAAGAGCATGATTGTTATATCATATGCGGTGCCCCCTTAAAAGAAAGGGAAGGTATTATCTCCAACTCTGCCATTTTGATTCATCCAAATGGTAAGTTAGATGCTTACCGTAAAACATTCCTTGCAAACTTTGGACCTTTTGAAGAAAGATTTTATTTTTTAGCAGAGAACAATTTACCTGTCTTTGAGACAAGATATGGAAAAATTGGTATATGCATTTGTTATGACATTTTTTTCCCTGAATTGGTGAAAGGCTTGGCTCTACAAGGAGCTGATTTAATCGTATGCATCTCTGCCTCACCTTCTGTAACAAGAAAATTTTTTGAGAAAGTTTTGCCTGCAAGAGCGATAGAAAATACTGTCTTTGTGGCATATGCAAATTTAGTTGGAAGCCAGGAGAATCTAGTTTTTTGGGGGGGCGGACAAATTTACAATCCAATGGGGGAATTGATGGCAAGAGGGGATTATTTAAAGGAGGGGTACGTGGTAGCAAACATTGATTTCAGCCTATTGGAAAATGCAAGAGCATCAAGACCAACAATAAGGGATACAAAAGCAGAGATATTCCATGCCTTGTACAATATTGCAAAAATTAAAGGGGGACAGAGAGGATATGCATATATCGGCATGAAAATTGGTGAATATGCATTCAAAAAGATGAAAGTGGAAAAGGTAATAGTATATGGAAAGAAAGAGCTGATAGATGGCATTTGTTTTGCTACAGGGTGCAAAAAAGATGCTGTATCCTTTAAGGAGGGAAAAGCAGGGGCAAAATTTATTGGAAAGAATGGAGAGCTAAAAATTTTTGTTAAGGATAAAATAAATGAAGCAATAGAAAATGGAATGGATTCTATCCTCCCTTTTTTGGATGGTGAAAAAATTTTTGATGTCGAGGAATAGAATATTATGTTCTACATCACATAGGCAAAGTCTGGTGGGGATTCCCAATATACATCTCCAGTGGAAGATACTCTAATTCGTCCATCTGCTGTTATTCCAAGTAATTCATCTTCAAATACCAATATATCCATTTTATAACTTTGATTTATGTTATCTAGTTGAAACTCAAATTGAATTTCACTTGTTTTATCTTTTTCAAGTTTGCCAACTTCTACCTCTAATTTATCTACCACAACCCTCCACTGTTTCATGATGAATATGATGATTTTTACATCACCTGATTTAGCATTAGTATTGGTGATATAGAGTAATGCAGAGATATTTATATTTCTTTCATCTTCGCCAGTCTTCATCAAATACATCTCATTTACATACAACCAATTATCTTTTCCTATTGACTTGGAAAGAAAAATGCAGGATACCAAAACTATCAAAATAATAATGCAAATAGCAATTACTTGCCTTAAATACTTCATAGAGATAAATATGATTTCAATATTTATATCCTTTTAATTCGTTTGGCAAAACCCAAAAATAAATTTTTACAGGGCAGTAAGGATTAAAAAAGCATATGCATTATAGCCACCCATGGACATAGAATTAGCAATTATTGG
>CAZHBO010000073.1:0-7925 GCA_964530745.1 uncultured Thermoplasmatales archaeon | reverse complement strand
AGGAGGAATTCTTTGCCCATGTGGAGTGCATCTACTGGGCATACATCATTGCATTGGCCACAGAAAATGCATCTCCCCAGGTATATCTTTATCTTTTTCTCCTCCTCTTTGAATTCAATTGCTTTTGGGGGGCATACACGAATGCACATTTTACATCCAATGCATTTTTCCTTATCATAGAGTATTTTCCCCCTGAAGTAATCGGGTAGCTCAATAGGGGGATTAATTTTTACTTCTCCCTTCTCAACCTTCTGAAGCAATGCAGTAACATTTTTTGGTGCATACTTCACTGGAAACTTATTTGTGAAGGGCTTCTGGAACAGTTGCTTCATTAATAGACGTAGTGTCGGAAACATTTTACCACCATTTTATTGTTAATACTTGGGAGTCCCACATTATAAGGACAAGTCCAAGTAAGGCTATTAATGTTATTGCTATCCAATAAGTAGAAACAACCTGGCTTATCCTCAATCTTGCAACCCCAACCCTGATAAGAGTAACAGAGAAAAGCATAATCAAAAATACTTTGAATAGGAAAAATAAAAAATCTACTGTATAGGCAGCATAATTTTCCAACCCAAAGAATCCTGATATCTGGTATGGGAAAAATAAGGCAACCATCAAAGATGCAATGGCAAAAGTTTTTACCCCATCTGCAATATAAAACATAGCTAAATTCCTTCCAGAATACTCCACCATCAATCCTCCCGCTATCTCAGTTTCTGCCTCTGCAACATCAAAGGGAATTTTAGAAAGCTCTGCTGGAATTACTATTACAAGGGCTAAAACAAGTATGGCAGCGCCTATAATGCCGAGCAATCCAACATTTTCCCATATTGGATGGGCTGATATGAAGGAAAGGGTGAAAGCATCACCTGGCATCTCACTTAACTTCCATACCAAAGATATGATGACAACTGCTAGTGGAAATTCATAGGACATCATTGTAACCATTTCCCTTTGAGCGCCAACAGTAGCGTAGGGAGAGCCTGAGGCAAAGCCGCCGATAACCATTGCTAGGGCAGGTATTATAAGCAAATAAAGAATTAAGATTAAATCTCCATGTCCATGAAGTATGGGGTCAAATCCTCCTATTGGTATGTAGAGGAGGAGGGTAATTGAGGCTGCCAGACATATTATGGGAGCTAAATTAAAAAGCCATGGGACTGCATTTTCTGGGATAATGTTTTCTTTACAAAGTAATTTCCCCACATCTCTAAAAGGCTGTCTTATAGGCGGACCAACTCTCTTTTGCATATGAGCAGCTATTTTTCTATCAATACCTTTATATAATAAACCAAAAAATATCGCAAATAATGTTATTCCAATGCTTCCCATTACTACTTTAAAAATCAATTCTCCTGTCATTTTTTTAACCTCCTCGTTTTTTGTATGGATAAGCGATGTAAATCCTCACCAGTAAGCATTCTTTCCTTTCCATTTTTTACAACAACTACTCTATTAGTACAGGATAAGCATGGGTCAATGGATGCAGCAACTATAGGAATGTCTGCAATTTGATGGTGCATGAGCATTGGCTTCCATGACATAATGTTGCTGTATGTTGGAGCCCTGACTTTCCATGTGTAAAAGCTCTCAAACCCTTCCTTTAGCTTTACGTAATGAATGTCTTCCCCACGAGGAGCTTCATGCCTCCCTATTGCCTCTCCTTCTGCCTTCTTAATTCTGCTCAATATCTTTGCAACTTTTTCCTCTGAAATAATATCTCCAGGTGGAAGTTCATCCAATGCACTTTCAATTATCTCCACGGATTGCTTTACCTCCAGCAAACGAACAACGATGCGGTCATAAGTATCTCCTATTGTTTCTCCTGTAATAATATCTGGGGTCATTGCCTCAACATCAAAATCAGGATAGGCAAAATAAGGAGTGTCTTGGCGAACATCCTTTTTTACCCCACTTGCCCTTGTTGTTGGTCCTACAGTACCTAGTTTTAAAGCATCTTCCTTTCGCAATATTCCAATTTCTCTGGTCCTCATCTTTATTGTTTTATCTTCCAAGAAAAGTTTTGCAACCTTATTGAACAATTTTTTGTAATAATCTATCATCTCTCTTATTTTTGGAATATGCTCTTCCTTTATGTCTCTCCTAACTCCTCCATACATCATTATTGCCTTCGTAACCCTGTTTCCATTCACCACTTCCAGAATATCCATAACTTTCTCCCTAATCATCCATGTATAATGCAACAATGTATCAAAACCCAGTTCATGGGCAGCCACACCAGCCCATAATAAATGGCTATGTATCCTCTCCAACTCACTTTGTATAACCCTTATATATTCAGCTCTCTCTGGAACCTCTATATCCACTATTTCTTCAACAGCCAAAACAAGACATGCTGGATGGCAAAAGTTGCATATTCCGCATATTCTCTCCGCCAAATAGATACTTTGGACAGGATTGTTACGGTTCATCCCTATCCATTCCACGCCTCTATGATTCTGACTTGCTATGACATCCACATCCACAATTTCTTCTCCTTCTAAAGAGAAGCGGAGCATAATCGGCTCTTTTAAAGCAGGATGAATGGGTCCAATGGGAACTTCATATTTCATTCCTTCCACCCCTCGTATAGTTTATTCAAATCTTTTGGTGCTGTTTCGTCCCTCCTCCATGGATATACTCCATCTGGAAAGTCCTTTGTTAAAAACAGATGCCTTTTGTCTGGAAGCCCTTCTATTTCGATTCCCGTCATTTCTCTTAGTTCCCTCTCTGAAAATATGGTCGCTGGTACAATATCTGTTAGTGTGGGAACCCATAAGTCGTTTTTTGGAATCGTAACTCTAAAAGTAATTTGTATTTCTTCCAACTGGTATCCAAAATTTATGGTGAAATGATAATTTATCTCTACCTTATCTCCAATATCAGAAGTGGATGCAACACAAAAATGGGGGAACTCTTCAGCATTTTCAACCAATAATCCAACAATTTCTTTTAGCCTATCTCTCTCAACATCGACCCACAAACTTTTTCTCTCTACTTTTTTCTTCACCCCAGCCATTTTTGATTGTATCTTAACCTCCAGTCCTTTTTCCTTTAGCATTTCCACTAACTCATCTGTATTCATTTGCTCACCCCCTCCAGAAATTCCCATGCCTTCACAACCCCTTGAATTATAGCTTCAGGACGTGGAGGGCATCCCGGAACATAAACGCAGATAGCATCTGGCAGTATTTTATTTATTGGACCATCTAAATGATATGATTCATGAAATACTCCACCGCTTATTCCACAACTTCCCACAACTAGTATCACCTTTGGATCAGGCGTCTGTTCATAAACCCTCTTTACCTTATCCGCCATGTCGCTTGTTATTGGACCGGTGAAGGCAATGACGTCTGCATGTCGGGGTGAGCCTATCAGCTTGATGCCAAATCTCTCTGCATCATAGCGTGGAGTTAAAGCAGCAATGATTTCAATATCGCATCCATTGCATGAGCCACTGTTGACATGAAAAACCCAGAGGGCTCGCTTGAATGAATTTGTTATCTTCATTTAATCACCTCTGGTAAGATGATTACTAAAAACAAAATTGCGCCAATTCCAATGAACCAGAGGACGTAGTCATTGATTATGCCTGTATGCATTTTTTTCATTAAATTATAATACCCTTTCAATGCCTCAGTAAATCCCCAATATACATTGCCACCTCTTACATGCACCTCTTGCTTTGAAGGCTCTTCTGTGCCGGAAATGAAAGGCTTTGTCTGCTCCCCTTTCTTATATTTTCTTTCTCCCATTCCCCATAGGATGTATACTATAAGGAAAGCAACAACAAATGCAATAACCCAAACAATTGGAGACCAGTACCCGCCATATGTATTTAGAGTCATCATGCACCTCCTATTGCGCTAATATATGGTAAGTTTTTAACCAAAGCATTTACTGCAGGATTTACGATGTTATTTACAACAAAATCTGGGAACAAACCAAAGAAAATCATTATGGCAGCTAGTATTGCCATACTGCAAAGCATCAGCCTTGGCGCATCCTTTCTTTCATACTCTGTCAACTTTGGTCCCATAAATACAGAATGGAAAATTTTCACGAATATTGCCAGCATTAGCATGCTTGCCAGAATTGCAATTATGGAAATCAGTGGACTCACTTTATAGACAGATTCGTATATTAAAATCTTAGAAGCAAATCCATTCAATGGTGGTAAGCCAGAGACAGCAGCCATTCCGATGATGAAGAATATGCTACTATACTTCATTGAATGGGCAAGCCCTCCCAATTTATTGAGATTGCTTTCTTTCGTTACATACATCACTGCCCCTACAACCAAGAAAAGCAAACCTATGTCCATTACATCATTGAAAATATGGAATATCCCTCCTTGCAATGCCTTCATGCTGTAATCGCTGATCTCTCCTTTTGCCAATTCAAATATTCCAACACCTACAGCAAGCAAAATGTATCCTATCTCTGCAACAGCAGCATAACCAATGAGGCGTTTCATATCAATTTGGATAAGGGCCATTGTCACTCCTATAAATATTGAAATCAGTCCAAGAATAATCAATATTCCTCCTATTACAGCAGTATCCATGGCAGCACCATAAATTGTGAAACATACTCTTAACAATGCATACAAACTTGCCTGCGTCGCAGCTACCAGAACCATTGATATTGCCCCTGGTGCCTCACCATATGCATCTGGAAGCCACATGTGCATTGGAGCTGCCCCTGCTTTTAATGCAAATGAAGTTAAAAATAAAACAAATGCTATTTGGGCAAGGAAAGGAATTTCTCCTGCCAAGCTTATTTTTTTGGCGATTGCCCCCATATTAAGGAGGTCATATTCCCCATATAATAAACCAATGGCGAAAAGGACAAATAAAGCAGCAAGGGAGGAAATAACGATATATTTTATGGATGCTTCTACAGGTTTCCCCCCTCTTGCATAAAAAGCAATGAGTGCTGCAGATGAAATTGATAAAATTTCGAGGAATACAAATAGATTGAACAAATCGCCGGTCACTTCCATTCCAAGCATTCCAACAAGCATGAGTAAAAAGAGGGTATAGTACTTTCCTGCTCCATTCTCTTTTATGTGGGAAAAGGAGTAAAGCAGTCCGACGAAAGAAATGAGGACGCTTATTACTACCATAAAAGCACTCATGCCATCTACTTCCAAAATAATTCTAACAGGAAGACGGTAACCGGAAGGCAGAGTGACGAGAGTGCTATCAACACTTCCTCCTCCCAAGGTATATATTCTCAACCCATGGTCAAAAACATCTTTTGCAAGGGCAAGGGTAAGGATTAATGTAAGAATGACGGCAATAAAAACAAGCGCATTTCTCCCCCTTCTGCTTACCCTGTCTACTAAGGGCGTGAGAAAGGCTGCAAATAAAGGAATGGCTATGATTAAAATTGGTGCGTGGGTAATCCATTCATTCATTCTCTCAACCTCCTCATTTCATAGGCATTGAGCGTTCCATATTTGCGGTACATTTTAATGATGAGTGAAAGTATTAATGCAAGGACTGCGACGCCAATGACAATGCTAGTCAGGGTCAATGCTTGTGGAACTGGCAGCACCATCCCTTCTGGTATGTTTGTGCCAGGAGGAAGATGGGTATAAATAGGAGCCACGCCTCCCTCTCTATAACCGAGGGTTATTAAAAAAAGATTTACGCCACTCTCTACTATCGTAATTCCAATGGCAATCTTTATCAAATTTTTTTTGAACAATATTGCATACATTCCTACTGCAATTAAGCCAATAACAGCGATGAAAGGAATTTGGTAAATCATTTTTTCTCCTCCTTTGTTGCCAAAGCCATAACCAACACAACTGCTGATAAGCCTCCAATAACTTTCATCCCAACTGCAATGTTAAGCAGAGGCAAAATGCCACCGCTGTTCAATATGCCAGAATTTGAACCAAATGGCGGAATCTTACCAAAAATTGTGTCTCCTACCAAAAAATTTGAAAGGAAAGTAGTAGCCATGAAAAGACCAAGGATGGCAATGATGACGAAAACGAGACCTCCAATACTTTCAAAGGAAGAAATACCTTCCTCACCAACCATATCATTTATTTTCTTTGCTCCAAGTGCTACAATAAGCATGGCAACAGCAGATGCTCCTATTGCTCCTCCCTGAAATCCTCCTCCTGGAGTTAAATGACCGTGCATTATTACATAGAATGAAAAAATAAGTACCATGGGAAACAAAATGCCCGCAATGGTTTGCACAATTGGAGACATCCCTTCACTCTTCATCTTTACCCCTCCTGAATAAAATCATGACACCAGCTATGGCAGTGAATAAAACAGTTGCCTCACCCAAGGTATCATAGCCCCTGTAATCAAATACTACGCTTGTCACAGCATTGTTTGCTCCTGTCTCATTCTGAGCATTTTGAATGATATAATCATCCATATCAGATGGTGGCTTACCAAATTCATGAAGTTCATACATTGAAAAAAGCAAAAAAGCGAAGAATATCACGAATGCTATTGCTCCTGCAATTTTTCTCATGTTTCCTCCTCCATTCTTTTTGTTGAACGTATTGCCAAAACGATTATTGCAGTTGTTATACAAGCTCCTATTCCTGCTTCCGCTATTGCAACATCTGGAGCTTGGAGAATGTAAAATTCTAAGGATAAAAGCAAACTCATTGCAGCAAGTGCTATTGCTGATGCAAGCAAATCTCTCAAAAAAATTGCAATGATTGCAGATATGATCAACAAAATTGGTAATACAACATGCAAGCTTTCAAGCCACATCATTTTCTCTCCTCCTCTAAGTCATCTACTACTGCCCTTGCTGGCTTTACACCACTCCTATGAGCTGCCCTTGCTATTGCATGAGCACCTGTGGGATTTGTCAATATTATTGCAATTAAAGCAAAGAATGCATGTATGGAGAGGGTTAGCATATATTTCTCTCCATCATAATATTTCCATAATCCATATATTATCACTGCCAGAGACAAAAATATGGAGCCAAATGTTGTGCATTTTGTGCCAGCATGTAACCTTGTATAAACATCTGGAAAGCGTAATAATCCAATGGAAGCGAGAAAGTTAAATGCCACTCCAATTCCGAGGAATATGTACAACAGCCACTCTATCCATTCCATTAGAATCTACCTCCTTCTAAATATTTTGCGATGAAGAGCGTTGTCACAAAGGAAAGCAGAGCATATACAATTGCTACGTCAATGTAAATAATTTCCTCAAAAGCGGCGCCAAATAATAGCATTGCTGCTATAACGAGTGTATTTATTGTATCCAATCCAACGACTCTATCTGGCGCGGTTGGTCCAAGTAATACTCTAATCATTGCAATAAGTATACACACCAAAAGCACTACAACCACAATTAAAAATGGATTCCAAATCATTCTCCTATCCTCCTTGCCCATTTGGGAAATGATGCACATATCGGCTCACAAGGTCTTGGCATCTCTTCCAAAATTTTTTCATCAACATTTATCCAATGCACATATAAATTCCTCTCTTCGTCGGTATCAACAGATAAAGTTCCAGGAGTGAGAGTTATTGAATTTGCTAAGATTGTTAGCGACAAATCACTTTTAAGACCAGGAGATATTTTCACTATGCCAGGATTTATCTTGCCAGTTATGACGCGATAAGCGACATCCACGTTAGCTTTAGCCATTTCATAGAAAAAGCGAGGAATGTACGCCAAAAGCATTGCCCATCTCTTTGGATTTGCCAATTTGAAATCTTTTATTAAAATTTTTCTTGCAATGATGCCCCCTATAACAGAAAATATTGCACCAGCGAGAATCTCATCTGTCCCCCAAGGAGAGCCGCTGGCGGTGAGGAGCAACCATACAATAAAGCAGAAAACGGTGGTTGCAATGAACGCCAACATTGGAAAGTGTATCCTCTATCCTATTTAAAAATTTGCGGTTTTTTG
>CAZHBO010000072.1:0-7954 GCA_964530745.1 uncultured Thermoplasmatales archaeon | reverse complement strand
AACTAAGACAGCAAGTGGCTTTGTCCTCGGACCATTGGTTTTGGGGATGAAATAACCCTCTTTCTTTTTTATTTATTTGGTAAAAAATTTTTAAGCACTTCTGGAATTTCCTGCAATAAATCAGTTGCTACCATTCCATATCCTTTTTTTTCAAAAGCATAATTTCCTGCCATTCCGTTAATAAATGCTGCTATTCTTGCTGCATCGTACGGCTTTACACCTTTCGAAAGCATTGCACCACATATGCCTGAAAGAACATCTCCTGTTCCTCCAACTGTCATTGCCTGATTGTGAATTTTGTTTAGTTTTACGACGTTTCCATCAGTTATTACATCGATGCTTCCTTTTAAAAGAATGGTGGCATGCAATTTTTTTGCTTCCTTCATCACAATATCTTTTCTTTCATCCATGTCTTTTGGAAGAGAAATTCCTGTTAGCTCTTTAAACTCTCCTGCATGAGGAGTGATTACAACATTTCCCCTGCAATTCCTACTTTGCAGACAGGATATGGCATCTGCATCTACAACCACCTTTTTTCCCAGAAAAATACTTTCTTCCACAACTTTCCAGCAAGCCTTTTTTGTTTCTTCCCTGTTCCCAATTCCAGGACCAATGACAATTGAATCTGCTTTTTCAATAAAATTTTTTATTAATGGCAAATGTTCCTCACACAAAAATTCTCCTTCTATTGGCTTTACAATTAAATTTGGTGAAAAAGAGGCAACCACGTTCCAGATCAATTTGGGAACAAAGAGGAAGGAAAGGTCAGCTCCTGCAACAAGTGATGCCATGGCAGAGAGGAATGGAGCACCTGTATATGGACCACCTCCAATGGTGACAACAACCCCATTTTCACCCTTATGCGAGTCTTTCTTTGGAAGTGGATAATAAACCATCTCTCCAGGACCAATGAATGTTTCCGCTTCCTTAGGAATGCCAATGCCCTTTACAACAATTTCTCCACTATTCTC
Source organism: uncultured Thermoplasmatales archaeon (assembly GCA_964530745.1). Taxonomy (GTDB): domain Archaea; phylum Thermoplasmatota; class E2; order UBA202; family DSCA01; genus CAZHBO01. The sequence goes on along the minus strand of CAZHBO010000072.1, from coordinate 6,983 downwards.
GGTATTCATCCCGTCTTTTATATCATGAAATGTTACAGTTAATGATGGCTTTACAAAAATCTTTCCTCCAATTCCAGTGGGTATATCAACGGAGACAATAGGCTTACCTGCATTATTTATTTTTTTAACGGCAGTTGAATAAGGCTCTCTAAGCTCTCCACTGATACCAACACCAAGCATCGCATCCACTATGATGTCACTCTCTTCCAAGCACTCTTCAACCACTTTCTCATTGAATCTATATATGGAAATGCCAAGCCTTTTTGCCCTGCGAAAATTTTTTAATGCAAGAGGAGATTTGATGTCTCCCAGAAGAATGATTTTCACATCACATTTTTTTGATAAATATCTTGCTGCAACAAATCCATCTCCCCCATTGTTTCCCGTGCCGCAAAATATGATACATTTTTTGCAGTCATATCTTTCTTCAATTATTTCTGCCACACCTCTCCCAGCATTCTCCATTAATTTCTCCTCTATTACACCATAAAATGCAGAATTTTTGTCCAGAACCTTCACTTCTCTTGCGTCCATACAAAAAAGTTAAACCGTAGAAATATATAATGGTTTCATATGATGCCAAATATTGACCCACGCCAGCTAAAAAAAATAATGAAAAGAATGGGGATGAGTATCGAAACTTTGGAGGAAGTGGAAAAAGTGATTATCCAAACAAAAAATGAAGAATATGTCTTTGATTCACCTGAAATAACAATTATGATTGCACAGGGTCAAAGAACATATCAAATAAGCGGTGAGCCAAAAGTTATAAAACGTCTGAAGGAAGAAGACATTCAACTTGTTATGGAAAAGACAGGTAAAAGCAAGGAGGAAGCACGTAAAGCTTTAGAAAAAGCAGATGGAAACATTGCTCAGGCAATTATAGACCTCAGTTCTTAACATTCATTTCGACCTATTTTTTGACTTCTCCAGTATATCACATACGATATGATATATGTGGGAAGTGGGATATTCCCCGGGGTATGAACTGCAAAATTTCTCAATAACTTCCTTTACTGTAGGTATTCTCTCAAACTTTTCTATGATATCTTCTATTTTCTTTTCGATGTCCTCTCTTTTTAATACCTCCATGACATGGGCATGAATTTCTCTCAAAACGGCAATTATCTCAAGAATGGATAATACCAAAACAAAAGAAGATGCAATGATAATTGTTGTTTCTTTATGGAGGAAGGAGTAGTAAAATATTTCAGCATCTAAAATGAGGACAATGAAGGGAAGAGCAAGTACTATTTTCTCCAATCTGGTTGCGCTTAGCATTTCCCTGCCCAAAGAACGAATGAAGCGGTGTCTCATCAACATTGAATGCATCTTTCATCCATAACATTTTCTATTAAAAGATTTATAAGCCATGTAGCAATTCATTTGCATGCAGTATCACATTCCCACGAGCGAGGAGGTGGTAATTGCAATATATAAAGCATTAAAAAAGCATAGAACCATAGATTCGCAATGGAAATTGAGGGAAAAGGTTATAGAGGAATTAAAAAATTTGGATGACAGATATAGAGTGAGCATCCAGAGGGTTAGAAAACTGGCGGTAAAAGCAGGTTTCATAAAAATGGAAATTAAGTCAAGGGAAGGTGAGGAAGAGGTTACAATATGCCCAGTGTGCGACTCAAAATTAAAAAAGATAAAAAACATTTCTCTATGGGGAAAGGAAGTTATTGTAGGCTATAAATGCACTTCTTGCCCTTACAAAAGTGGAAAGAAAAAACAAATTCCAACAAGATATATTTTTCATTTAAAGTAAATCATGTCGGCAAAGCTAATGCCAAAATAAGGAATGGGAGTCCTATTTTTGTAATAAGAATGCTTTCATTCCTTACTTTAGGGCTCCATCCGTAGTCATCCAAGCGGTAAAATAATAGCCATCCATATTGGGAGAAAAATGCAAATAAAGATAAAAAAATCAATTTTAACCATATCATGGATGGGATGGCAGAGAAAGCATTCAATGCATGATGATGATAGCCCACTTGAACATAAAAAGAGCCTATGACAAGGAACATTGCACCAAAAGCCATTTGTGATTCATGGTGAATAAGTCCTTCTGCATATATGCAAGCAACTGCCCCTATTAACGCAAAAAGCATAACAGGCCATCCTGCTTGCAAAGTTAAATAAATGGCAATGAGGAGTAAAATAATTGCAGAAGCTACCATTAAAGCCTTCAATGTATTTTTGCTCCAGGTCATCCTTTCCCCCTGTTCATAATGATAAATATCATGGATGGTATGCGCCAGTAACCAATGAGCAATAAATCCGCCAATTGCGGTTAAAAAAACACCACCCCAATATAATTCTTTAAAACTCCCTAAAGCACCGCTTGCATATGCAAAAAAAGAGCCTAGTATGGGAAACAAACCACCTGTAATAAAAGAAGTTGCAATAGTAAAAGGTGAAAATATGCCTTTTTTCTCTACCGCCATTTAGATCATTACCCCTACTTTCTCAGCCATTTTATTGGTGATATAAGATGGAGCCTCCCTTAAGAGTGGCTTATAAATGGAATTTGGAATAAGAGGCGATGAAGCTATCTTTTGTGCTTTTTTTACATGCCTCCTTATCTCTTCTTCATAAATTTTTGTGAGGTCCATACCCCTTCTTCTCAACTCATTCTCTATGGTTGTTCCCCTGTTGATTAGGAGCTGAATTGCATCATCATTTAAATTATTACCATATGCTTTTATGAGAGGCATGATTATGCCTTCCTCTATTTTCCCTTGAGCTATGTCCACCAAATCATCTGCAAGTTGATAAGCAAGACCTATCTCCCTACCATAATCTCTAAGTAACAAAACTGTTTCTTCTGATGCCTGCGCTTCTATGGCACCTGCACGGCATGCGGCGGCAAAAAGAGATGCTGTTTTCATGTCAATGATTTTAAAATATTCCCTAAGCAAAATTTCGGGGGAATAACCTCCATTAAAAATTTTATCGATATGGGCTGAGAAATCAACATCTTTGATTTGCCCTATAAGTGTATGATTCCATGTGTCGAGAAAGATATAAGCATTTTGAATGCCATGGTCAAGGGAGATGCGGAAGGCAATATTTATCATTCTATGACCAGTAAGGATAGCATTTCCTATCCCACTTTTTACATATAAAGCAGGCTTTCCCCTCCTATTTACATCTCCATCCATTATGTCATCATGTATGAGGGAAGCGGAGTGGGCAAGTTCTACTCCCATGGCACTTTCTACAGCTTTTTTATATCTCTCATCACTTCCACCAGTGCAAACCTTAAATGATAAAAGGAGCATTGTGGGACGTAGCATTTTTCCCCCTTCCAAAGCATACAACATATCTTCATCTTTTATTCTTCTCTCGATTTCCTGCCAGACATCTCTCTGTGCCTGCTCAAAGAATTTCTTGAAAGTGAGAGATTTATGCCTCATAAAAGCCCTAATGAGAATCGCATATAAGTATCTAACGTTTACGGTGTGAGAGTAAATCAAAAAAGAATTATACATAAATGGCATTCTATTTTGATAAAATGAAGTATAAAATAACGGGAGATAACCTTCAGGTTGTAACTATAGAGCTAGAAAGCAATGAAAAAGTGTATGGGGAAGCTGGCTCAATGGTATATCTAAGCCCGAATATCAAAATGGAAGCAAAGGCAAGAGGTGGAATACTCAAAGGCATAGGAAGAAAACTTGCAGGAGAAACATTTTTCATGACAGAATTTTCGCCAGCAGGAGGAACAGGCTTGGTTGCATTTGCTGGCAATGCTCCAGGAACAATTAAGGATTTGCACTTACAAAAAGGAAAGGAATTCATTGTTCAGAAAGATGCTTTTTTATGTGCAGAAGATGGCGTTGACATGAGTATCGCCTTTCAAAAAAGGCTTGGTTCCATTTTCTTTGGCGGAGAGGGATTCATACTGGAGCGTCTCTCAGGAGAAGGAACTGCTTTCATTCATGCATGCGGAGATTTTATTGAAATGGATTTAAAGGAGGGGGAAAGCATAAAGGTTGATACTGGAAGCGTGGTTGGATGGGAAGGAAGCGTTGATTATGACATTGAGCGCGTAAAAGGAATAAAAACAATATTCTTTGGCGGGGAGGGGCTTTTCCTTACAAAGCTCAAGGGTCCAGGGAAGATAATCATACAGTCAATGACTTTGCATAACCTTGCAATGGCACTCTATCCATTCATGCCAAAACAGCAAACATCAGGTCGCTCAGGCGTTATTGGTACACTGCTGGATGAGACGCTGGGAAGATGATTCAAGGGTTGATTAAACTCGGCTTTCTCATTCTTTTTCTGGCAGCCTTGGTCTTCCTTTCTCTTTCTTTCCTTGGTATTCTTCTGCCCATTGCGATAATATTTGGAGGGATGCTTATCCTTAGCATTATTTTCTTTTCAGTAATTTTTGCCATCCTAGCTATCCTGCTGGCAATTTATTATTCAATAACAAAAAAGCCAAAATTGGAAAGAGATGGAAGTTGGAGTTTAGAACGTGTAAAAGGAAAGAACGATTAAAGCAAGCCCTTGCTGTCCAATTCCTCTGTTATCCTTTCAATTGCTTCTGTAACCTGCTCTGCCTTTCTTGCTCCTGTGCAAACCAATTTTCCAGAGCCGAAGAGGAGGACTACAACGCGTGGCTCTTCCAAACGGTATACCAAGCCTGGGAATTGCTCGGGCTCATATTCTATTTTTTCCAAGCCAATGGCTAAGGCAATTGCATTTAAGTTTAGTTGAGCATGTAAATTTGCAGATGCGACAATGTTTTGAACAGTAATTTCGGGCTTTTTAAAAACTTTAAATCCTGCCCCCTCGACCTTTTTACAAACTTTTTTTATAGCTCTTTCAACATCCTTAATTGTTTTAGCGCCCGTGCATACTACCTTTCCACTTCTGAAAAGAAGAGCGGCTGTTTTTGGCTCATCTAAGCGTAATACCAAACCTGGAAATTGCTCGGGCTCATATTCTCCTTCTGGCAATGACTTTGACAACTTCGTTAAATCCAATTCTTTTGCTATCGTCGTAGATGCTACTACATTCTCTATTTTCATATCTGCCATATTAACCCCTTTAAATAGTATATAAGGGGTGTTTATAAATGTTTGTAACATTCAGAATCATGAAATACAGAGGCGAGGAGAAAAAATTTGATGCTTCACCAATATGCATTTTAAGAATCATTCTTATATTTTTAATTCCCATTCTTGCTTATGCCCTAGCTGCATTTCCTGTTCTGCTTTTTGTTTATTTTGCCCTCCAATTCCTTTCATTTAGCATATTGCACATCCTCGTCTTTTCCCTTGTTTTGGTATTAGCTTATTTAATCCTTGTTTTTTCAACGATATTCTCAACAGCTTTTTTTATAAATGCTCTCAATCTAAAATACAAAGAGGGAGAATACAGGAAAACTCTCAGAGAAAAAATGGTTTTTAAGTATACTTTATATTTTGCCCTTTATTATCCTACTTACAAGCTATTAAACATTTTTGTATTGCCCCCTATAAAATCTTTCTATCTTTCATTAATAGGTTGTAAAATTGGAAAAAATGTTTTTCTGGCTGGTGAGGAATGGATATCTGACCCATGCGTTTTGGAAATAGGAGAGAATACAATGGTTGGCGGAAGGGCAATGATTCTTGGACATATAGCGGAGGATAAACTCATCATCAAAAAAACGAAGATAGGAAGAAATTGCTTAATAGGAGGGGAATCATTCATCATGCCAGGAGTTGTAGCAGAAGATAACGTCGTTATTGGAGCGAAAAGTTTTGTTCCAAAAGGAAAAATATTGGAGAAAGGAAAGGTATATGTTGGAATACCAGTGAGAGAGATATAAGGTCACTTATTCAAAAGATTCTCAACTTCTTCAATGAGCAACTCTGCAGGATAATCAATTATTGCATATCCTCTCTCACTTTTATATACAAATCCTTGATTTATCAGTATCTCCAAATTTTTTTTGGCAGCCTTTTCATTGCATTCCATTTCATATTCTTCGCATTTTAAAGCATAATTATTCAAAATTTCTTCCTGGGTTGTATATGCCTTTGATTTGCATGAAGTGGCTATAGCAAGTAGAAGGATTAGCTGCTCTTTACTTAAGCCATCAATTTCCTCAATCCAAGCTTCTTGATTTGCCTCCCTTACATCCTCCAGTAAAATTTTATCATGCCCTTTCCTGTCTGCTATGATGGCGGAATTTCGGAGGATGTCAATGGCGGAGCGCATATGACCTGCTGAATTTAATGCAATCTCCGCAATTAAAGGCAAGGCATCATCATAACTACCTGCTTTTAAACTTTCATTAGCTCTATATTCTAAAATTTCCATTATTTGTTCCCAAGTATATGGCTTGAGAGTTACAATTGCCTTCTCCGCAAATGTAGACCATGTTGCAGCATCATTTATAATCTGTTCCAAAACAAAGGATGAGCGTGTGACAGCCACATACCTTATCCTTTCTCTAATTTCTGGCTGACGTGAAAGAGTGTAGGCAAAGTGGCGTAAATCATCAGGAAACATTCCTTCTATCTCATCCAAAATGATGAGGTGTTCACCTTTTATTTCCTGCCATAAACGCTGTGATGCCAACCCTGCTGTGCTGAATGTAGGTCTTATCTGTCTTAAAATTTCCTCCAATACCTTATGCTCCGATTTGTTTGTATAGCAGTTTACATAAACATCCCCTCCGGTATGCTTAGCAAGCAGTGTCTTTCCTGTTCCAACATCACCGCTTATAATGGCTCTCCCGCTCTCCAGAAGCAAGGATAAACGTTTTTTTTCTTTTTCACGGCAAGGAATTTTCTCCGGGACATATGAAATATCAAGTTTTTTCTTGTCCTTTAAAATCACGCATAAGCATAATGTAGAGGGAATAAAAATGTTTGCGTTATTTAAGCCTTCTTGGCTTTACTGAATTTAGAAACCTGATTTTGCCATTTCAAGCTAATTATACTACCATTGTATAATTTGCCATTTGCAATTTT
>CAZHBO010000071.1:0-7974 GCA_964530745.1 uncultured Thermoplasmatales archaeon | reverse complement strand
TATTGGCAGCAATATAAATGCAATTCCAATAACAATAATTCTTTTCAATCTCATGCAAGTATATGCAAAAATTGGTTTAATAATTTTTGATGAACGTAGAAAATATTAAAATATTCCAAAAGATGAAATTTATGAATGAAATTGATGAATTAAGAGATATGATAAGAAGGGCGAATGAAGAATTAAAAGATGATGGGAAAATGGAGGAATTCAGGAAATTGAGAAAGGAAATTGTGGATGGAGTAATGGAAGGAAAAATTGAACCATATGATGCATATCTCAAATTTTTGCATGAGACCAATCAGATATATCCTGATGCCGTTAAATATTTTGGAACTGACCACTTTGAAGGAAAGTTAAGAACCTTTCTTTTATTATGGTTGCTTAAATTGATGTCTCAATAGTTCCTCAAAATTTTTAATGTAATATGCCTTTATTGAATGTGGAAGAATACCCTGTGGTGAAGGTAAAGGGAAGAAAAGTCAAAAGAAGAGACGTTATATACAAAGGAAAGGAGGCAATGGATTTTTTGGAAAAAATTGGAAAAGAGTATGGAATGGTATATGTAATTGATGTTGATGGGTATCGCAGAAATTCTCCGAACTTAGAGATGTATAAAAGACTCTCTGCCAATATATGGATAGATTCTCTTCCCAGAAATGTGGAAGATGTCATGGACCTCATCATATATGGTTTTGAAAACATAAGTATATGGAATATGGGAGAAGAGCCTCTCAAAGAAATAAAAGATATGTGTGACATGAAAAATATTCATATATTTATTGGAGCCGATGAGAGGAAAAATGCGATTAATATTGTAAAGAAATATGGCTTTCATGGAGTTATAACTGAGGGGGAGGAAATAAAAAATGATGTGGAAACATGGAAGATTTACACGGGTGATTGGATGATAAGGAGGTTAAAATAATGGAAGAGATAAAAAAACTCATCGCATTTGTGTTTCAGAGGGCTGGAAAGGAGAGCATGAAAGAAAAGGATTTTTACATGACCCTCGCCTTTCAACTGGGGTGGCTTACGCCAGGCGAGGGGTTAAAAATAATAGAGCATGCAATAGAACAGAATCTTTTGATAAAGAAAGGGGATGAGATAACCCCCGCCTTCGATTTCAGGGAAGAAGATATTCCATTGGGTTTTAAATTTGATAGTAAAAGTTTGCAGGAAATGGAAAAAGAATTGCTTCCTAGGATATTGGGAAAAATAATGAGGGAAAAAAAGATTGGAGAGAAGGGTTTGAAAAATGAAATAGAGAAAAAGGCGGAAAAACTGGGTGTTTATGCGGAGATAGCGGCAATGGTTGTTGCTAAAGAAAAAGGAGTGGATGTAGATGAATTTATGGATGATGCAAAGAAATTTTTGAAAATGAAGGATTAATCACTGACACATTTATTTTTTATAAAAAATAGTTGATAAGAAGAGGAAGCAAAAGGAAACCCATGCATAAACTACGCCTCACTTTCATTTCAATGCATATCATTCCTATGGATGTTGCAACAGTAAATATAAATAATCCCATAAACCCTGTAAATAGAAATACCATTACAAGAATTATGGAAAGAGAAACCCTTACAAGCATCTCATAGGATATTTGTGATATATTTTTTGCAACCACCTTCCCTATGAACTTTGTCAGATAGTATGATATTATCGCAGATATAATGATGGCAATCAAAAATAAATTGAAGGGATGTGTGGGCATACCATTCCATTCTTCTATTTCCACCATCTTTTTTATAGCAATTGCAAATCCGCTTCTTGTTTTGAGAAGAACGAAGAGGGCGAGGAGGACAAAAAAGTTTGTGGCTGTATTGGTGGCGGATAGCATGGAGATGACATCTTCTTCTTTCCTGCTTTTGGTTACCGCCATGGCGAGGGTGGCTGCCACCGCCGAACTTACTCCTGGCAAAATGGAAACAAGCCCGCCTGCTGCCACGCCGCTCCCCACGTCCCTTTTCCTTATTTTTACTTTCCTTTCTTCAATATTCTGCGGAGGCACATTCCCCTTTCTTGCTGTCAGGAGGGCGGGGGCGCCGAAAAGCCCGGCGAGCGCTGGAAATAAGGGCGAGGAAGCCATGATGAAAGAGGTGGGAAGGTTGAGTGCCACCAAGCCAAAAATTCCGGAAAGAAGGAAGATGAAGAGGGCATTCAGTAATTTTTTGCTGGTGAATATGAGGATGAGGGAAATGCAGAGTAATATCCATGGCATATTTTTATCCAGAATGTCATAGAGATTGAGGGGTTGCCCCATGAAAAAACAGAAGGGAATAAGGAGTATGAAACATAAAATAATGGAGGCAAGGCTTGAAAATGCAGAGATGGAAATTGCTCGATATCCTTCCCCCTTTATCACCATTGAATGGGCGGGGAGAACCATGAGGGCAGTATCTTCTTCCGGTGCTCCTATAAATGTGGAGGGGATTATATCATGGAATGTATGGGAAATGGCTGCAGAAACAATAAAGAGGGCAAGGTAAAGCCCGGCATTCTTAAAAGAAGAGGCTAATAACAAAAGAAGAAGGGCTATATTGTTGGTGTGCAAGCCAGGAATCAATCCAGTTAACGCCCCTGTGAGGGAGCCTGCAGCCGAAAATGCCAGAACCATAAGGAAGTCATTCATAGGGCATCACTCCATGGGAATTCCTGCATATTTTGAGATAAAAAGTGAGGCGATGTGAATCGTAAAGCATCAATGCCTTCACATAAACCCTGTCGTATTTATTAAAGGGGATGGTGTGATTACAATAAACTTTTATTTTATAATTTACATATTGATCTGTGAGGTAGAAATAACCATTGGATTTTGAATAGATATATCCGCTTACATTCACATTTTTTCCCACAAATTTTTCATAGTTTTCTGCGAGATATGGGAGAGATGTGCAATTCACATCCCATTTTTTAATAATTCTAACCTTTTTGGCATATACGGCAAAGTCATTTCCATATTCCCCCACCTTTCCCTCAGCCCTTATAAAGTCTCCATATTCCAGATTTTTATTCTTCTCCCAGTATATCTTGGCTGTGGCATTTCCATCACTTATTTCCATAATTTCTCCCATTATATTTTTTATTTCCCCTTCCACAATAACTTCCTTTCCATCGTATTTCCATATTTCCTTCAGAGAAATTTTTTCAGGTTGATAAAAGAAGGAAATGGAGTAAAGAAAAAATATTCCAGTGATTGCTATAAGGAAATAAACTTTCCTCATGCCATAGATATAATGAAAATGAATATTTTAAATTTTATTGCATTTTTTACCTACCTCAATGCCCTCTCCATTTGTATTAATAGAGTGTAAGGAATAAGATTTTGATTCAGAGTAATTTTTATATGTCACTGAAAAATAACCTTGTCAGGGAGCACAATTTTATCCAGCAAATTTTAAAAGCAAATAAATATTAGTGTTTTATGAAAAAGGCTCATATTACTGAAGCAGCAATAATTTTCATTTTAATGGCTGTTGCATTGTTTCATCTTCATGTGAGCGGTGGCCCAACTTCTGATAACACTCCTCCTGTTACAGAGATAAATTTTACAGGACCCTTTTATGAGAAAGGCGGTGAGAAATGGGTTACCAATCAAACACTTATATGGCTTAATGCTACAGATGATATCAGCGGGGTAAACGCAACTTATTATCGAATATGGCATAATGGAGCTTGGCATCCTTTCAATGAAAGCGATTACTATTGTGGAAATCATAACATTACTTTTTTAGAGGGGAGTTATTGGTATGTATATTTTAATGAAACCATAGATTTCAAGCCAATCCACTTCTGTGAAGAATGTGGGCACGGAATAGAGTATTACAGCGTGGACAAAGCAGGAAATATAGAATCTCATGGTATGAGCTTGATAGAGGAATGGAATTATACCTTCCAGCCCAATACACCTCATCTAATGGATAAAATAAGATTTGGTTCATCTCCAGCCATATCCAATCTGACCGGAAATAAAAGTTTAGAAATTTTTACGGGAAGTGATGAAGCATCTAATTATTACCCGGAACTGGGCGGAAGCGCCAGGGGTATATGGAGATGCTTTGATGAGAATGGCAATATAGTTTATGCTCTCAACACACAAACAGATGAAGCAAGAAGTTCGCCTGCAATTGCTGATATAGATGGAGATGGAATTAAAGAGATTGTTGCTGGAACGACAAGTGGATGGTTTCTGGAGGTTATAGAAGAAGGGCATTTTGAATGGACATTTCCTTCTTTAAGTAATGGACCAGAATATCTTGGGTATTTCACATGGCACTCTTCTCCAGCCCTTGCTGATGTAAATCCCACTGTAAGTGGGAAAGAGGTTATTATAGGAAATAATCCCTATCATAACATATGGTGTTTTGACGGAGATAATAGCGATGGAATAGACGATGGAATAACCATCTCGAAAAGTTACTTTCCAGATTTTCCCAAGCCACTGGGTAACGAAGGCACAGAATGGGATGTTTTATGGGTTTTCAATACTTCTGGAAATGTAATCGCATCACCTGCTGTGGGTGATGTGGATAAGGATGGATGGTTAGAGGTTGTGGATGGCTCAACCGATGGCACATTATATTGCCTTAATGGTAGTAATGGGGCAGAAAAATGGAATTTTGCAACTGGAGGAGCAATATACTCCTCACCTGCAATAGGTGACATAAATGGAGATGGTAAGTATGAAATAGTTTTTGGCTCAAATGATGGAAAGGTATATTGTTTATCATCCAATGGGAGTATGTTGTGGAATGTTTCTACGGGAGGGGCAATCTATTCTTCTCCAGCCTTGGTTGATATTGAGGCAGGAAATTATTCAGAGGAATGGCCAATATTTAGGGGCAATATTTTAAGAAATGGATTTTATCCCGGAAAGGGGAAAATTCTGGTGATTTTTATTGGTTCGGAAGATTGGTATTTATATGAAATAAACGGAAATGGTGAGATTATAGATAAATTTTTGACAACAGGTCCAATTCATACCTCCCCTTCTGTTGGAGACGTAGATGGAGATGGATTCTCCAACATAGTCTTCTATGATTGGGGTAGGGAAACAAGCATAGATAAAAGAGATATTTTTTGGTGTCTGGAATCAGGATATAAAAATATTAATTTGATGAGGGTGGACACAAAACCTCCTGAAACCGTTAAATATGTGGCGAATGAAGACGAGTATAATGTAACTCCCTCCACACAGATATGGCTTAATGCAACCGATGCAGGAAATTGCACATCTGGAGTGAGGTTATTGCATTATGAGATATGGTGGGATAGTGATGGTGATGAAAGTGTTGATACTCTATTGAAAAATGAAACAGTATATGATAATTCATCAGAGGATTTAAATTTGAATGTAGGAGAAATTTCTGTTAAGTTTAATTTCACAAAAATGGGGATAAACGAAATAAGATGGTATTCCATGGATTATTTGAATAATACGGAAGAAGAGCACGTCCAGGAGCACAAGGTGGTTGAACATGCACCCCTTTTAGTAATAACAAAAACAGATAGCACAGATCCTGTTCATCCTGGAAATTTCTTCAATTACACCATCACAGTTTACAATACTGGAAATGAGAATGCAACCAATGTCATCATAAAAGAAAAATATGATGCCAATGTTGCGTTCATCTCTGCCAGTCCTTCTCCAACCATAGGAAATGATGAGTGGCATCTCAGTCTTCTCCAACCAGGAGACCATTACACCATTGAAATAAAAGTAAAGGTGAACAAACCTCTTGAGAACATTGAGTTGAACAACACAGTCAATGTTACATGTGATGAAGGTATAGAAGATAAAACATATGAAACAACCCAGGTAATATCATCTCCAGAATTACTAATAACAAAGGAAGCAATAGATGAAAATGGTTCACCATTGCATCCAGGTGATAGGATACATTATATAATAAACATAACAAATGTGGGGGATAAAAATCATCATGACAATGCAGGAAATGAACTCACAGATTATATCCCACTCTATACTTCATATGTTCCTTTATCCTTACAATCAAGCAAAGGAACAGCATCATATGATTCTCTCAATAAAAAAATTACATGGAATGGAGGAATAGATGTGGATGAAACAGTAACAATTGAATTTGAAGTGGACGTTGCATTCCCATTAACCAATGGAACTCTAATAAGCAATGATGCAATTTTGTACTGGGATAGCAACGGCAATAACATAAATGATAAAATAACACATGCCTATGCGAATTTAACTGTGGAATCATCCCCATTGCTTTCCATAACAAAAACAGATAGCACAGATCCTGTTCATCCTGGAAATTTCTTCAATTACACCATCACAGTTTACAATACTGGAAATGAGAATGCAACCAATGTCATCATAAAAGAAAAATATGATGCCAATGTTGCGTTCATCTCTGCCAGTCCTTCTCCAACCATAGGAAATGATGAGTGGCATATTGGGGATTTGATTGCAGGAGGGGATTTTGAAATTGAGATATATGTGAATGTTCTTCCAGATACTGAAGAAGGATTAACCCTTGTAAATGTGGTAAATGTCACATGTGATGAAGGTGTTAGAGACGAGGCAGTGGTATACACTCCTGTTCTATCCTTCCCGCCAGAAACCCATAAGAAATTTTATGGAAAAGTGATAAATGTTACCAGAATGATAGGAAACTATCCTTATATATTACATTATATATTAAACACCACCACCATAGATTTGGTGGCAAATGATAATGGTTCAGGTGTGAATGTTACATACTATAGAATTTTCAAACTTGTGGATGGCAAATGGCACATGCTATTTAACTGGCAGGAATATGGAATATGGAATGCCTATCCACCTTATTATTTCATTAATCTCGCTGAATTGGGCATGATTTATAATTTCACACCATGTGGCAAATATGAAATCGAATTTTATAGTGTGGATAATTCAGGAAATATCGAAGGGATGAAATGGAACGATGTTTTTGTTGACTGCTTTATTCCTTCTTCATCTCTCATCATCAGTGCGGACAAAAGGGATGTTTATATTAATGCATCAGCCTATGATGAAGGCGTAGGGGTTGAAAAGGTAGAATTATATTATAGATACAGTCCTGATAACGAAACATGGAGTGATTGGGAGTATCTGGGAAATTCAGCCTTGCCATATAAATGGCATCTTTTCCTTCCAGATGGCTACTATGAATTTTATACTGTTGCATATGATAAACTTGGAAATCATGAAGCGATGCCGAACGGAGATGTTGCAAAGGCGAGATGCAGAGTAAATTATAAATGGGATATCAATGAGGATGGAAGGGTGAATGTGGAGGATATTTACATAATCTTACTTCACTGGATGGCGTCCATGGGAGATGAAAACTGGTATGCGAGGGCGGACGTTAATAACGATGGTATAATAAATGCTGATGATATAATCGAAGTTATCAATCACTGGACGGGTTAAGTAGTGGGGCGGCGAAGGTTTTATATATTTCTATTCTATTTACTGTTTGGAGGCAGAAAATGAAACCGAAAAAGAATTTAGGAAGGGTGTTGCTATCTGTAGTGATAGCAATAACGATGATAGGGATACCAGCAACAGTTTTTACAGCAAAGGCGGCAAGTTTGACAACAGGACCAGATATAACAATAGGGACACCAAAATACGAAGGAGATGCACCACCTATAGATTATGAAGGACCTCTTGAGGACTATACAGGAACAAAATATCCAGCAACTTGGGTAACCAATACTACGGTAATAAATATTTCAGTTCTGGGAGCCAGTGACTTTACTCCTGGTACTGCAACATTATACTGGAGATGGTGGAACTTCTCTGATGGATGGGGTGCTACTAACAGCAACACTTTAGGTTATACTGAAGAGCAAGTATTCAGGGCAGACAGACCTGGAGAATGTATGCATAAAGTCGAAGCATGGTATGTAAATGATACGGGTGTAGAGAGCGAACATTCTTACAAGTATCTATATGTTGATTCC
>CAZHBO010000070.1:0-8018 GCA_964530745.1 uncultured Thermoplasmatales archaeon | reverse complement strand
AATAGCATGCATATTAGCATGCTCAACCATTTTCCTTTCATTTTGCTCCCTCAAAATTTTATACATATCACGTTATAAAAATTTTACGCAGAATCAATTAAATTACCTCTGTTGTTATCCTCTTATGTACGTAAGTGTCATTGGTGGAGGAGAATGTGATGAAGAAACATATGAAATGGCTGTTGAAGTAGGAAGGAGAATCGCAAGAATGAATGCAATTTTGATTACGGGAGGATTGCATGGTATAATGGAAGCAGTATGTAAAGGAGCAAAAGAAGAAGGAGGAGTAACGATAGGAATAATTCCTGGAGAGAGGAAAGAGGAAGCAAATGATTACCTTGATTATGTCATTGCTACTGGCTTAGGGCAAGCAAGAAATGCTTTGGTTGTTTTAAATGGCGATATCGTTATTGCCATCAATGGTGGATATGGAACACTTTCTGAAATAGGATTAGCATTGAAATATGGAAAGAAAGTTTATGGGCTTAAAAGCTGGGATTTAATAAAAAATTTTGAAAGCATTGATGAACTTTTTGAGGAAATTAAAAAGCCCTCGTTAAAGTAATCTTACCTTTGCAAATCCTTTCCATTTCATTGAATATTTTTTTATAATAGTCCCCAAAAATCCTTTCCCTCCATATCTCCTTTTCTTTACTTGGCAAAACAGAAGAGATGCTATGCCATGTATCTTTTTTTAAGTGTAAGGAATCGATCATGATTTCCTTCGCTCCTGTTTTTTTAAAGACGTCAACATAATAATTTAATTCTTCTTTCTCCACTGTTGGAAAAATTGGACCAAAAAAAATGTATGAATAGATTCCTTCCTCAGAAAGTTTTTTCACTGCATCAAGCCTTCTTTGTATGCTGGGAGCATTCGGTTCCAAAATTTTTCTTTCCTCGTCGTTTAAAGTAGTAATTGTAATTCCTACAGCAGCATTCCTAAATTTCTTTATTAAATCTATATCCCTCAGAACCAAATCAGATTTTGTTTGTATGTCAATGGGAAAATCATGGCGTAAAAGCAAAAAAAGGCATTTACGAGTCATTTCATATTTTCTTTCCAAAGGCTGGTAAGGGTCTGTCGCTGTTGAAATTCCAATGATTCCCCTCTCCTTTACCTTCAATTCCTTTCTCAGCACCATGGGAATATTGACCTTTACATATACCTCTTCCCATTTTTTTCTATCAACATGCAAAACATTTGGAACATAGCAATATTTGCATCCATGGCAACATCCAAAATATGGATTTAGAGAGTACTTTAAACCAGGGAGCCTGGAAGGAGACAATGCCGTCTTACACCTCTTTTCCTTTGCCATGCAAAAAATCCTCCAGCCTTCGCTGATATAATCTATTCTTCATCAACTCACTTGTTTCAATCCATCTTTGCAATGGAATGTTCATAAACTTGGATATATATGAGAGAGCTTCCTTTAAAGTATCGCATAAATAAGGCTCTTTCTTTAATGCAGCTCTAACATGCTCACGAACATTCCATACACCAACTGGCATTATGTAGCCAGGATGAATTTCCCTTAAAACGACTATGCCAGCCTGCCTCCTTTCTTTTTCCAAAGCTTCCGCCGTAGCCAAGCGGGCGGCATAATAACATCCTCCGATGGTGGCATATTTACTCCTTCCCTTATAAAATTCATGGTCTCCGAATATGACAATTTTTTTTCCTGTGGGATTCCAGGTTGTATTTGGATACCATGCCTCTATGAGTTCATATTCCCAGGGAGATGGATACATAAGGATGAGCCATTTGTTGTCAAGGCTCGTTAGGTGATAGATTCTGTATTCATTTATGAAAGGATATTCCTTTACTTTCTTTTTTAGCTCATTGCCTATAGTTGAGTCAACAGCAGTAATACTCCATCTTGTTGGAACAAATTTCCTTTTTTCTTCTATGCCAAATGCTCCAACAGAAAATGCTTTCTGAATTTGTGAGATTAGAATTCCATTGAAATACAATCCAACTATTGCCTCCCTTGCCTTTAGATCAGTATCATAAAATGCCTTCTCAATTTTTGGCTCAATGCTTGGATTTTCAATCCATACTTTTTTTATTGGTGCAGATGGTCCATGGGGCTGTACTTCATCATACAATGCAATCCTTCCAGTAGGCTTTTTTTTGAATAAAACCTCCATATCAACTGGTTTTCTTGCAAGTGCAACTTCCCTTGTGAACTCCACTACTTTTCCTGAGAAGTTATGAATGCTCGTCCTGTACTTTCCTCTAACCAGTTTCATTCGAAAATCAACGATATCATCAATGCTTTTTCCAACCCATGTTTCTGGAGTATCTATGAAGGAAGTATCTCCCTGCATTGGAGGAATCATTGGACCAATGGCAACATTGGGATATCCATGTCTTCCAATGAAAACAGATGGGGGCGTTGAGCCTTGAATGGAGATGGATTCAACCATAGGCTTTGCTTTCTGGCTTGCATAAAATTTTACAAGAACAGGGCATCTTTCCTTCCCGCACAACAATTTTGCTCCCCTGCATCTTATGCATAAAGAAGATGCATCTCCTGCATCAGAAAAAATTTTTGTTTCTTTTATGCTAAGGAATGCGCGAGGGGATGTTTTCATCATTTAACAATAGCATAGGAATAAAAATGTTTTTGCCCCTTTTGTAGGTGTTTATAAATCTTATTATCGAAATTATCAGAATGCAGAGAATTTTTGCAGAAATGAATTATGCAACTTCTGGTCCATAACCCTTCTTTTGCTCCTTTTTGTCAAACCTTACTTGCGGCAGAGGTATGGGCGGTGGAAGGCGAAGATCTCTGGCTATAAAAACTGCTTCTGGCAAGCAAAAATGCATGATTGCAGTATGAATGTGGGATGCAACCTCGTTGGGCATGTTCCTTTTTTCCTGCCATCTCTTTGCTATTTCCTTTGCATCCTTTCCTTCATAAATAAAATCTCCTTCCATTTTTATCAAACCGACTGGACCATAGCTGGCTGTATATTCAAACTCAACTTGTGCTTCTCCCTCCTTTAAAACAGTGAAGAGAGTTACTGTGCTATTGTGGTCAATTCTGATATTCATCGGCTTATCCATGCTTTTTGCATAACGACGGGCTTCTATGGAACGGAGATTCATATTTCTTATTTTCATTTGCATTGTTAATCACCTCTCCTTTAAAAATTTTGGGATTTCATTTAAAAGAGATGCTAACAATGTTACTACCTCTTACAACAACCTTTCCAAGGCGGCGCTCCCCCTCTTCCCTTTCCTCTCTTGTATCCTCCAATGCTACGTTCATGTATTGATCAAATCCGCTAAGGCGACCTTCCAATATCCTCCCATCTTTAAGTAGGAGGGTTATCACTCTGTTAATGGAGTTTTCCAGCAAGTCTATAGGCAATACCATGAAAAGGTATTCCTTTCCCTTTTAAATAGTTAATGAAAAATGCTAATTCCAGGGGGCATATTGGTAGGAAAGGGTGAATATTATTATGTCCATTTCATCCTTTGCTATGTTTCCATTGGTGTCATAGGCATACACAACAAGGCGGTGTTTTCCTATGGGAGGAGTATACTTTCCTTCAATTTTCCATTCATATGGAGGCTTTCTATCCCATGAAACAAATTCATTGTCGATGCAAAAAATTACATATTCTACTTCTTCCTTGCTTATAACATCTACGCTAGCAATAGAACTTCCAAGAAGAATGGTTGTCCCTCTTAAACCTACATACCAAAGCCTGCCCATCGAGATGGGGAATAAAGGATGGTCAAATAAGTAAAAAAATCCTTCCATTGGGCTTTTTATTATAACTTGTATATCAATTGGTTTATTTGCCAGTTCTGCCATAAGAGCTAGGAAAAATTTAGTGGCTTTAACCTGATATGTATGGTTAATATGGTCTGGTGTATCATCTGGTGAGTTTCCCCATGGATAACCATCGTAATGGGCAAAAAATACTGCATCATAGCCATAATCCAGAAATGCCTGGTGGTCTGCCCCTCTATAGTTGGGAACTGGCTGTATGGATATGCCTATCTCTCCATATTTTTTGCTTACATTTGCAGAAAATGAAGAAATCCATTTGCTTCGTTCTGTTTCAAAAACACGCAAAATTTTTCCCCCTTTGGCGGTGTCGGCATATCCTACCATATCCGCATCAATTACAGCAACAATGTTCTCCCCTCTCTCATAAGCATCTTTTGCATAATTGAAGCTTCCATATGTTCCCACCTCCTCCCCAGAAAACGTTATGAATTTGATTGTATGATTGAAACCGTGCTGACTCATAATTTTTGCGCATGCCATTACAGCAGCCACGCCAGAGCCATCATCATCTGCTCCTAAAGAGCCGGGTGTTGTATCATAGTGGGCGCTCATGATAAAAATTTTGTTGTCACTGCTTCCGTTCAATGTGGCTACAACATTTTTACCTTCAAAGCCTCCACATTCCCATTCATCATATCTCACCCATAAACCCATTTTTTTGAATTCATTGTATATGTATTCTGCAGCCTTTGAACAATTTTCAGAGCCTGTATACCTAGGACCAATTTCCATTAAGGCATTGTGATAGTAAAACACCAATGACTCATTTATTTCATCTATCATTTCATTTATTTCATTTGACTGAATATTGACATCATGAGAAAGTGAGATTTGGCTTGGCAATATCATCAAGCATAGAAATAAAATAGGCATGCCCAATTTCATATTTTTGTTATTGGCTGAGCATATAAATGCATTCCGTCAAGGATATTCATAGGAAATTTTGAAGTTTCTGGATGCTTTTACAAGCCCAAAAAATATGCTTGCAACACCTTTTCCATCCAGAGTAAGCAAAAATTTTCCATTTTTTATTGCATTGATAACCCCGCTAACTACATTTGCATAATATATCTTTACCATCATCTCCTTTTTTATGCTTGAATGAGCATGGATGGATATGTTGTTCACAAAGCCTTTTCCAATGGACTCGTTGGCAAGATAAATGGTAAAGGAAATGGACAAAGATGAAACTTTATGTGGGGAAGGATTCGATATGTTTAGTATGAATACCAAATTGCAGTAAGTAAGTCCTATCTCAGGAATGGAGACATCCTGTATATCATATTCAACTTTTTCCACAGCAACCAAGTCAGCATGATATATGTATCCAAGTGCAAGGACAACAACAATGAGGATGATTATAACTACTCTCCATATCCTACTCATCTTCATCTTTAAATCACCAGCACCAAAATTAAAACGAAAAATATATAAATACCTATGCCTATTACCTATCAGCGTCAGACAAATGACGCCGAAAGGCATCAAATGGTGCCTAATGGCAGCCAATGTCGGAAAATATCCGACTAAAAGGCGCCAAAAAGTCTACAAAAGGAGGAAAGATGGAAACGCAAAGGGTGACGGTCAGGCTTCCAAGCCACCAAGTAAGGGCGATGGACACTTTCATAAAATTGGGAGAGTTTACATCTCGCTCTGAAGTAATCAGAGCAGCAATATCGAGATTCATCGATGATGTGACAGAAGAGCTGTTCGCAAAGGCAGAAAGACTCAAAAAAATCCAGCAACTGGAAGCTGCGACAAGTCAGCTGGAAAAATATTGGAAGAAATAAGAGGGGATGGGTATAACAACTACCAGCCTATCTAAAAAGGAGGAAAATACATGAAATCCCTAATATCAGATGCTTTGGAATATGGAAAGGAAGATGTTCGCCAAATGGAATGTGATGACTTTGGCGAAGCAAAAATCGTCATTGTCGGCTGCGGAGGTGCAGGAGGCAATACAATAAATAGACTTCACCGCATTGGAATTAAAGGTGCGGATACAATTGCTATAAATACAGACAAGCAGGATTTAGATTTGATCGATGCTGAGAAAAAATTGCTTATTGGCAAGAATATTACCCGTGGCTTAGGGGCAGGGGGGTATCCCGATGTTGCAAAAAGATGCGCAGAAGAATCAAAAGAAGAAATTTCTAAGCTACTCGGGGAGCCAGACCTAGTTTTCCTCACAGCCGGAATGGGAGGAGGTACGGGCACAGGAGCCAGCCCAGTCATAGCCAGAATTGCAAAAAGGAAAGGGGCAATTGTTGTTGCTATGGTCTCTACGCCTTTCCGCGTTGAGAGAGGAAGGCTTTTGAGGGCGGAACAGGGTTTAGAGGCACTGAGGAAGGAATGCGACTCCGTCGTTATTTTGGACAACAATAAGCTCATAGAATTTGTGCCAAACCTGCCGATAGACAAAGCATTTTCCGTCATGGATCAGCTTATTTCGGAGACTGTTAAAGGAATATCTGACACCATCCTTCAGCCATCTTTGATAAATCTTGATTATGCTGATGTTAAAACAATTGTTTCTGGAGGAGATGTGGCAGCCATGTTATGGGGTGAAGGGAATACAAATGATGGACCAGAGGCTGTTGCACTTTCAGCAATGCATCATCCATTGCTTGAGGTGGATTTCAGAGGAGCGAAGGGCTGTTTATTGCATATAACTGGTGGACCTGACATGACTCTAGAGTTTGCAAATAAAATTGCAGAATGTATAACAGCAGAGCTGGATCCATATGCAAACGTTATTTGGGGTGCCCGTGTTAATAAGGACTTTCATGGGAAATGCCGTGTCATGGCTATCATGACAGGTGTGAACTCTCCCTACATTCTTACTCCCACCTATGGAAAGGTGGAACTAGCGAAATGGGAGGGAGGAAAAAACAAACTAGGTATTGACCTCGTTGGTTAACTTTTTTTGTCCTCCCCCCTTCCTCCCCTATATTTTTAATATTTCTCCATTCTTTGGCGTATAAACATCTGCAAAATTTTTTATGTCGTTGGCGAGAGGGGAAGCATCATCTGAATGAAAAATTACAACCTTTTCTGGAGAGCATGCCTTAGCAAAAGAAAGTAGCTGGGAGTGTCCAGCATGGGCAGAGAAATCAAAAAATTTTACATCGCAATTCACTTTAATTTTTACTCCATATAATTCTATCTCCCTCCTTTCTATTAAATTTCTTCCATTTGTTCCTTCCACCTGGTATCCTGTGAGTATTACGGCAGATTTTTTATCGTTTCTTATTTTATCAACATACCATAATACAGGTCCTCCATTCATCATACCGCTTGTTGTAAGAACAACATCTCCCGAAAGAGCCATTTTCCTTCCTTTGTTTGAATAAACAATATTTACGGACTCCATCGCCTTTTTCAATTTGCTTGCTGACTTTATATATTCTGGATGTTTCAAAAGAATGTCGGAAATCTTTCCTCCCATTCCATCTAACCATACCTCATATGCCCCATCCAAAATCATTGCCATTTCTTGCGTCCTTCCCACTGCAAATGCTGGAACAACAGCTAAGCCACCATGCCTCACAATATCATCTATAGTATCTAAAAATTCTTTTTCCAATTGCTCCCTCCTTGGATGCTCAACCCCTGCATATGTCCCTTCCATGAATAAAGTGTTGCACTTCACTGGCTTTGCACCTTTCATCAACCTTGTTTCTATCGTATTTATATCGCATGCAAAAAGTGCGCCAGCATCTTTCATTTCAAACATGATGGAGCCAGGGATATGCCCAGAGGAATGAAAAGCAATTTCCATTCCATTGATTTTCTTTTCCTCGCCTGGTAAAACATCAATGAATTTTTCCAATGAATTTAGAACATCCATTTCACTATAAGGAAAGGGATAGCCGTTTGCATCTGCTATTTTTAACGTATCTTTAAACAAGATTTCAGAAATTATCTTCGTTAAAGGTGTAGAAAATACCGGAACATCATACCTGCTGCACAGCCATGGAAGCATGCCCGAATGGTCAAGATGAGCATGAGAGAGAAAAGCAAAATTTATTTCCGGGGACTGCATGGGATATTTTGGCGGTTGCTCTGGAGTAAGCCCATAGTCAAACAACAAACGATGGTTTTCATGCTCTATCAATATGCCCAATCTGCCTACTTCATCAGCTCCGCCAAGGAATTGTACCTTCATTTATCCTGCATTACAAAAGGGCATTTAATATTTGGGGGTGC
>CAZHBO010000069.1:0-8187 GCA_964530745.1 uncultured Thermoplasmatales archaeon | reverse complement strand
CTCTAGCAGTATTATTCAATGGGTGGTAAACTTTCTTCTGGTAAGCCTGCAACATATGCAACACTTCTCCTTAGAATCCACCAGTTATAGTCCGTGCTTTTTTGCTCTCCCCCTTCCCACTTGTAAACATAGCGGGATATGCCATAGATTGAAAATCCAAAGAATTCTGTTACACTTCCATTCATCATTGGAGGTACTTCAGGATGATGACCAAAGATAATCATTTTCCCTTGTCCATATCTTGCCTCAATCCCTGCCCATTGCTTTTTGATATCAGTTGTCACATTTCCAGATATTTTCCATTCCCCCATCCATTTCCAGTAATGCAGGGGTGCTACATCCATTGGCTCTTCCAGATAGATGGCAATTGGCTTTATTTCATTAGCTGATTCATTTGCAGGATACATGCCTGGACCTCCTCCATATGTAATAAATCTGCTTTTTCCCTCATATCCTTTGAAAATGGTGCAATTTTTATCAATCCATGTTTTTAATGGTATGTGATCCTCTCCTGTATCTTTCCACAGATACTGCCATTCTCCATCTTGGTCATCATTGAGATATACATTTACAATGCCAAGGGATGCTTTATTTATCAATAAATCTAGCATAAATCGAGGATGCTCAATACCCTTAGAAACAATATTTGCTCCCCCACATATACCGAGATAACCACCCCCATTGTAAATAAAATTTTTCACTTCTTCCTTCCATTTTTCAGTAATGGCATGGAAATACTGGCGACCACTAGCCCCTATAACAAAAACATCGTAGTTACCTAATCTTCCTCCCAAGACATCATTGTTATCGATTCTTTCAACAGTCAGCTCATATCTTTTACCATTGGATTCCCATCCATAATTAAATGCTCTTTCCAAAAGATTGACAGAGGGAGATATGGAATCATAGAGAGCAATGGTTATGGTCTCCATTTCTTCATTTTTTGCTTCATGGAATGTGATATTATCATTTGCTGAATAAAATGATGATGAAATTTGCGTGATTAAAACAAATAAAAAAAGGAGGAATTTGATTATAGATATGCTTACCATCATTTCACCCAATCAATGCCCAAATCTTTCCCTCTTTCTCTCCACTTTTTCATTATGTCCTCAGATATGCATTCCCTGCAGACACCAAACATAATCCAATAACATGATGGACAGACAAGTTTTCCGCATTTGATGCACTTATATTTTGCATCTCTTGCCATACATATCTCGCATTTCCCTTTTATCTCCTCTTCCTCTGTTTCTTCTTTTCTCTCAGCAGGAATGCCATGCTCCTCCATCCATTTTTTTAACTCCTCATTTATCTTCTCATTCTCCATCTCATCACCATGGAACCTTTTTTAATTTTAATAAATAGCCAATAACATTTGTTGCATAATGAAGTAAAGGAGTAAAGATGAGGAGGGATATTATATGCCATATGGTAAAACTGGAATAAAACCAGTTCTCGCTTGAAGCCAATTTTTCCAGAACTACACTCATGATATAGGAAAAAATGAATGCTCCAATTAAAAAATCAAGCTGGTCAAAAAGAATCCATTTCTCTCCCCTTTCCTTCCCCATCTGTCTTTTTATGAAACTTTCTGCAATGTCCCCCAAAAGGGCGCCGCATGAGAGAGAAAAAATAATGAAAATGAATGAAGGGTATTCTCCAAAGGTATTTGGGGCAACAACATTCATTACCAATCCAGCAATCATTCCTGCAATAATGCCTCCAAAAAAACCTCTCCATGTTTTTCCATCTCCAAGAAGTCTCCTACCCCTCCATTTTTTTCCAAAATCAATGGGCGTTCCTCCTCCAAGGATGACAGCAGATGAATTAGCAATGTAAGCTGGCAATATCAGCCATATTGCCTGTACTGCTATCATCCAATCCATGCTTATATATCCCTTTCCTTTACATATTCTTTACTACAACACTCCCAGCGATTAAATCTCCCAATCTCTGTTTTTTGGGAGAAAATTTAATGAGGATTAGGCTTATGAAGTAAAAGCCAAGTGCCATATCCAAAAAGCGTATGATATTTCTTGTAAAAGAAGTCATGAACTCTGCTTTTTCCATATTTTCCTCTTTAACACTTATTCCTATCACCATTTTTCCTATGGTTGACCCACTCAAATATTCAAATAAAGTAAAATAAACGAATTGGGTGGAGAAAAAGAAAAGAAGGAAGGATGGAAAAAATTTCATGTAAAAAAGGATGGAGAATAAAATGGAAATTCCGCCAATGATGAGAAAATCGAAAAGGAAAGATGCGCATCTTTCTACAGTAGTTGCATACCACTTCTTTTTCTTTTCTTCAATGGCGGAGATAATAATGCTTGCTGTTATCCATGCCTTTTCAACATCGGCCATAGAAGGATTTCTACTCTTCCTTTTCATTATAAGATAGTCTTTCCATGCATTCTCCCCAATCAAAGATTTTAATATTATTGACGGGGGAGCATCTATTCCATGCCATTTTGCCAACTCGACTGCTTTTTCCTCAACTTTTTTTATGAGGAGGAGGAAGGATTGTTTTTTATCCAAGGCATATAAATCACGCTTTTGCAATTTTTTTGTGTAATGTGGCGTATATTTTATTTCCTTACTCATGAAAAAAATGATTATGCAGAAGGAAAGTAACCCCGCAATATAAACCATGTCATATAAGCCAGCTCCACCCATAGAACCAGAAAATGGCTTCCTGAATATTTCTGGCAGGTGAAATATATCCCCACCAACCAGAACTCCGATGGTTGCTATCGCATATCCATATCCAGGTGTTTTTTCTGAATGGGGAGAGAAAAGGAGGATGGAAAGTAGAAAGGCAAGAATTGACGGCAAAAGATAAAAAGGGAAATAGGAAACAACGCCAATGTCCGTAACTTTTGTAACAAAAAATGTTGCCATGGAAACGAGGGCAATGCCAATAATAACTTTTGAAAGAGGCATATAAAGCCTTTTTATGAGATATAGGGATAAGATGATGGGAATGAGCGCCCCTCCAATATTGATGGCAAGGAAGTAATTTTTGTAAATAAAGATGGGTAAATCAAAAAGCATTGCTGCAAAAGGACCGAGGACAAGTAATCCAACTTCCCTTCCACCAAAGCCAATTTTAGCATACATTCCCCTACGCTTGGTATATGTTATTGTCACTACCAGGATAAGGACTAACGGCAATAGAAGGAAGAAAATAATTTCCAGTATTGAATATATCACAAAATATGATTATACATTGAATACAAAAATGTTTGGAAATTTACTTAAATGATGCTTTCATTCTTTATTCAATGCAGGGAAAGACAAAATGCCCCCACTGTAAGGAAAAGGTTATCGTGGAAGTTCCAGATGGGGCAACAGGGGAGCAAATAACAAAATGCCCAAACTGCGGGGCTCAATTCAAAGTAAATGTTGATGAAAAATATAGTTGGGAAGAGAAAACGCCCATAGTTCCCCCTTCTTTGCATTTAAAGCCCCATTCATCCAAACCAATGATTGCTGGAATACTCCTCCTTATTATATTCATATTGGGCATTATTATGAGTGCCGCAATATTTTTTGCTTTTGATTTCATGGGAGATGCAGATATTAAGGGTACATTCGAAGGAGAGGTTGTTGATATAAATGGAAATCCTCTCGAAGGCGTAACTGTCTCCGTTGTTGGATATCCAGAAATTTATGACGTGACAGATGAAAAAGGAAAATTTTCTCTTTCTAATATTACAACTGGGGAGCAAACATTAAAACTTACAAAAGAAGGATATAAGACAGTCAATATGAAAGTATTTGTTTTGCCATGGAGTTTCAGCATAGAAAAATTTGTGATGAAAGAAGGAAGTGGGGAAGTTTCGCAGGAAAGTTTAATCATAAAAATCTTTGATTTTGCTCCTTTGCTTTCCTCGGTGATATTAATTTCATCAATTATCGCTGCTATAGGAGGAATAGCTGCCCTACTAAAGAAGCATTTCATCATCGCCGCCATTGGCTCCATCTTTGGGATTATCGCAGGTCTTTTTACCATCATTGGCATTCCTTTAGGCATTGCGGCCATTATATTGCTGCTCCTTTCAAAGGAAGAATTTGAAGTGATGCCAAAGGAAGTAAAATACTGACGTGAGAAAGTTTTATTTACTGAATGAGATATGTAAGAAATATGTCTACAGTTGGATTGCATTTGCGCCTTGCTTTGGCAATTGCAATCATGTTTGCCTTAGTCTATGGGCTCATTGCTCTCATTGCTTATTTGTTAGGATTTGCGTATCCCTTGCCTCTCGCAATACTTGCTGTAATTATGGTTTTAATACAATACGTTGCTGGACCAAAAATGGTTGAGTTGACTATGAGGGTGAAGTATATTAAAAGGGAGGATAATCCTTTGTTATATGGAATTGTTGAGAAGCTTGCAATGCAGGCAAATATACCAATGCCGAAAGTTGGCATATCAAGGATAGCAATTCCAAATGCATTTGCCTTTGGAAGGAGCAAAAGAGACGGACGTGTTTGCGTCACCAGCACTTTGCTTGAAAGGTTAAATAAGGAAGAGTTGGAAGCTGTTCTGGCTCATGAAATTTCTCATTTGCGCCATCGCGATATGGTTGTTGTAACCATGCTATCTGTAATACCTTTAATCTGCTACTTCACTTTCTGGTCTTTCCTATGGGGGAGAGGGAGGAGAGGTGAGGGGGCAATAATTGCAATGGTAGCCTTCTTTTTGTATTTCATAACAAATCTCATTGTTTTGTATGTTAGCAGGATTAGAGAATACTACGCTGATTATGGAGGAGCAATGCTTACGGGCAAGCCATATACCCTTGCCTCCGCTCTGTACAGAATAACTTTGGATACAACAAAGATTGACCCAAGGAAGCTGAAAGAGGCAGAGGGGATGAAGGCATTTTTTGCAACAGATCCTTCTACTGCCAAAAAAGATGTTATTGATTTAAGGCAAGCTGATTTGAATTTAGATGGGCACCTCGACATGTATGAAGTGCAAACTTTTGCACAAAAAGCAAAGGTGAGCAGAACTGAAAAGATAATGGAAATATTTTCATCCCATCCAAACGTTGTAGATAGGATAAAGAGGTTAGCGTCGATAAAATGAATGAAAAATTGATAAAAATGGATGTTTATCCTTCTTACTTCAGTGCCGAAAATTTTTCTGAAATTATACTTGTGGAGGAAAGATTTGCTATACCAATTTATATAAGCACATGGCAGGCAGAAAGCATAATGAATGGCATGGAGGGAAGGAAATTCCATAGACCATTTACCCATGATTTATTCATGAATTTAATTAACTCCATGGGGGCTTCCATAAAAAAAGTTGTCATTGATGATATAAGTGAGGGAATATTCCTTGCAAAATTGTATGTCGAGTACAACAAAAATGGAAAAACTGAGGAAATCGTTATGGATGCTCGCCCAAGCGATTGCATTGCGCTTGCTGTAAGAGAGGGGTGCGACATTTATGTAACAGAAAAAGTTCTCCAAGAGGCAGGGAGAAGTAAAGAGGAAATGGGTATAGAAAGTTGAAAAAATGCTTTCAGAAGAAGATGGAAAAAAAGCGGTAAGATATGCAAGGGAAGTCATAGAGAACCATGTTGCTGGAAAGGAAATAAAAACAAAACTTGGGGATGTTTTTGAAAAAAAAGCAGGTTCATTTGTAACCATCAATACCTATCCAGAGAAAGAATTGCGGGGGTGCATAGGAATACCTGAGCCAGTAATGGCTTTAAAAAAAGCAATAAAAGAAGCAGCCATTTCTGCCACACATGATCCGAGATTTCCAGATTTAAGGAAAGAGGAGCTTTCTTCAGTTGTCATAGAAGTGACTGTCCTCACTCCACCTGTCCTTATAAAAGTGGAAAAGCCATCCCAATATCCAGAGCATGTTAAAATTGGTGAAGATGGATTGATAGCAGAAAAGGGGATATGGAGAGGTCTCCTTCTTCCTCAAGTTGCTGTAGAATATAAATGGAATGAGGAAGAATTTTTGAGTCACACTTGCATGAAGGCAGGGCTGGCGCCAGATGCATGGCTTGATGATGACACAAAAATATACAAATTTCAGGGGGAAGTTTTTGCTGAAGAAAAGCCCTATGGAAATGTTAAAAAATTAAATTTGAAAAATGCTCACTAACTATGAAAAAATATTGAAGGGGGAGAGAGAAAGCAATTATTTGTTATGTAAAAAGAAATTTGTAAGCCTTACAGGAAAGGAAAATGAGGAAGAGTTGTGGAAAATTCATGATTCTTTTCCCTCCCATAAAAAAGGAGAGTGTTCCTTGCTGGATTTGAAGAAAAAAATTGCAAATGAAATCTTTCACAATTGCCATTTCTGCGAATGGAGATGCGGTGTTGATAGAGAGAAGGAAGAAGGAAAATGCGGGGTTCAAAGAGCAAGAGTCGCTACTGAATTTCTTCATTATGGAGAGGAGCCAATGTTGATTCCCTCCCATACAATATTCTTCTCAGGATGCACCTTTTCCTGTGTTTTTTGCCAGAACTGGGATATATCTCAACACAAAACAGGATTTTTCATCGAGGCAAAGAGAATGGCTGAGTCAATAGAGAAAAGGAAAGGGAAGAATGTTAATTGGGTTGGCGGAGAGCCGACGCCAAATTTGCCTTACATACTGGAAGTTTTGAGTTACTGCAACATAAACATCCCTCAAATCTGGAATTCCAACATGTATTGCAGCGAGGAGACGATGAAATTACTAAATGGAGTCATTGATTTATATCTTACCGATTTCAAATATGGAAATGATGAATGCGCCTCCCGCCTTTCAAAGGTAAAAAATTATTGGAAAGTGGTGACGAGAAATCATATATTGGCGGCAGAGCAGGGAGACGTTATCATTCGCCACCTCGTTATGCCAAATCATATTGATTGCTGCTCGAAAGTCATCCTTGAATGGATAGCGGATAATATTCCATTGGCTCATGTAAACATAATGGATCAGTATAGGCCGGAGTATGAGGCGTATAACTATCCAGAAATTTCTCGGCATATAACCAATGAGGAATATAAAGAAGTTTATGAGTATGGAAAAGAATTAGGACTTATTCTTGTCTAAAAGAGGAGGAATAGATGCAATGTCCTCCAAAAAAATTTTTTTTACAGCAGGAGTGTAAATTGAGGCAGCAGGATGATACAAAGGAATAATATGAACCATTGCTAAAGGTGAGTAAAAAATTTTTCCATGTATCTGCGAAATTGGCTTTGCTTTGAAGCCATATGAAGGAAGTATATATTCTGTTGCAAATCTTCCAAGAGTGCATATGATTCTAGGCTGGATAAGATTTATTTGAATATCAAGATAAGGGCTGCATGCTTTAATTTCTTCTGGCAAAGGATCTCTATTATTGGGTGGTCTACATTTCACAACATTTGTTATGTAAATTTCTTTTCTATCCAAATTTATTGTTGAGAGAGCAAAATCCAAAAATTTCCCTGCTTTTCCAACAAAAGGTCTTCCCTGCTCGTCTTCATTTTTTCCAGGGGCTTCCCCAATCATCATTATTTTTGCATTATGCTTTCCTTCTCCAGGAACTGCATTTTTTCTTGTTAAGCAGAGAGAGCATTTTTTGCATTTTTTAATCTCATCTTCAATTTTTTTTAATTGTTCCATAGTCACCTTTTAAATGGATATCTTTTCTTTTCACCACAAACTAAGCATGAGATGATGACTTTTCCTTTTTTGAGGCGGACCCTGCAATTTTTTCCAGGTATGAGATATGACAAGCATTTCTTGCAAAAATTTTTTTTGTATCTGCGGGGCATCCTGACTAAATATTTCATTCCTATTTTTCTAGCAAGTTCGACATATCTCCTTGCAAATTCATCTTTACCATCTAAAGCCATACGCTCAGCCATTTGGAAAAGATGATATATCCTCCCTTTAGCTATTCCTCTCCTTTCTTTTCTAATATAATGCATCCTGCTCATGTTAAAGGCAGGAATTGTATCAGTCTTCTATTTTTATCTTTTGGGTATACTCCCATCGGTCTGTGGATAGGCGTATCCACGTTTCCTTTTCTGGCATTTCCTCCCCATGAAGAAATTTATAGGCTACTATTTATACTTTACGATTTTTTTTGCATCTTTATCATATAGAAGATAGGAAGAAGGGTTAGACATCGAGAATTCCTGGAAGTATGTCTCTCTCCATAATATGCCCTATCAAT
>CAZHBO010000068.1:0-8433 GCA_964530745.1 uncultured Thermoplasmatales archaeon | reverse complement strand
TGGGGAGCATTATTATAAATGGATGTATGGTGGGAAACAAGGGAGTGGTCCATACCGAGATGGATGCGGATTTATATCTCTTAATGGAACAAGCTGGTAAAACAACAATTTTTGGTTCCAGTTATGCGAAATTAATTGTTGATTTCCTCGTGAGAACTATTAGAAGGGATGATAAAGAATAATTTGTTATGGATGTAGGACCATATTTTGGTATAGAATAACAGAAAATAGCCGATCCACCATTCTCTGTAATCATGAAACAGAAAAATTTTGGAGGATGGTTATCCAAACCATAAGATTATTTACCCTTTCTCATTTTCCATTCATGGCAGTATATATGGATAAAGTTATGGTCGAGTCAAGAGAAATGGACATTGTAGATATAACCAATGATGTTGAAAAAATTGTGAGGGCTTCGGGCATAAAAAATGGGATTGCATGCATTTTCTGCCCTGGCTCAACTGGAGCAATAACAACCATAGAACATGAATCTGGCTTGCTTTATGATTTACCTGCTGCATTGGAAAGAATTGCTCCAAGGGATGCATATTATAAGCACGAGGAGAGATGGCATGATGGCAATGGACACTCCCATGTAAGGGCAAGCATAATTGGACCAAGTTTAACAGTTCCAGTAGTAAATGGGACGCTTAGATTAGGAACATGGCAGCAGATTGTCTTTGTTGAATGTGATGTCCGCCACCGTCATCGAGAGCTATTGGTCCATGTGCTGGGATGAAATTTCAGCAAAATGCCATCTCCCAGTTTTTTTGATTCTACTAGCCTCATCTTTATAATTTTTTGGGGGGATAAGGCGCCTTCTCCTCCTGCAAGAGTTGGGGAATTTTTTCCTCCGATGATGATAGGGGCAATGAATACAGAAAGCTCATCAACCAAGCCATTTTTCAAGAATTCCCATATGACGGTTTCCCCTCCTTCAACCATCAATTTTTTAATACCCCTCTCATAAAGAATTTTCATCAATCTCTTTAAATCCACTTTTCCTTTTCCGCATTTTATTACCTCTATATTTCCTTCTTTGAATTCTCTGCATGTTGTAACTATTAAAGTAGGAGCATCTTTGCTCATGACTTCGGCATTTTTTGGAGTTCTAAAGTTGCTGTCTAAAACAATTCGCAATGGCTGGGATGGATTTTTAACATATTTTTCTTTAACAGTCAATTTTGGATCATCGTTAAGCACAGTCCCTATGCCGACTAAGACTGCATCACATTCATTGCGGAGCATATAAACCCTTTTCATATCCTCCTCATTCGAGATGCGCATCTGCTTTCTATTTGCCAGTGCAATTTTTCCATCAATGGACATAGCACAATTTACTATCACATATGGCTTCATATAATGCCTTTTACCAAATTTTTTAAAATGCCCTCTTTATCTCTTGCCTTAACAACCCCGCTTGCAAGCAAAACACCATCTGTCCCAAGTTCTATAGCCTTTCTTACATCCTCTCCCTTTTTCACTCCTGCCCCACATAAAACTTTTACTGCCGCATTAATTTTTTTTACTTCGTTTACAGCATTTCTTACAATTTCGGGTTTTGCTTTCGTTACAGAAATATCTCCTCCTATTAATTCTGGAGGTTCAATGGCAACAAAATGTGGAGAGAGAGCAGCAACAGCCATAGCCATGTCAACGTTTCCAGCGCAAACAACCGTATCCATTTTTAATTCATGAGCACGCTCAATTCCTTTGGCTATTTCATCCATGGACAAAGGACGTTCTGAATGATTCAGCAGTGTGCCTGTTGCGCCTGCTTCCTTTACTGCCTCTGGCAAAATCCAGCCCGTATGGCTTCCATATTTTATCGCATCTATATGCTGGGCAAAAACTGGGATGTTTGTTGCATGGCAGACAGCATAGATATCTGTTGGCTGGACTGCTATGGCTATCTCCACCTTGCTTTCATTCCTTACCTTTTCAATGCATTTCGCCAGCTCGACTGCTTTTTTTCCTGTCCCTTCTTCATAGGTTTTTACATTGATGATGATGACTGGTGTATCCATGGAAGATAATCTGCATTTGGAATAAAACATTACCGTTCACGACATTTATTTATATTGAAATTTAATTAATTATCATGAGAGGAAGTAAGTATTTAACCTTCGGTCTGGTTTTAATATTAATAAGTTTTTCAATGATAGGAGGAGTGACAAAGCATGTGCAGAAAGAAAATGTAGCAATATCACAAAATTTGAGATATGAGCTGGCAAATGATGACTTCTTTGAAAAAATTATTCTAAATCTAATGAAAATTGCTCGCATGTCCGCTCTTTCTGCATGTATCATTAAAGGCGACAAAGTCATATGGGCGAAGGGATTTGGTCTGTATGACAGGGAGAATGATAAGCAGGCAGATGAAAAGACAATATACTTGGTTGCCTCCATATCAAAAACTTTCACTGCTACAGCCATAATGCAATTGTATGAAAAAGGATATTTTAGCTTAGATGATGATGTGAACGATTATTTGCCTTTTCCCTTAAGAAATCCAAATTATCCTGACAAGCCAATTACTTTCAGAATGCTCCTCGCCCACCAATCAAGTCTGGCAGAAGACCCACCTGCCTTTTACTCTTACATTCCAGGAGATTTGGAAGTAGTTGGTTATCCCTATCCATGGCTTGAGGAGTACCTAGTTCCAGGAGAAATACATTACAAGCCCCAGGTATGGACTGATTTTTTACCTGGCGAAGAAATGAATTATGCCAATGTAGGCTATGGATTACTCGGCTATTTGGTCGAGATAATATCTGGCATGCCATTCGAGGAATACTGCAGGGAAAACATTTTTGAACCTTTGGGGATGAAAAACACAAGCTTTATGCTTTCCAATTTAGATGTGAGTAAAATCGCTGTTCCATATGTATTTCAATATGGAAAATATTATCCCCTTTTGCATTACGGCATACTTGATTATCCCGCAGGAGGTTTAAGGACAAATGTTTTGAACCTCTCTAAATTCCTCATCGCTCATATGAATGGAGGAGTTTATAACGGCACAAGAATATTAAGCGAGGAAAGCGTTGAGAAGATGCATACCATTCAATATCCAAGTAAACATTACAGTTTTCAGTACGGCTTGGGATGGCAGATTTGGGTTAAACCTTCAGATGTATACATTGGTCATACAGGAGGGTTATACGGAGTTGCTACTAAAATGGTTTTCAGGAAATCGGACAATACAGCAATAATTTTCTTTACGAATAAGGAAGTTTATAATTTAAGAGAAATTATTGTCTTTTCTTTGATAGAGCGATTGTTATTCTGGAAGGCAAGCGGTGATGCATCGGAATTGAAAAAAGATATGATAAAAGAAACCATTTTAGAAAACAAGCATCTGCTAAGAGACTCATGTAACATTGATTTCCGCTATTTGGATGAGGTGATAAAGGAGATCAACAGCATATGTATGAATGGTGGAATTTTACATAAAAACATATATACATAAAAGTGCATTTGATGATAAAATGGGAAGAATAAATTTAGTTCTGCCAGATGATTTTGAGGAAAAATTCAGAAAAGAGATTTTTAAAAGAATGGGCATGAAAAAAGGAAATCTAACGAAGGCGATAATAGAAGCCATAGAAATGTGGATGATGCATCCTAAGGAAATAAGAGACATTGAGCATGAAAGTGAGGATTCCATCAATCATTTGCTCAATATTGTTGCTGACGAAAAAGTTCCTCCATATGTAAGGGAGAAAGCATTTGAAAAATTGCAAAAATTAATGGACAAAGAAAGAAAGTGAGTGCAAGGAATATGCATAGAAAGCCTAGCAATCACCCCTTCACAAATTGCACTTAACTCGAAATATATTAATATTATTACCCCCATTCTACAAGAAAGAGAGAGATAAAAAATGAGGCGTGCATTATGGCAAAAAATTATGATTATTTCCTAAAGGCGGACTTATCACCCTTTATCGGGGAGTGGATAGCCATTTGTGGAAATAAAATTATTGCCCATGGTCCAAATGTTAAAGAGGTTTTTGCAGCAGCAAAAGAAAAATATCCCAACAAAAGACCTCTCTTAGTAAGGGTTCCAGAAAAGGAAACTATGATCTTTTGAGATATTATGGTGATGCATTTTAAGTATAAACAAGTAGCTAGACCAGATGGCACTTTGGTAAAAATACCCTCCATTCCAATAACTCTGATTGGGGAAACATCAATAGATGTTATAGCATTAGTAGACTCTGGTGCAGATATTTCTGTAATTCCAAAAGAGATGGGCGAACTCCTAGGATTAGATTTGTCAGGAAGAAAAGATTTCGCATATGGAATAGGCGGGAAAGTAAAGACAGTTGAGGTAAAGGTAGGTGTTGTTGTAGAAAAAGGTCATGAGAGGTACAGTTTTCGCATGCCTTTAAAAGTAGTATTAGATAAATACGATTTTCCACCTCTATTAGGAAGAAAGGGATTCTTTAATGAATTTGTGATAACCATAAATGAAGAAAAGGAAAGAATTTCCTTAAAGAAATATCACATCAGAACTTATTAAATAAACAAAATTCCATGGAACGTTTTCTCTTTTTATTTTCTACAGATAAAGAACCATGCCTTTTTTTCTGTCCTCACTTTGTCTAATGCTATTCAGGAAAACCAGTAAAATTATGCGGGGGAAGGGATTTGAACCCTTGAAGACCTACGTCACAGGGTCCTAAGCCCTGCCCCTTTGACCGCTCGGGTACCCCCGCATTTCTGCCAAAATAGATTTACAACTATTTAATCATTAGGCTGGACATTCGAGTATTTTTTTTGTAATGGGGGCAAATGTAAAATCTTTTATGATAACTGATTTGTTAAGGCTGTAAGTCCTTATCAAAGGATTTTCAGCAATCCATTTTTTTTCTTTTAAAAACTGCATTTTTTCCATTTTATCAATTTTATATCCCTCGTAATTTTCATAAATGGAAATTATCACTGCTTCAAATTGCCTGCACGCAAAAAAGACTGTTTTTTCATTCATTAGTTGGCGAGCTTCATCTTTCGAAAAGTTGGGAGCGTTTCTTGGATCAAAAAGAATGTGATAAAATGCAAGTATTTCAAATCCAAGCTTTTTTATGTCCGGGATTCTTAAGGGGCATATGAAACCATTTTCTTCAAATTTCCTTCTCGTTCTTGAAACAGTATGGCGGGATACCCCTGTTATCTCTCCAATTCCCTTATCGGTCATCTCAGGATACTCCACCAATGCACAAAATATAATTTTTTCATTAAGGGAGAGCGAATAATTTTCCTTTTTTTCAAAATATAATTTCTTTTCATCTCTCACTTCCAAACCAAAAGTGCTTGCTAGGAGGGGAGAAAAATCAAAGAAACGATATATCTTGCTTATTTCGAAGGGAAAAATAATCTCCCTCGGATTTTCTCTTTCCAATAAACCAAGTTTTCCAAATGTCATCGTCCTTATATCATTTATTTTGCTTATTGTAGTATAATCTTTTGATAAACTTAAGGAAAATCCTTTTTCCAATTCTCCCAGAGAAAAAAATAGCTCCTCACTTACTTCAATATTTTCTTCTGTGATTTTAATCCTCTCCTGCAAAGGAATAACAGGATTAAAATTTGTGTAAAGGATGGACAAAAGTTCACACCCAAAATTCTGCAACATTGGAACTCTTATGGTTCTAAAATAGCCATTCTTCCTCAATCTTTGGCGTATGGCGGTAACTGTGGAGAGATTTATGCCAATTCGCTCAGCAAGTTCCCTATCATTAAAGTATGGATAACATGTCAATCCATAAAATACTGCTTTCTCATTTGGCGTAAATTCTCCTCTCACAATATAATGAATAGCAAAATGGAATTAAAATTTTTTCATTTTAACAATATTTTTGAGATTTTTTGATAATTTGCTCAAACACCTTGCATCTTGGCATCCTACTTCCGCAGAAATTTTGCGACCATGATGACAAATTTTTTGAATGGAACCATCCTATCAATCACTTTCTGTGCACCTGTTTCTTTCAATTTTTCCGCCCATCGCGTACCATACCATGCAGTGTATCCCCAAATGATGGCATTGGGATTTATTTTAAGTATTTCTCTTGTTGTTCTGACACCATCCATTTTTTCATCCCACCCATTCATATGTGGCTCTATGTCCTCCATGTCTCCCTTTGCTAAATTTAAATCCATGACCACCAGGGACGGCTCCTCCTCTCTCTCAAACAATTCCTTATATTTTGTTACTCCTTCTTCGCCACTTAAAGCACTTACAACTTCTATACCTTCTCCCTCGAAATTTTTTTTCAAAATTTTTTGTATATCTTCCTCGTCGTCCACTATCAGTACTTTACTCATGTATCTCACCCTTCTGAGTTACATTCTTAACCACTTTTTCAACCCTCGCTATAGCATTTTCTGCAGCCTTTAATTTTTCCCTCTGCTCCTCTGGCAGTTCCTCCATCGCTAAATCAATATAGCCTTTTGCAATGGCTATGGGATTGAAAAAGTAATGGGCTGTCCTTAATTTAAATTCTCTTTCCTGTTGTAATGCCTTCTCTACCTCCTCGTATGCCTT
This sequence comes from uncultured Thermoplasmatales archaeon, assembly GCA_964530745.1. Lineage (GTDB taxonomy): Archaea > Thermoplasmatota > E2 > UBA202 > DSCA01 > CAZHBO01. Next base: position 1,883 of record CAZHBO010000068.1, on the reverse strand, counting down.
CTTAAGTTCCTTTTCCATTTTTTTCCTTTCAGTTATATCAATGGCAACTACAACCGTGCCCTCTTCTGGCTTTTCTGCATTTATGGGGTATATATGAAGAGAGCAATCAAAAGTGCTTCCATCCTTTCTTCTCCATTTCGTCTCTATATTTGCAGCCTCTCCCCTTTTAAATGCCTTTTCTATCTCCTTCCCGACTCTTTCATACTCCTCATCGCTCTCATAAAGCATTCTTGCACTTTTTCCCAAAGTTTCCTCTGGAGTGTAGCCCACCATTTCATACATTTTTTCATTAGCCCATCCCAATGTGCGGTTAACTGTAAAACCAATGCCCACTGGCGAGGCAGATAGAATTGCTTTTCTTAACTCCTCTTCTTCCTTTAACTTCTCCCTAACATTCATTGAATGCAAAGCAAAGGAAATATCTCCAGCAACCTCTGAAAAAAGACTCTGCTCTTCCTCATCCAAAGCAAACTCCCTTGGTATGTAAACAGATATCAATCCGTATATTTTCCCTTCGCATTCCAGGCGGGCGGCCATTGCCATGTTGCCTGACTCTTTTCCTAAAAGTGGGCAGTCTCCACATACTGAAGTGTCTTTGATTACTATAACACCTGACTGACTCAATGCTCTCTTACCGCACTCATTTAATTTTCCCTTGCCAAGCATCTCTTTGAGAGGAGTGAAATGCTCGCCCAAGCCTGCTTCTGCCGATGCTATGAATTTTTTATCCTCGAAAAGCGCAATCCAGGCACTGGTGTAACCGCGAGTTTGAATGAGTTGGTCACATATTCCCTGTAAAAGTCTATCACGATTCTTTTCTTTAGTGATGAGTTGGTTTATTCCCCTGATAGCTCTCAATACCATATTGAGGTGTTTTATCTTTTCCCTTGCTTTTTTACGCTCCGTTATATCCAGCAGGGAAGCAACGCTCTTTTTCGTTCCTGGAATCATATCAATGGTGAGGAGAATGTCTTTAACATTGCCCTCCCTATCAACAAATCTAAATTCATAATTCTTGGGAGCAGAATTTGGGTCTTTTCTCCTAGCCTTATGATACTTCATCATCCTCTCCAAATCTTCTTCCACAACAAATTCAGTCCAGCTTTTCTTACCCTCTATCTCTTCCTTAGTATAACCAGATAGTTTCTCGAATTCAGAGTTTACCAGAGACAATGTGGTATCTTCTTCAATAACTACTGTTGCAGTTCCAGTATTTTCGAAAATGGCTCGGTATTTCTCCTCGCTCTCTTTTAATGCTTTCTCTGCTTTTTTTCTTTCTGTAATATCTCTGGCTATCCCCAGCACCATTCTCTTTTCATTTATTCTTAAAGGCAGGGAATTGATTTCAACCCAAACTCTGTTTCCATCATTGCACATCAATTCAATTTCATCAGGTCCTGTTTTTTTTCCAATAGCACTTTTTGCCAATAATTTTGTGGCATGAGGAATATACTTCTTCGGTAACAAACCAGTTTTCAACATATTTTTGCCAATCAATTCCTCCCTTTTGTAACCAATCAATTTCTCGGCAGCTCTGTTTCCATCAACGAATTTTCCTTCCAAAGTATGAATGAACATAGCATCAGGAGCTTCCTCGAATAATTTTTTGAACCTCTCTTCACTCTCCTTCAATGTTTCTTTTACTTTTTCCAGCTCAGCGACTCGTTTACGCAATTCTTTCAGCTCTTTTTGAATATCTCTCTCACTTTTCATCTTCTTTTTATCCCCACCTTAATTATACTTAATTAGATATTTAATTATATTTAAAAAACTTTTTTATATTTATGTCTTTTGCAATTTGCCAAATAATCAGTGAACGGAGCAGGAAATGCAAGGGTCATATGCACGTACAAGCATCTCGCATTTTAGCGCAATTTCTTCTT
>CAZHBO010000067.1:0-8529 GCA_964530745.1 uncultured Thermoplasmatales archaeon | reverse complement strand
AAAATCAATTTTGCAATACATTGATATACTAGTAATGCTATGTATTGCATTGGTGAGAGTTTGTCTGTTGCAATGTCTGTGCGGCTGCCTGAGGATATGGTGCATGAATTAGAGAAGTTAGCCAAGATTATAGAACGCTCCAAAACGTATATTGTTCGTAAGGCAATAGAGTCCTACTTGGAAGAGTATGCTGATTATATGGTGGCTTTAGAAAGATTAAGAAGTAAAGATGATGAAATTATCTCTGGCAAGGAGATGAGGGAGCGACTTGGCTTATAAGGTGATGTATAAATCATCTGTGAGCAAAGATTTAAAGAAAATAGATAAGAGTACAGCAAAACGCATTCTTCAGCGAATAGAAGAAGATTTGGGAAAAAATCCGAATCGGGGAGTGCCATTATCAGGGCAGTATAAAGGACTGTTTAAGTATCGCATAGGAAGCTATCGTGTAATATATACAAAAACCAAGGAAGGAATCATTGTTCTACGAATTGGGCATCGAGGCAAAATGTACAAATAAAGTATGCCGCGGTTTCCATAAATTTTATAAGTTACATATAACTACTATATAGCGATAAAATGGTGACGACAATTCAGATAAAAAAAGATACAAGGGAGAGGCTAAAAAAATTTGGATATAAGGGAGAGTCATACAATGATATCATAGAAAGATTGATGGAGTATTGCGAGGAGTTGAACATTGAGATGGTGATCGAGGAGAGGTGGAAAAAACTCCAGAAAGAAAAAGACCACTACATCCCTCTGGATGAGATATAAATGGAAAGAATTATGCAATTGCTTCATCAGATATTTTTGTGAATCACAGAATTCTTAAATACTCCCCAGCAATATTTATGAAGGGGCGAAAATAGAACACATTGAGAATTTGTTAATGCAACTCAATGCTAAAATTATTTGGGGACTGATTAATGTATGCGCCATATATTGTATGAAATAAATGATGAGCAAAGAAGAGTTACCATATTGAAAATTGATAAAAGGAGCAGAGCATACAAGAAATGACATGGTTGTCAACTTCTTTTATCCACAAAATATCATTTAAGACTCTAAATCTTTCTTTAGAAAAATGAGCAGGAAATTGATATGCCACCTAACTTTTTATAGTGCCAAATCATTTATGTAAAAATGGCATATGATGTGATTTACAAGGGCAACAAACTTGATGAGAAAATTTTAAAGAAACTTCTTTCTGTTGTGCCTGGTGGCATATCTATTAAAGAATCGGATAGAATTGTTTATGCAAGGGACTACTGGCCCATTACTTTAAGATGGATGCTGGATGGAAAAATCCCTGCACTTCCAGATTGCATCATATGGCCCGAAAATGCTCAGCAAATAGTTGAGATAGTAAAGATTGCCTGCGAGGAAAAAATACCCATCATTCCCTATGGAGGTGGTTCTGGAGTTGTAGGAAGTGCTATTCCAATTAAAGGAGGCATTGTTGTTGACATGAAAAAAATGGATAAAGTTTTGGAAATAGATGATTCCAGCTTAATGGCAAGGGTGCAGACAGGCATAAATGGAATGAATTTGGAGAGGCATCTTAACAGAAAAGGCTACACCTTGGGGCACATACCTCAATCCCTTTACTGCTCTTGCTTAGGAGGATGGCTTGCATGCAAGGCAGCGGGACAATTCTCGACAAAATATGGCAAAATTGAAGATATTGTGATTGCCATGGAAGCTGTGCTTGCAGATGGCACATTAATAAAATCAAAGGCTGTCCCCCGCTCTTCCACTGGTCCGCAAGTTGAGAAACTTTTATTGGGCTCTGAAGGAACGCTGGGAATAATTACTGAGGCAACACTGAAAATATGGCCTTATCCCGAGAAAAGGGCTATGCTTTCCTTTGCTTTTGATGATATAGCCCGTGCTTTGGAGGCGGTAAGAAAAATAATGAGGAAAAATGTTTATCCAGCAGTGGTGCGCATCTATGATGAAAACGAAACTCTCCGCCATTTTTATGATGTGAAAGAGGCAAAGAATAAATGTATGCTCATTTTGCTCATGGAAGGAGATAAAGAGTTAGTAGATCTAGAGGAAAAAGTGGCAAGCAAAGTATGTAAAAATGGCATTCCATGTGGAGAAGAGCCCGTAATTCATTGGTTGAAAACAAGGTTCAATGTTAAAGAATCATCAGAATTCATACCCAAGGGCTTCATTTTTGATACCGTTGAAGTCTCCATAGCATGGAAAAATGCATTGAGTTTGTACAAAGCAGTTATATCAGCAATGAGGAAAGTGGAGGGGATGGTTATAGCCTCTGGGCATGCCTCGCATTTTTATCCGCAGGGTGTCTGCTTTTACTTTACCTTTGGGGGCATCCCTCCAAAAGGAAAAGAGGCATATGAATTTTATGAAAATGCATGGGATGCAATAATGGAAGCATGTTTGAAAAGCAATGGCTCAATAAGCCATCATCACGGCATTGGAATAATAAGGGCTAAATGGCTGAAGGAAGAGATGAAGGAGAGGATAAAAATGCTCAAAAAAATAAAAAGGGCAATAGACCCACGCAACATCATGAATCCGGGGAAGATGATAAAATGATGAGTAAAAAATATGCATGGGTGATGGATGCATTATCAAAATCCCCCCTCTCAACAAAAGCAAGAGCCATGAAACATTTTTTATCTGGAAAAAAATATGAAGTGAAAGGAACCATAGCAGATATAGATGCCGTAATTAAATGCGCCCTATGCCCAAACATGTGCAAATTTGACTGCCCTGTTTTGGATGCTGAAAAAAATGAGGCAACATCTCCATCTGGTAAAATGAGAATTGCATATTTCATAGAAAAAGGATTGCTGGAAAGCAGGGATGCCTTCGAATTAATGTATAAATGCTGCAACTGCGATGCATGCAAACAGTGGTGTCCTTTTGATTTTTCTGTCGGAGATTTGTTAAAAGGAATTAGGGCAGATATTGACAATAAACCATCGGAAATTCTAAAAATTAAGGAAGAGCTGGAAAAGGAGCATATTTTAGGCAAAAAAAATTTTGATATGGGAGAAAAAAAGGGAAATATACTTTATTTTGCAGGATGCACCGTTCTTTCAAAACAAAATGAGATTGCAGAGGCAATGATTAAAATTTTTTCAAAGGCGAATGAGGAATATGCCCTCATGGAGGAATGGTGCTGTGGCTCACCTTTGTACAACCTTGGCTTCTTGGAAAGCTTCAAAAAATTTGCCGAGCATAATGTCAAAAAAATTAAGGAAAGTGGGTGCAAGACAGTAGTATGCAGTTGTCCAACATGCACCTACATGTTCAAACATGTATATCCCGAGATTGGCTTCAAAATTAAAGCAAATGTTCTCCATTCTTCAGAATATATTCTAAGCTTAATTGAAGAAGGAAAAATAAATGTTGATTTTGAAGGCTCATGCGTATATCATGATCCCTGTGTCCTTGTAAGAAAGCTTGATGTCAAAGAAGAGCCGAGGGAGATACTAAAAAAAATTGGGGTTGCTTTGAAAGAAGTTTATTTCAATGGCAAGGATACGAGATGCTGTGGAAATGGAGGTCAATTAAGCATAACAAATCCAAGCATTTCAGAAAAAATAGCAAAGGAAAGATTAGAGGAGTTAAGAAGCAAGGCAGAATACATTATTACAGCATGCCCCTCATGCAAAACAGCCTTTGAGGAAAATGGTGGGACTGCGTTTGATATAGCCGAGGTTGTGGCAGGAATAGAATGAAGGATGAAAAAATAAGGAAAAAGGTTGAGCGAATTGCAAGGAAAAATGGATATAAAATTGGGATAAAGGTAGAGGACAGAGTTGTTTATTTGGATGGCGGACTAAATTCATGGGAAGATTTTCTGAAAATTGGCTTGCTGGTAGGAAAAATAAAGAATGTTAAAGGCGTGGTAAACAATATTGACTATCCTGGAAAGAAAAGGAGGGAGAGGAAAGAAGGAAGCAAAGAAAAAATAGGGAGGGCAGACGTCGTCATTATTGGGGGAGGTGTAATCGGATGTGCCATAGCAAGGGAGCTTTCAAAATATGATGTTAAAGTAGCGATAATTGAAAAATCTGGAGACGTTGCATGCGGTGCAACAAAAGCGAACAATGCAATGGTTCATACAGGCATTGGAGAAAAAATGGGAACACTGAAGCAAAAATTGTGCGTCAAAGGGCACAAAATGTATGAAAAAATTGCGGAAGAGCTGGATGTGCCATATAAAAAGTGCGGGATGTGGATAATTCTTACCAAAAATTCAATAAACATAAAGCCTTCTTTCCTCGCAAATTTCATTGCAAGGAGAATCATTCCTTTAATTGTTTTAAGGCGTGCAAAAAAGCTTGGCATACCCATGAATTTTGTTGGAAGGAAGGAATTGATGAAGGAAGAAGTGAATGTAACAAAGGATGCATTATGTGCTGTATACTCCCCCACATATGCCATAACTTGCCCTTATTTATTTACCATTGCTTTGGCAGAGAATGCCATGGAGAATGGTGTTGATTTAATGCTTAATACCGAAGTTGTTGACGTAATCGTAAAAAATGGAGAAGTGAAGGCAGTTGTAACAACAAAAGGAATAATAGAAACAAGCTTTATTATAAATGCAGCTGGCTTGTATGCTGATGAAATTGCAGATATGGCAGGGGCAAGGGAATACACCATTCATCCAAAAAAAGGCTCGACCTTGATTTTTGATAAAGAATTGGGCAATTACATAAAACATTCCATGACATGGCTTAAGTTTCCTAGGGAGGAGCATTATAAAGGAGGTGGAATCATGCTTACAGTTGATGGAAACATTCAGTGGGGACCTACAATAGCAGAGGTTCAAGATAAAGAAGATACCTCTGTTACTGCAGAAGAAATAGAAAATATATTCAAGCGGTATTCTCATCTTTTGCCAGATTTTCCGAGAAATAAGGTTATTGCCTATTTTGCTGGTTTGAGAGCAGCAACATTCACAGAAGATTTTTTTATAGAAGCATCTGGAAAAATAAAAGGATTTATCCATGTTGCTGGCATACAGTCCCCTGGACTTGCTGCCTCTCCTGCAATCGCTGATATGGTTGTCGGGATATTGAAAAAAGAAGGACTGGAAATGGAAAGAAAAAAGGACTTTAATCCTTATAGAAAGAGGCAGGTTAAAGTGAGTGAGCTGGGCATTGAGGAAAGAAACCTGCTCATTAAAAAAAATCCAATGTATGGGAGGGTAGTCTGCAGGTGCGAGGGAGTTACGGAAGGAGAGGTGGTTGATGCCATGCATGGAAAGATACCTGCTTTGAGCATGGATGCAATAAAGAGGAGGACAAGAGCGGGAATGGGAAGATGTCAGGGGAGCTTTTGCCTGCCAAAAATTGCAGCAATACTTGCGAGAGAAACGGGAATGGAAATGGAAGATGTTGTTAAAAATGATGAAGGCTCAAATCTATTTGTGGGGAAGGCAAAATGTTTGATAAAGAAGTAGATGTGGCTGTAATTGGAGGAGGTCCTGCTGGACTTGCCTCTGCAATTAAGGCAAGCGAAAATGCAGATGTATTGCTGCTCGAGAGAGGAAAAGAGCTTGGGGGCATACTCCAGCAGTGCATCCACAATGGCTTTGGAAATTTCATTTTCAAGAAAATGCTTACTGGACCAGAATATGCACATCGCTTTATAAAAATGGTTAAGGAGACAGGCATTGAAGTGATGACCGAAACGACTGTTCTGCAAATAAATGAAAAGAAAATCATCGCAACCAGCCCAGAAGGGCTTTTTAAAATAAATGCAAAGGCAATTGTTCTTGCAATGGGATGCAGGGAAAGGAGTAGAGCTCAAATTTTAATTCCTGGAACACGTCCAGCTGGAATATATACAGCAGGAACAGCGCAGCGCCTCATAAACATCGATGGAATCATGCCTGGAAAAAGAGTAGTTATCCTTGGCTCTGGAGATGTTGGCTTGATAATGGCGCGTCGCTTTGTCTTGGAAGGAGCTGAGGTGGAGGGGGTTTATGAAATAATGCCAAAACCTGGAGGGCTTATGAGGAACGTCGTTCAATGCCTTTACGATTATGGCATCCCTCTCCATTTAAGCCATACCATCATAGACATCAAAGGCAAAAGGAGGGTGGAAGGGGTAACTGTGGCGAGGGTTGATGAAAGAATGAAGCCCATAGAAGGTACGGAGAGATTCATTCCATGTGATTGCTTAATACTTGCGGTTGGTTTAATTCCAGAAAATGAGTTGTCAAGGCAGATAGGAATTGAGATGGATGATGCCACAGGTGGACCTATTGTTGATGAAGGAATGGAAACTTCTTTGCCTGGCATATTTGCATGTGGAAATGTCGTCCATGTATATGATTTAGTTGATGATGTTACAGTATCTGCAGAGATAGCAGGAGAAAGTGCTGCGAAATATGCAAATGGGGAAATTGAGGAAAAAAAGAAGATAAAGGTTCTGGCAGGGAAAAATGTGAGATATGTTGTCCCTCAAATTTTGAGAGGGAAAAGAAATTCCATTACATTTTATTTTAGGGTGAAAGAGGAAAGGAAGAATGCAAAGATAGAAATTTTTTCCGGAGATAAAAAAATTTTTGAAAGGAAGGAGCGCATCATGAGACCTGCTGAAATGGTGAAAGTGAAAATAGATGCAAAATTGATTGATTGGAGGAAGGATTTATGGATAGAAGCATGAAAATCATATGCATACAATGCCCAGTGGGATGCATTATAGAAGTTGAAAAAGAAGGGGAAAAATTAAAAATTAGGGGGAATGAGTGCAAACGTGGTAAGGAATATGCAATGCAGGAAATGGAAAATCCTAAAAGGATGGTTACAACAACTGTTTTTGTTGAAGGGGGGATGCAAAAAATGCTGCCTGTGAGGAGCGAGGAAGAAATTCCAAAGGAATTGGTGAAGGAATGCGTAAAAGAATTGGCATCCGTAAAAGTAAAGGCTCCAATAAAATGTGGGGAAGTAATATATAAAAACATACTTGGAACTGGGGTTAATATTATTGCTTCCCGAGATATGGAGGAAAAATGAAAAAATACATAATGGCAATTGATGAAGGGACAACGGGCATAAGGGCAATGATTTTTAATAAAGATGGTGAAATAATATCGCAGGCATATGAAAAAATTTCTCAAATTTTTCCTCGTCCAGGGTGGTGCGAGCAGGATGGAGAAGAAGTATTAAAAAAATGCATTTTTGTTATGAAGAAAGCCATTGAAAATAAAATAAAAGCAAGTGAGATAGAGGCTATTGGAATAACAAACCAGCGCTCAACAAACCTTTTGTGGAATGAGAGAGGTAAGCCAGTTTACAATGCGATTACATGGCAGGACACAAGGACAGCAGAGATATGCAAAAAAATGGATAAAAATGGAAAAATAATGGCTGTAAGGGCAATTGGAAAATTTGTTAAACCATTATCAAAAGTTTCTGGAGTAAGAAAGAGTGTAATGGGAGCAAAGCTAATTACTGCCTCAAGTATGTCTTTCACCCCTGCATCTGCATTAGCCCATACATACTGGATTTTGAATAATGTGGAAAAGGCAAAAGGGAAAAAAATTTTGCATGGAACAATGGACACATGGCTTGTATGGAACTTGACCAATGGTAAAGTTCATGCAACAGATTATTCAAATGCAAGTGCAAGTGGAATGTTTGATTCTTTTTCTTTAAAATGGAGCGAGCTTTTCCTTGAAATATTTGACATCCCTTATGATATTCTTCCAGAGGTGAAAGAAACCAGCGATGATTTTGGAGTTTTGGACAAAAAAATTTTGGGAGCAGAGGTGCCAATAAGATGCGTTATCGCAGACCAGCAGTCAGCATTATTTGCGGAATGCTGTTTTGGTGCAGGTGATGTAAAATGCACTCATGGAACAGGAAGTTTTATAGACATGAATATAGGAAGTAAGCCTTCTGCTTCTCCACATAAACTTCTTCCCTTCATTGCTTGGAAAATTGATGGAAAAATAAATTATATGCTGGAGGGAATGATGAATACCAGTGGGGCCGCAGTTCAGTGGCTTAAAGACAACCTTGGGATAATAGAAAACGTAGAAGATTCTGAAGAAATGGCTAAAAAAGTTGAGAATACCGAGGGAGTGTACTTCGTGCCAGCATTTACTGGTTTATCATCTCCATACTGGGATCCGCATGCATGCGGAGTCGCCATAGGACTTTCGAGGAAAACAAGGAAGGAGCATATAGTGAGGGCTGTTCTAGAAGGAATTGTTTACAGGTGCAAGGACATTCTTTTAGCCATGGAGGAGGACAGCGGGCTGAAAATTTCTTCAATTAAAGCAGATGGAGGTGCATCGAAAAATGACTTTCTGCTTCAATTCATGGCAGACATGCTGAATGTAAAAGTTGAGAGAGCGAAAATTTTGGATGTCACAGCACTTGGCTCAGCCTATATTGCAGGGCTTGCATCTGATTACTGGGAAAAAGAGGAGATTAAGGAGATAAGAAAGGTGGAAAAAACATTTGAGCCAGAGATGGATGATGAAAAGAGGAATGCATTATATGAAGGATGGAAAAAAGCTGT
>CAZHBO010000066.1:0-8674 GCA_964530745.1 uncultured Thermoplasmatales archaeon | reverse complement strand
CCTATCCTTTTGGCTTTGGGAGCCAGAGACTCCGGTTCAAATCCGGACGGGCCCATTTCTTTTTCTCCAAAAACTTAAAAAAAGAAACTCATATTACCCTTATCCCGCCTTAGCTCAGTCTGGCCGGAGCGGCCGGCTGTAGACCCATTGGCAGCTACCGGCAGGTCCCCGGTTCAAATCCGGGAGGCGGGATTTTTTTATAGATTAAAGTATTTTTATATAGGTTATTTCCTCTGGCGCCTTGGCAGAGTTTCCTGCTCTGTCATAAGCAACGACAGTTAGTGTATGAACAGCTCGTGGAAATTCCTGTGGCAATTCTGCTTCGTATGGAGATACATAATCTTTCCAAAGTAGATTGTCATCTAATTTGAAGTACACTGCATATGCTCCAGAATATTCATCTGTCAAGGTTGCTGTGGCATTCATTTTGCCGATAATTTTTGTTCTTCCTAAAAGAGTGGGAATCAATTCTCTGCCGAATAGATAGATGTATCCTTGCTCAGGTTTTTTGATATGTACGGTTGGCTTTTCTTTATCTATCTTAAATGTTATATTTTTTTCTTCCTCTATGTTACCGGCATTGTCAACTGAGTAGAAATAGACGGTATGTTCTCCATTACTGCTAACATCCACACTATCCTTATATTTTTCCCAGTCACTATCATCAATTTTGTATTTAATGACATCTATGCCAGAAAGATTATCAGTGGCATTAAATGAAACAGTGACCATACTCACATACCAATTATTATTTCCCATCGTTCCCGTTAAATCACAATGCGTAACAGGAAGAGTGTTATCAATTTTTATCTCGACAGATTTTATCTTCTCCTCATTTGTTGCATTGTCAATGGAATAATATTCGAGGACGTTTACCCCTTCCTCCGTTACATTAAAAGTTCCATTATAATGAAACCATTCTCCAGAAAGATTGTACAAAGTAACATTAATTCCAGAGAGATTATCAGTAGCATTAAGAGTCACGCTCGCATTCCCTTTATACCAGTTATTTTTCCCTAAATTTCCAGTAATATTGATGGTTGTATGAGGTGCTCCAGTATCAACAATAATTGTTGCTTCATCTTCATCATGTGCCCCATCATTATCTGTGACATTTAAACGTATATCATATATCCCATCCTCGCTATATGTATGTGTGGTAACCTTTCCACTTCCCCAATATCCGTCCCCAAAAAGCCATTTATATGTTGTTATTGTTCCATCGGGGTCATGGGATAGGGATGCATTAAACTCCACTGTAGCATTATTTACAGTTCTATTTCCGCCAGCATTGGCTATGGGAGGCACATTATATACGATGATATCTTTCGTCACAGTACTCATGTCATTTCCGTCATCCCAGACGGTTAGCCTTACTGTATACGTACCATTCTCTGCATATCTATGAATAGGATTCCTCTGGCATGACATATTACCATCGCCAAAATCCCAGTACCAGGCTACAATGTTACCAGATGACAAATCGTGGAAATGAACATCCTCTACATCAGTCGGCTCTGGAGGGCTCCAGTCAAAGTTTGCAGTTAGTGAAGCATTCACAGACATTATTGGAATGCTTGCTACAAAAAGCAAAAAAATAAGTAAAGCAACTGAAAATTTTCGTTGAGTATTTTTTCTCTTCATGTTATCTCTCCTAATAACGATAGTTCCATTAAATCATTTTCGGTATATATGTATTTTGGCAGCGTGTAGAGAAAGTTATTAAAGAATGTAATATTCAAGTTTTGTAATAGCAGATAAAATGAAAATGAATATTCATCCATCATTGCAGAAAGTGATAAAAGAAGAAGGTTTAGAAGAGTTCACCAGACCACAATTGCAGGCGATTCCTGAAATTTTGAAAGGGAAACATTGTCTCCTTATTGCACCTACAGGAATGGGTAAAACAGAGGCTGTTTTAATTCCAATTTTTCACCTTTTTTTAAATAAAGGAAAGGCAAAAGGGATAAGCATTCTTTATATCACTCCCCTTCGTGCCCTAAATCGTGATATGCTCCGAAGGACAATTTCGTGGGGAAGGAAATTGGGAATAGATATAGCAGTGAGACACGGAGATACTCCTCAAAAGGAAAGGAGAATGCAATCAAAAAAACCTCCTGATATGCTCATCACCACGCCAGAAACAATTCAGATTTTATTTACAGGCAAGAATTTAAGAAAAAGTTTGCAAGATGTTAAATGGGTAATTATAGATGAAATTCATGAGTTAGCAGGTGACGAAAGAGGAGCACAACTTTCTGTTGCACTAGAGAGGTTAGTTGAGATAGCAGGTGATTTTCAGCGGATTGGCTTATCTGCAACCATAGGTTGCCCAAAGGAAGTTGCAAATTTTTTGGCTGGTGGAAGGGAAGTAAAAATAATTGAAACAGATGTTGAGAAAAAAATGGAAATAAGCGTAGAGATGCCAGAAGTTAAGGAAATAGATAAAAAAATAGCAAAGGATGTTGAATGTGATTTGCAAGCTGCAGCAATTTTAAGGAGGGCTATGGAAGAGATAAATACACATGATTCCACTTTATTTTTTGTAAATACCAGAGATACTGCAGAGATGTTGGCATCCCGCCTTCATGAATTGGGTGCATCCATAGAGGTGCATCATGGCTCGCTTTCCAGAGCGGCAAGGATAGAAGCGGAGGAGAATTTTAAGAGAGGGAAGGTAAAGTCATTGTTGTGCACTTCTTCAATGGAGCTTGGAATAGATGTTGGACACACTGATTTTGTTCTTCAGCATGCCTCACCTAGGCAGGTAACACGTTTGATACAGCGTGTTGGAAGAAGTGGGCATACAGTCGGGAAAACAGCGAAGGGACTAATCCTTTCCATTTCTCCGGAAGATATGGCTGAGGCAATTGTTATTGCAAGGAGGGCAATGAAAGGGCAATTGGAAGAAATAAAAATCAGAAAAAATCCTTTGGCAGTTCTTGCAAATCAAATTATATTATTTACACTGGAATATGGAAAAATTGATGTAAATAAAGTATATTCTATTGTAAAGAGGGCTTATCCTTTTTCATCATTGCAAAAGGATGTTTTTTTGAAAGTTATACAGCAACTTCATCAACAGCGCATCATATGGTTTGATGGAAAAAGTATAGAAAGAAAGAGAAGATCGAGGGATTATTTCATAGAAAATATATCCATGATACCAGATGAAAAAAGTATTAATGTTTTTGATGTCTCATCGAATAAAAAAATTGGGAAACTGGATGAAAGTTTTGTAATGAATTTTTGCATCGTAGGGACAAAATTTATCATGAAGGGAAGGGCTTGGGAAATTGTAAATATAGATGAAAATGTGATTGTTTCGCCATCAAAAAGAACACGCATAGTTCCTGATTGGGCAGGGGAGGAAATTCCAGTTCCATTTGAAGTCGCACAGGAAGTCGGAAAATTAAGGAGAAATGCAACTAATGCTCCTTTGCAAATAAGAAAAGAAGTGCGGGAACAAATAAAACAAGGCTTTGTAGTTCCAACTGATAAAACAATTACTATTGAGATGGGAAAAGAAATGGTTTATCTTATTACTCACTTTGGCTCAAAAACAAATGAAACAATTGGAAGAATTATTGCCTCCTTCTTATCTCAGAGATATGGAGAAAGTATTGGAATGAAATGTGATGCTTACCGCATATCTTTGCATTCATTGCATCCCATCGATCCAGAAATGATAAAGGATATTTTTTATAACATTCCTCCTGGAGGTTTAGAAGATATAATAAAAATTATTCTCAAGAATAGTTCCTTCATACGCTGGGAGTTGATAAAAGTTGCGCGAAAATTTGGCATTCTTTCTAAAGAAGCAAAGTATGATTTCTCTCCTGAAAAAATACTGGATATCTTTGAAGGATATCCTATAGTTGATGAGGTGATTGAGAAAGTTATGTGGGAGAGAATGGATATTGAGAATGCAAAAAGAGTAATCAAGAAAATACAGCATGGAGAAATAGAATTCGTGGTGCAGAAAATTTCCCCAATTGCTTTGGAAGGAGAAAAATGGGAAAAGATGCTTGCCTTTGATGCAACAATTATGGCATTGATAAAGAAAAGGCTCATGGAAACAAGGCTCACCCAACTCTGCATGAACTGTTTTTACTCATGGGAGACAAAAGCAGGAAGGGCAAGTATTTCATGCCCCAAGTGCGGAGGGCGCATGCTTTCTATTCTTAAAAGAAGAAGAGCGCCAAGCAGGGAGCAATTAAGAAAAGAAAAAAAAGAATACCGTCGTTTGTACAAAACAGCGTCCCTAGTTGCTACCTATGGAAAAAATGCAATACTTGTGCTTGCCGGACATGGAGTTGGTCCAGATACTGCTGCCCGCATACTAGCAAAGCAAAAGAAAGGGAACGAGTTACTTGAAGAAATAGTAAAAGCAGAAATTACATATGCAAAAACAAGGCAATTCTGGGATTAAAGGGAAAGGATTATCAAATGCTATTTGTTAATCAGCCATGGAAATAAAAAGGGAAGGAAATATTATTGTTGCAAAATTTGTAAATGGCGAGATTCTTGATAATATGAAGCGCCTGGCAAAAAAAGAAAACATTGACTCTGCTATCATTCTATCCGCCATAGGAATGCTGGAGAATGCAGAAATTGGATATTTCAATGGAAAGGAATATAAAGTGGAAAGGATGGAGAAGCCTATGGAACTCGTTTCTTTACAGGGAAACATTGGTAGGGGAGATGATATAATATGTCATTTTCATGTTGCCCTTGCCGGGGAAAACCATGAATTAAAAGGTGGTCATCTTTTGAGAGGAGATGTAAAAGTAGTGAATGAAATTGCCTTATATTGCCTGAAAGAATTAAAAATAAGGAGGAAGAAAAATGATGTTGGCATCATGGAAATGTTCCTTGAGGAGTAAATTTCAAAAAAGCCTCTTCTCCATTAAATATCCATCTGTTCCATCATTGTAGAAATGAGGAAGGATATCGATGATGCGGAAGCCAAGTTTTTCATAAAATTTTATTGCACCTTTGTTACCTACCTTTACCTCTAAATATATCCTCCCAGCCCTAGGGAAGTTTTGTATTAAAGCTTTAATAAGGGCAGTTCCTATTCCCCTCCTCCTTCTTGATTTTTCTATACACAACATGAGAATGCGAAGAGAATGTGTATCCGTCAAAACACCTAAAATAAAGCCAACAATTCCTTCTTCCTCCGCAACCATAAATCCATTGGGTGAGGCTTCCCAAATGGTAAGGAAAAAATCTGGTGAATATTCTTCATCAAGTGATGAATAGGCAAGCCTCATCACAGATTCCAAATCTTCGTATTGAAATTTCCTTATTATCATGTGAATGTAAGCGAAATGGCATTAACGGGGCAGTTTGAAATGCAAATGCCGCATCGGATGCATTCATTGCTTTTCCTATCTTCTGGCATATCTATACCCATGGGACATACTTCCTTGCATTTCCCGCAATGAATACAAGCGTTGTCATCCACTCGCAGCTGAAGCAAACTGATTTTATTGAATGGTGCCATCATTGCCCCTATTGGACACAAATGCCTGCACCACCCCCGCGAGAGCATAAAAATGAGAATGAAAAATCCTACCAAAAATATCATTTTCGGGGCAAAGAATTCGCTGAAAGTATAAGAGCTGGGGTCAATTGCTAGAGTTGGAAGGGTTGCAGTTAATCCTCCGATAGGGCATATGTCCGTATAAGCCAGTGTTCCCGTCACATAGCATGCAGGAGGTATGAGGAGAAGGATAACATATTTTAGCCATCTCATTTTTTTATCAGCCTCTACATGCCTCACTTCTTTCTTTCCCCTAGACAAATCCTGGAGAAAGCCTATTGGGCATGCCCATCCACATGCTGCTCTGCCGAAAATCATTGAAAAGAAGGCAATGAAACCAATGAGGTAAACCAATAAAATCATGCTACGCTCAACAATGGCATGCTCTAATACCCCAATAGGGCAAGCCATTGCCGCAAGTGGCGCCTCCCAGCAGTAGAAGTAGGAATAGATGAAACCTGTACTTCCAACAATAAAGGCTGTGTTGGAGAGGAATAAAAAGGAAAGTTGGGAAATGAGGCGTTTTTTTTGCATAGATGATGCATACCTTCTCCATGCGATGAATGCTCCAATGGCAAGTGGAATGCATAAGTAGGCAAAGGGGCATGCAGAGCAATTGAAGTTGCACAATACCATCTTACCCTCTTATCGCATCTTCTATAATCTCTTTTACCGTCACAATTTTTCCATTTTCATCTTTTGGAAGATTGGAGCCTTCAAAAGCATACCAGTATATGGTATCATCCTCCTTAAATAAAATTACAGTAGTGGGAGAGCCACCTTTTTGTGAATAAATGGATAAGGCTCCTTTCCTTTCATCATTTACCGTATCTATAGTAATTAGTGTGACATTCTCAAACCCAACTATTTTTCCATTTGCCTCATCTCCTTCAACAATTCCCTCTTCCTTCATTTCCTCCCATAACAATTTGCAGGCTGAGCATCCTTTATACCAAAAAAAGAGCATAACAACATGTGTATTATTTAAAGCATTTTTAAGCCAATCTGGATGCTTAATTTTTCCTTTCCCGTATTCCTTTGGATAATCTATCCAGAAGCCATTATATATTTTACCAGTTGGATTGAGAGCAAGGCAGCCCCAGCATCTATTTTCATTCAATATATGCGTCTTATCATACGCAAGATATCCTCCGCTCAGGAGGAGAATTGCAGCAATTCCCATTCCAATGACTGCCAGTTTCATTTTATGCGCCTATTTGAATCGGCTCTATTGCCCTTCTAAGAGTTGCTATGGCTGAGAGAGAGGCGAGATAGCTAGAGCCTGGATTATTTGGGTTTGGTAAATTCTCCACTTCTGCCCTCATCCTGCCAAATTTTCCATGTGCAAGTATACGATGGCTATTATATTTTACCACAGGGTCTGCAACAATCTTTACTTTAGTTTTATCAAAGCCAACACCTGCCAATGATAGGCAGCCAGCAACATTTATATTCCTCGGAAATTCATTAACCGCTTTCCTTGCACTTCCCTCAAAAATGATTGTCCTTTTGTCTAGCTCCTTTCCCAATGCATTTGGAGATTTTGTTGTTACAAGAGTTACTTCATCCAAGCCTCCTATTTTTGCTGCCTTTATTCCGTCAATACCACAAACTGCTCCTGATGGAAGATATATTTTGCATTTTTTTTCTTTAGCCCTCTCAATCAATTTCTCCCTCAGGTCATCATCAAAAAGGCTTCCAATACTCATTATAATTAAATCCTTGCCTGCATTGATTACTTCCATTGCATATTCTCTTACTGCTTTCTGAGAGGCAGCCTCGAAAACTACATCGACCTTATCTAAAAATTCGCTAACTTTTTTCACTTCCCCCTTTTTTATTTCCTTGCATAATTCTTCTGCCTTTTCAATTTTTATGTCATAAAGGAAAATTTTTTCTATGTCCTCCATCTCATCTGCTGCTTTAGCAACGTCGCTTCCTATAGCACCGCATCCAATGATTCCCATCCTCACAGAAACCATATTGATAAATATGAGTTTTCTATTAATATATTCCGATGGACGATATTGATTTCTTCATAAAAGAAGATTTAGGAGAGGAGGGAGATATAACTTCCTCCCTACTTTTCACAGATGAAGAAGGCATTGCATTCATAAAAGCAAAGGAAAACTGCATCCTTGCTGGTGGAGAGGAAGCTATGGAAGTATTTCATCGCCTTGGAGCAGAAGCAAAACAAATAAAAAAAGATGGAAAGGAAGTCAAAGCAGGAGAGAAAGTTATGGAAGTTAGCGGTACTCTTCGTTCCATCCTTGCTGGAGAAAGGCTTGCATTAAATTTCATTTCTAGAATGAGCGGAATTGCAACAATTACACATGAATTATTAGTAATGTGTAAAAAGAAGAATGCTAATATTATAATTGCAGCCACAAGAAAGACTACTCCTGGCTTCAGGAAATATGAAAAAAAAGCTGTTGTAATTGGAGGGGGAAGTCCACATCGCATGGGATTGTATGATGGAATTATAATAAAGGATAATCATCTCGTCTGCGTTACAGTAAGGGAGGCAATAAGGAAGGCAAAGAGGAAGGGTCTGCCAGTGGAGATAGAGGTGGAAAGTATTGAAGATGCCGTCATTGCTGCCGAGGAAAAAGCTGATATTATAATGCTTGACAACATGCCTCCTGCGAAAGGAAAAATAGCAGCTAAGGAAGCAAGAAATATACATCCAGAAGTTAAAATAGAAGTCTCAGGTGGGATAACTCCGGAGAACATTGGCAACTATACCTTTGCGGATATCATTTCTCTTGGCTGGATTACTCATTCTGTGAAAAGCAAGGATTTTTCACTGGAGATAGAGAAAGTTTTCAGGCATACAGGCACATGATAATCATTTAAAAACTTACGAATTTGTCTTACGCCAAAAATTATAAATTATACAAGGCATTCCACAAAAGAAGATGAATCCTTTCCTCAATCCAATTTTTCTGTCACGCATAGCATGGAGCTATATGACAGATATAAAAAGAGTGAAAAGAAAAAGCGAAAAAGAAGTTGAGAAATATCGCAATAAATGTTTTAGGAAAATAGTGAGATATGCCTATTCTGTCCCGATATACAGAAAAAAATACAAAGAAGCAGGGATACACCCAGATGATATAAAGAGCA
>CAZHBO010000065.1:0-8695 GCA_964530745.1 uncultured Thermoplasmatales archaeon | reverse complement strand
CGATTTTTTTGGGGATTTTTGGAGATAGAAAAAAAATATAAAATTTCATATAGGGCATGAGTTATTTATGCATATAACAATGACAGGACTCTATTTAATTCCATCATTTGTTGCTTCCATTTTTCTAGCCTCTATTGCGATATATCTTTTATTTAAAAAGCCAAGAAGGAAATATATTATTCCAATTGTGTTACTATGTCTGGCTAATTCCATCTGGAATATTGGGATGGTTTTAACAAATGTAACTAATGGAGATATTATATGGGGAGAATTATCAGCGGTGGGACTAATATTTTTTCCAGTAACTATTTTCCATTTCACCGTCGAATACACAAAATTTTTTAAAGATAAATATTATCTTCTTGCATATCTTCCTGCAGCCCTGTTGACTATTCCTCTTCTTTTAGGATATTATGTTACTGGTATTGATAGAAGCTTGACCTATGGAATTGAGCCAACATATGAATTCCTTCTTTTCTCAGTTAATTCGTGGGTCGGCTTCTTCCTTGTCATTTTTTCAGTATTTATATTAGTTAAATATTATAAAGAAAGTGTAGGTATTAAAAAACGTCAAACGCTCATTATCCTTTTTGCCATACCAACAAATGCCTTTCTTTCTTTCATAAGCTATGTAATAATGGTAGATGTGCTTCATGTTGCCCAATTCCCTGTTGGTTCATTGCTGGATCTTGTTATGATAAGCTTAATTGTCTATGCCATTTTACGCTATAAATTGCCAGTTGAGACTGCTGCAGAGATAGATTTCCGAATCCTGGCAGAGATGGCAAGTGAAGGAATTTGCATTATTGATAAGGACGGAGACATTGAATACTCCAATAAGCACTTTTGCGAGATGTTGAATATCCCTGATAAAAAAGTTTTAGGGGATTCTTTCATTCATTTTGTTTCCCCCAGTTTTCACGACGAATTTAATGATGCCCTACAAAAAATGTCGAATGGAGAGAAAATTTTTGGGATGGAAATTGTGTTGGAAAGGCAAGGGGACGGGACTATTGTTGCAGAAATAAATACAGCCCCCATCATATGGAATGATAAGATTATAGGGAGTTTTATTACGATAAGAGACATTGAAGAAAGAAAGAGAGCAGAGGAAGCATTGAAAGAAAGTGAGGAGAAATATCGCACACTGGCAGAACAAAGCATGGATGGTATTTTTTTGGCTAAGGGATATAAGCTTGTTTATGCAAACTCTGCTTTGGTATCTCTTCTAGGAGCAAATTCTTTTGATGAATTAAAAGATAAAAATTTGCTTGAATTTCTGCAAAAAGAAGATGCAGAGAAGATAAGGAAAGATGTTGAAAAAGGATTGAAGGGAGAGATTTTGGAGGGAAAATACGAACTGAGGGCAAAGAGGCTCGATGGAAGAGAGATTTTCATAGATTTATCAATGACAAAGGTGATGTATGAAGGAAAACCTCATGCATTGGGTATTGTTAGGGACATAACAGAAAAGAAAGAAATGGAAGAGGCACTGAGAGAGAGCGAGGAAAGATACCGTTCCATTGTGGAAAATTCACACGCTGGAATTATAATTATTAACGATAAGTTTCATGTTACATACATAAATAACCAATTATCTGCTATGCTAGGTTATTCAAAAGAGGAGATTATAGGAGAAGATTTCAGAAAGTTTTTGGATGAGGAGAGCAGGGAATTAGTAGGAGAGAGATATAAGAAGAGGAGGGAAGGAGAAGATGTACCATCTAAATATGAGTTTAGAGTTGTGAGAAAGGATGGAGAAAAGAGAGATGTGGAAGCAAGCGTTTCTCTTATAAAAGACAGCGAAGGGAAAATAAAGACAATTGGTCAAATTTTGGATATTACAGAGCGCAAAAAGGCAGAGAATGAATTGCGCGAAGCAGAAGAGAGATACAGGGGCATTTTTGAGAATGCTATAATGGGCATCTATCAAAGCACGCCAGAAGGGCGCCATATAAGTGTTAATCCTAAATTGGCAGAGATATATGGCTATGATTCTCCCGAAGATTTAATAAATAGCATAACAGATATTGGAAAACAACTTTATGTAGATCCAAATCGCCGTGCCGAATTAGTCCATCGATTAATGGAGAAGGACGAGGTATCAAATTTTGAGTCTCAAGTTTATCGCAAGGATGGAACTATCATATGGATTTCGGAGAATGCAAGAACTGTTCGGGATGAAAAGGGCAACATACTCTATTTTGTGGGTACAGTTGAAGACATAACCAACCGTAAGAAAGCAGAAGATGCGCTGAAAGAAAGTGAGGAGAAATACCGCACACTGGTTGAGAATCTCAACATAGGTGTTTACAGAAACACTCCTGGCGAAAAAGGAAAGTTCTTGGAAGTGAATTCTGCACTTGTGAGGATTTTTGGTTATGAAAACAAAGAGGAACTTTTGAAATTGAATGTCTCAGACCTTTATTATCACCCAGAGGAAAGAAAGAAATTCAATGAAAAAATGCTCAGAAATGGCTTTGTAAAAAATGAGGAAATACAGTTGAAAAAGAAAGATGGCACACCTATATGGGGCTCCGTGACTGCGAAAGCAGTTAAAGATGAGCATGGGAATGTGAAATATTATGACGGCATCATTGAAGATATTACAGACAGAAAAAAAGCGGAGGAAGAATTGATAAAACAAAAAACATACTTCCAAGCTTTATTTGAAAGTTCGCCAGAGGCAATTGTTTCTCTGGATGAAAAACATCGCGTCCTAGATGTTAATCCAGCATTTGTAGAATTATTTGGATATACCGTAGAGGATTTAAAGGGAAGGGACTTAGATGATTTTGTCCTTCCAGAAGATGAAAAGAAGAAAGGGAGAAAGCTAACCGAAAAGGTATTAAATGGAGAAATCGTGCGCTCGGAAGGATTAAGAAAGAAGAAAGATGGCTCCCTTGTCCATGTTTCCATTCTCGGCGCACCTATCTTCATTGAGGGAAAACAGGTGGGCATTTACACGATTTACCGTGACATTACTGCTAGGAAAGAGGCAGAGCAGGAAAAGGAGTTCTATGACTCTCTCTTGAGGCATGATGTAGCCAATAGAAATACAATTATCCAGGGAAGTCTGGAGCTGCTGGCGGAAGAAGACCTTACAGAGGAGCAGAAAGCAATTGTAGAAAATGCATTGAAGGCATCGCACTCCAGCACTGAGCTCATTGAAATGATAAGAAATTTACGCCGTATAGGTGGTGAGCAGTCCTTTGCCTTAATAGACCTACATGAAGTTCTTTCCAAAGTAGTTAGCATTCTTGAGCAACAAGCAAAAAATAAGGGAATAGAGATTGTTTATTCCCCAATACATGGGATTGTAAAAGCTGGCTCACTCATAGAAAATGCATTTTCCAATATAATTCAAAATGCAATCATCCATTCAAACTGTAGTAAAATAATTATTTCTGGAAAAGAGGAGAAAAGAGATGGGAAAACATTTTACAAAATTTCCATTGAAGACAATGGAAGAGGAATTCCAGCTGATATAAGAAAGAATATATTTTCCATAGGAGTGAAGGGTAAAGGCAGTCCAGGAAGTGGATTAGGACTCTATCTTGTCAAAAAAATCATTGAAAGTTATGGTGGAGAAATTGTAATCAGAGAGCCAGAAAATGGAAAAGGAACAATTTTCGATGTATATCTTCCTAAATTTGAGTGAACATTCTTTTCAATGGCTTTGCTAGATGGCGGCGTGCAACGACTGGCACTTCATACCAGCCTTCCTTTATTTCCCTTTTAACTTCCTCAAAAATTGCATCCTCCTCCTTCGCCCTCTCCCCACATTTTATGCATCTATAACCTTTTCCCTTACCCAGAGATTTCATGTGTTTTCCACATTTGCACAAAGGATTTTCTTTCTTTTTACGGATATTTGCTAGTTTGCATACTTTGATCTTCTCTACGTTGATTGTCAAAGGTTTTTTCCTTACACCTCCATATACAGTAACCTCATCCCCTTTAACCAACTTCTGCACAATTTTTCTAAAATTTTTTGTTGGCTCATATGCTGCACATTCCATTTCCTGTCCATTGCGAATGGAGAATATCACATGCCCCCCTTCTATAACTTTAGGCTCTTTCCATACCTTTCCTTTAATGATGACAGATTCATATGGCTTAACATCTCCTATCCTTTTTTTCTTCAAATGCTCGTCAGTTCCCTGATTTGTCTCAAATAACATCCATCTCTTTATCTTGCTCGATATCACAATTTTCATGGCATTTTTTAGCTCATCGACATCATCTCCTCTTATCCCATACAAAATTGGACAAGGCGAATGGGGCATAATCTGAATATGCTCATTCTCATAGTCATAATTATCAAAGGTATGCGGGCATTTTATGTCCACTTCCTTCACCGATTCTTCGTCAACCCACCTTTCCCCGCCATTTCTGTAAGTAAGAATTTCATATGTTTTATCCTTTGGTCTCCACGCAACGGCGGCAGTAGCCCCAATCAACCCTCTCCCTTTTTTATAGGAAAGGAAAGATGCATCCATTTTTGCAATAATTTTTTTCACTTCTTTTATGGATAAAATTTCAGTCACTCCTTTTTTATAAATATAATAGGGTGGCTTCTTTTTGAAAAAAACGACGCCTGGATGCGTTTTTGAATCTTCCATCTCAGCCAATGAAGAAATGATGGAATCAACCTCTTCCTTTATTTCCTCTATGCCCGCATCAGAATTTTTTTTGGTAAAGGAATATATGTCGCCATCAACGTCTCCAATCTTTTTTTTCTTTCCCCCACCTTTACCAAATTGGATGGAAATTGCTCCATTTCCCCTCGTCTTCCATGGAATATTTGGATTAAGGCGGACTAGCCTAGGATAGCCAATGATGTTGAATCCTTTTCTTTGAATTGCTTTTATTACCTCTGTTGCAACGTATGTGGTGCACATGCCTTTTTTTGAGTCAGTGTCATCAATTCCAAGCCACACAAATTTTTTATATATGAAAAGAGTATTTGAGTTTTGATGAAAAAGGAGTTGCTCACAGATATACGCCATTTGCTGGCACGCGCAGGCTTTTACTTGTCAGAAGTATGCACACTCCGCCCATCCAGTTTTGATTTTGTAGCAAGGAGAGATAACCTCCTTCTCATCATTAAAGTTCTGAGCAATATTGATTCCATGAATGAAAATGTGGCAAATGAATTGCTTTTCTTAGCAAAATATTTGGATGGAGTCCCAATTTTGATAGGGGAAAAAACTAGTTCAAGCGTATTGGAGGATGATGTAGTTTATTACAGACATGGTATCCCGATAATTACCTACAAGACAATGGAAAATTATCTCCATGGCATATTGCCCATTGTATGCGCAGCTCCTGGAGGATTCTATGCAAATTTTGACGGAGAGAAAATCAGAAAAATGAGAGAGGAAAGGGGAATATCTCTTGGTCATTTAGCTCGCATAGCAGGCGTTTCACGTCGAACAATCAGAATGTATGAAAGTGGAGAGAGGGCAAGCATTGAGGTTGCAGAAAGAATTGTTAATTTTTTGGGAGAAGAAGTTTTGAAGCCCATTAACTTTTTAGAAATAGCGGGAGAGAGAATGCCCGATATAGAAAAGGAAGTTAATGATGAAATTCTTTCACTTCTGGAATCATTGGGCATGTCGATTTTCCCTACATCAAGGTGCCCATTCAATGCTCTCTCAGAACTCTTTGATGAATTATTTTTGGTTGGCGTTAGAGAGAAAAGGATAATGGAGAGGGCTAGACTAATTTCAAATGTTTCAAAAGTTGTTGAAAAGGATTCCGTTTTCTTTGTAGAGAAATCCATAAGAAAAAATATTGAAGGAATTCCGATAATAGTGAAAGAAGAAATAAAGAGGATAAAAGACCCTTTTAAAATAGTGCAGCTCATTAAGGAGAGGGAGTAAGTGAATGTAGAATTGTTGTCCTACACGCCAGAGGGTGAGTTACTTGCAGCTATGGCAGCAAAGCTTACACATTCCCCAGCAAGCATAGAAGAGCTGAAAAAAAGTGATGAAAAGGAATTAAAAGCTATTTTGAAAGAAGTAATGAAAATGGGTCATACAAGTGTTGTTGAACATGCCTACTTCACATTTGCAATATCCAATGTCTCCCGCTCTTTAACTCACCAGCTTGTAAGGCATCGCATCGCCTCCTATTCCCAGCAAAGCCAGAGATATGTAGAACAGGAAATGAGTTATGTAGTCCCTCCTTCTGTGAAGAAAGCAGGGGCGGAGGAAAAATATCATGCAATTATGCGCAAAATTTGGGAGTTATATGAAGAGTTGAAAAAGGAGGTGCCAACGGAAGATGCCCGTTATGTTTTGCCAAATGCATCATGCACAAAAATTATTGTCACAATGAATGCACGCTCTTTGCTCAATTTTTTTGAATTGCGTTGCTGCTTACACGCTCAGTGGGAAATAAGAAAACTTGCTTGGAAAATGCTTGAAATGGTGAAGGAAGTGGCACCAACGATATTCAGCAATGCTGGGCCTCCATGCAAAACTAGGCATGAATGCCCAATGGAAAAAAAGGATTGTAAGTGGTATCCAAAGAAATGAAAACTTATTCCTTTCTTACTTATTTTTGGGGGAGGATAATTGTTGCTAAAGTAAATCCTATAAATGTATCCTGGCGATACCATCCACCTCCATTATGAGGGAATTCAAATGTTATATGGTATCCATGAAAACCAACCAAAGAGAACATCAACGGTTTATAGTGATTATCAAATGTTCTTTTACCCAATAAACCAATAGTTTCAACATCATAACCAAAACGTCCTCCAATCCCAATGTTCACAATATCAGAACTCGGAATAAGTAGCGATATGAATAAAAGGGATGCCAATCTTGGAATAACCTCAAAGAAAGGTTGAAGGAGCCAACCAAATATCATCCATATTGGAAAATTCAGCCAGCCTCTAACCGGGGAATTGCCAAGCATGAATAAGGGAGCAAAAAATTTCGTGCCATATGACCAGTCTACACGTGTGATGCAGAGAAGATTAAAGAAAATGCTTTCATCTGAATTCATTAAAATTTCTTTCAAATTTTTGATAATTAAAGGATTTTCAACCATTTCCTTTTGAAATTTATTTTTTAGAAATGAAATACTGCTGTTTTTTGGTATGATGTTGCATTCCTTCAGCAATGAAAATAATATTTCATTATCTTGCTCGTTCTGAATTTTCATTACCTTATCAATAGGTAGTTGAGTAGTTATTTTGTGTGTCCCATTAAATGTACAAATCCGACATGTTACTCTCACCATTTCTTTTTTATCCTTATCAATCCCGTTAACAATTGGAGTTGTTATTGTGTTAAGCAAAATGAAAATAGTTGCTACTGCTATAGCATTTTTTATTATCTTCTTATTTATTTCCATCTCAAGATAATAAATCACTTGTAATCATATAAATATTACCAATTTCTCTTTTTGGGCAAAAACTAAGCCAAAACAAGGGGCATAATTTTATAATATCCTTTTTTATTGGGCGTTGGCAATGGCAAGAAAGAGGCTCATCAAAGCAGAGGCAGAGGCAAATCCTTATTATGGAAAAGAACCGAGGAAGAGAAGCGTTGAGGAATTGCTGGAAAATGGAGTTGTTATCATAGACAAGCCATCTGGGCCAACTTCTCATCAAGTTTCAGCATGGGTAAAAGAAATTTTGGAGATAAAAAAAGCAGGGCATGGTGGAACTTTGGATCCTTCTGTAACAGGAGTTCTGCCCATAGCTCTTCAGAATGCGACCAAGGCAATAGGTCTTCTGCATTCAGCAGGAAAGGAATATGTATGTGTTATGCGGTTGCATGGAAACGTTGATGAGGAGAGAATTAGAGAAACATGCAATCAGTTTGTTGGGAAAATACGACAGATTCCCCCAAAAGAGGCTGCTGTTAAAAGAGTTGAAAGGGAGAGAGAGATATATTATCTTAACATTTTGGAGATAAAAGGAAGGGATGTTTTATTTGTTGTAGGATGTGAGGGAGGAACATATATACGTGTCCTTTGCGAGGATATAGGAAAAAAATTGGGATGTGGGGCACACATGCATGAATTGCGTAGGACAAAAAGTGGGTTTTTTGGTGAGAGTAATGCATTCACCTTACATGATTTGTTGGATGCCTACATTTTTTGGAAAGAAGATGGTGATGAGGAAATAAAAAATATTATAAGACCTATGGAGGATTTACTTCGCCATTTGCCGTGTATTATCATCAGAGACTCTGCTGTTGATGCAATATGCCATGGAGCTGATGTTGCCATTCCAGGAATATTGCAGGTGGATACAGGAATTGAGAAAGGAACAATCGTAGCCATAAAAACATTGAAGGGAGAAGGAGTAGCAATAGGAAAGGCATTGATGAACACACGCCAGATAATGGAAAAAGATACAGGCATTGCCGTCGATGTTACCAGAGTCCTCATGAAAAAGGGAACATATCCTCCAATGTGGAAACGCTGAGGTAGCCTAGCCAGGAACGGCGCAGGCCTGGAGAGCCTGTGGGGCGTTGCCCCCTCGAGGGTTCAAATCCCTCCCTCAGCGCTATTTTTATGTTTACCATGGAAAATGAGATATAATACATCGCTTATGTATTATCATGGGAGTATATAGGCTATCCGTTGTGATTGAAAAGGATGAGGATGGCTATTTTGCATATTGTCCACAATTGCAGGGGTGCTATACACAGGGAGATACATATGAAGA
>CAZHBO010000064.1:0-8762 GCA_964530745.1 uncultured Thermoplasmatales archaeon | reverse complement strand
TATAAAGCGTGATAATTCGACTTAAACTAAGGGTATTAAACAATTCACTTTTACGATTAAACGATAGATTTTCTTATCTTACTTCTAATTTTACAACCCCAATTGCCTCGCTATAACCATTCTTTGTACTTCTGATGTTCCCTCGCCAATTTCGCAGAGCTTAACGTCTCTAAAGAAGCGCTCCAAGGGCAAATCCTTCATGTATCCATATCCTCCATGAATCTGAATTGCCTTTCTTGCTGCCCTTGTAGCCATCTCTGATGCAAACAATTTTGCCATTGCTGCCTCTCTTGTAAACCTCTCGCCTTTATCCTCCAGATATGCTGCCCTCATTACCAGCAAACGGGCTGCTTCAATTTCTGTCGCCATGTCTGCTATCATCCATTGTATGGCTTGGAATTTTGAAATTGGCTTTCCAAACTGCTCCCTCTGCTTTGCATAGGCAATGCTTTGCTCTAACGCTCCTTGAGCAATTCCTACTGACATCGCTCCAATGGCTGTCCTTCCTCTATCCAAAATATTCATTGCTCCAATGAAACCCATGTTTAACTCTCCTAACAAATTTTCCTTTGGCACTCTGCAATCCTCAAAGATTAGCTCAGCGGTCACGCTTCCTCTCAATCCAAGTTTGTCCTCCTCCACACCATATTTAAGACCAGGAGTTCCTTTCTCGACAATGAAAGCGCTTATCCCTTTCGCTCCCTTGCTTTTATCCGTCTTTGCCATGACAACAACAACGCTTGCAATGCTACCACTTGTGATAAAATGCTTTGTTCCATTTATCACCCATTCATCTCCTTCCAAAATAGCGGTTGTTTGAATGGAAGCAGCATCAGAGCCGGCATTTGGCTCAGTCAGAGCCCATGCTGCAATGTGCTCTCCACTGGTAAGCATTGGTAAATATTTCCTCCTTTGTTCTTCTGTTCCTTTTTCATATATATGCCCTACGCCCAGTGAATTATGGGCCTCTACAGTTATGGCAGTAGAGCCGCATACTCTTGCAATTTCTTCCAAAGCAAGCATATAGCTTACCCTATCAATACCAGCCCCTCCATATTCTTGCGGGACAGTCATTCCCATTAAACCAAGTTTCCCCATTTTTTTAATAATGTCCCAAGGAAATTCTCCTTCCTTATCAATTTCTGATGCTTTTGGTTTTAATTCTTTCTCAACAAACTCCCTAACCATGCTTTTAAATGCCTTCTGCTCCTCTGTTAATTCAAAATCCATGCCATCACATCCCTATTATCTCATTTCCCTTCTAAAAGTTTTGGGATGCTACTTAAATACAGGCTTACCCACAGGAACAACAGTCCTTCCGTATGTCTCATTAATTACTTCTGCCATTGCCAGGTATACTGCGCTAAGACCACAAATGATTCCTTCATAACCTGCTATTTTTGTAATTGTTGAATTTCCTGTAAATTCACCAATGGCGAGCAACCAGAATAGAATGGCAAGGGAAATAAAGACGAATTGCAAAGCAGTCGGCTTTTTCAGCGTAGCTATAAACATTAGAAAAGTAAACAGTCCCCACATGAACAAATATGAACCCATTGCCTCTGCTTCTGGAGCCGCAATGTCGGATACAATTGAAGGAATCATAATTATTCCAACCAAGCTGAGCCAAAACAGACCATAGGATGTAAAAGCAGTCACTCCAAATGTATTTCCCTTTTTGTATTCCAATGCTCCTGCTATGATCTGCGCTAAACCTCCATAAAAAATTCCCATGGCAAGAATCATGGAACCGAGGTTAAAAAAGCCTGCGTTATGGATGTTCAGCAGTACAGTCGTCATTCCAAAGCCCATTAATCCGAGAGGTGCTGGATTTGCTAACTTATTTTCCATGAAATCACCAATCGGAAATACATAGCCATTTATAAATTCTTTTCAATTTACAAATATGGATGTTTTGTTTGAAGGCAAAGGAAAAATGGTGGGATGGCATGATGCCGATGAGCATCGGAGATGGGTTGCCAAGAATAAAAGCAAGGAACTAAAGGATAAAAGGATGGATGCAAAAGAAGCGGTTTCTAAATTCATCCATGATGGAGATTTTATTGCAATTGGCGGCTTCGGGCATGTGCGAGTCCCAATGGCATTGGTTTATGAAATAATAAGGCAAAGAAAAAGACATTTGGCAATGGCAGGTAAAACAGCAGTCCATGATTTAGATTTGCTTGTTGGAGCGGGGTGTGTTGATAAAGTAGAGGTAGCATATTCCTTTGGACATGAATTGCGCGGTTTATCTCCTGCTTCTCGTCGAGCAGTGGAAACAGGAAAATGTAAGGTTTTGGGAGAGATAAGCAATGCTGGCTATCAATGGCGTTTGCTGGCAGGCATGATGGGGGTGCCTTTTATACCTGCCCGCATACTGCTTGGAACAGATACCCTAGCATACAGCTCTGCAAAAGTGGTAAAAGATCCATTTAGCGGGAAGCCAGTTTGCTTGCTCCCAGCATGTCATCCAGATGTCGCAATGATTCATGTTCCCAGGTGCGACAAGTATGGCAATGCGCAAATTGATGGTATTTTGGTTGAGGACTTTGAGCTGGCAAGGGCAGCTAGAAGGTTAATAATAACAACAGAGGAAGTAATTTCTAATGAAGAAATTAGGAAAGAGCCATGGAAAACGGTCATTCCTTTCTATGTTGTTGATGCTGTTGTGGAAGTAAAATATGGCTCCCATCCATGCCAGATGCCTTACCTTTATTTTTTTGACGAGGAGCATATTAAGGAATGGCTTGATTTATCCAAAAGCGATGAGGGCGTAGAAGATTATCTGAATAAATATGTGTACAGCGTATCATGCTTTGAGGAATATCTGGACATAATTGGCAAAGAAAGGCTTGAATATTTGCAGAGGGTTGAGAAACTTGAGGAGATGAGCGAGGCAAGAAAAGAAAGTAAGGATTATACATCCATGGAACTACTTGCATCCGTTGCCTCTCGTTTGCTGGAGGACAAAAAATCTGTATTTGTTGGAACTGGTTTGCCAATGATTGCTGCAATGCTGGCACAGCGCACCCATGCCCCCAACTTGCTTATTTTCTTTGAGGCGGGAGGGATAGGACCTCAAATACCTGTTTTGCCCATTTCTGTTGGTGACTCCAGAACTTTTCATAAAGCCATTGCTGCCTCGAGCATGCATGATGCCATGTCTGCCTCACAGGCAGGATACATTGACTATGGTTTCTTAGGAGCAGCTCAGAT
Organism: uncultured Thermoplasmatales archaeon; assembly: GCA_964530745.1. Lineage (GTDB taxonomy): Archaea > Thermoplasmatota > E2 > UBA202 > DSCA01 > CAZHBO01. The sequence continues at coordinate 5,546 of CAZHBO010000064.1, read as the reverse complement.
AGATAAATATGGGAATATTAATACTACTGTAATAGGCTCTCATGATAAACCCAAGGTACGCCTTCCAGGAAGCGGGGGAGCAAATGACGTTGGCTCTTTGTGCCATAAAACAATCATAATAATGAGACAGGATAAGAAGCGATTTGTTGAAAAACTAGATTTTTTAACGACACCTGGATATTTAAATGGCAAGAAAGCAAGGGAAAAAGAAGGATTGCCAGAAGGGAGTGGTCCCTATCGAGTAATAACCCAACTTGGTGTCTATGGATTTCATGAAGAAACTAAGGAAATGATGCTCCTTGCTGTTCACCCAGGAGTTAGCATAGATGACATTAAAAAGAACAGTGGCTTCGATATCATTATTCCGGAAAAAGTAGAGGAAACAGCTCCTCCATCTCCAGAAGAAAGGAAAATACTGATGAAAATTGATCCGTCTGGACTCATAATAGGGAGATAAAGGGGGAGGGAGTAGGGGAAAAAGATTTCTCCCCCTTATATTTCACACCCTTCAAAATATAAGGCAAGAAAGAATCAAATAGGAATATATAAATTGTTCTGCTGAAACAATTTTGCTCTCAGAAAACAATAAATATTATGAGGCATTGATTTAAATGGAGGGATTTTGAGGGAGAGAGAGTGCCTCCTAAACAAAGGAATTTTAATCCCTCATGTCCCTCCTCGCTACCGTGCTACTGAAACTCTTGCCAAAAATTTTTTAATGAAAGCTTGTTATCCTGCTACTGCTATCGGAGGGAAAGAATGCCAAGAAAAGTATGTATTGTAGGTGGAGCAACAACTCCTTTTGATTATGGACCGACAGGTTTTGAAAGCATAGAAGGGGGGGCAGCAGAATGTGTTAAGGAAACAATGCAGGATATACCAGAATTTTCTTTACGTGACATAGACTTAATGATTTATTCCCATTTTTCTGTGCATTTCGGGCATCAACTTTCTGCTGAGTGGATAATTCATGACCATCTCGGCTTAGTAGGCATACCCCATTATCGTGTTGAGAATGGAGGGAATACGGGTGGCTCTGCTTTATATGCTGCTGCCCTTGCAATTAAGTCTGGAAAGCATGACGTTGTTGGCGTAATTGGATGGGAAACAATGGACTCCGTTTCTCAATCGCAGGGAAGTGAGTTTATTGCCCTCGCTTCCGATACTCGCTACGAACTTTTAGTTGGAGGTATATATCCTATCTACTATGCCGCAATGGCGAATAAATGGATGAAGGAAAATAATGTTACTGAGGAAGATGTCGCCACTATAGCTGTCAAAAACAGAAACAATGCGATGGACAATCCAAAGGCTCAGTGGTACAGGAATGAGCACCGCTATATCAGCGTTGAAGATGTTTTGAATTCTCGCCTAATTTCATATCCCATAAAGAAATATGACTGCTGTTTGATGACAAGGGGAGTTGCCTTTATCTTGTTGTGCAGTGAAGAATATGCAAAGAAAGTCAATCCAGATGGTTATGTAACCATTGATGGCATGGGCTTATCAAGCTGTACAATTCGTGCTGGGGATAGAATAAACTTCCCTGGATGGGTGGAGCGATATGGAGTTGGCTATCCCGACATGACTGAATTTGCTGCATGCCGGGATTCCGCAGAGAAAGCATATAAAATGGCGGGCATAGAAAATCCTATCAAGCAAATTGATTTTGGTGAGATACATGATGCATTCTCGACTTCTGAAGCACAAATCTATAAAGCATTGGGTTTAACAGATAACGTTGCACAATTTTTGAGAGATGAACGAACGCACATGCATGGAGACATACCAATGAATCCTGGAGGCGGGCTCATGGGATATGGTCATCCTGTCGGAGCTACAGGAATAATGAGTGCCATCGAAGCCTTCTACCAACTCTCTGGTTTGATTCCAAAGAAGCATTTGAGCAGCAAAACAGAGGTAAAAGATGCAGAATGCGGCATTGTAAATAGCCATGCTGGAACAGGAACCAGCATATCCAATTTTATTTTGAGGAGGTCATAAAATGAAAAAGAAATTTGCCGAGCAACCAAAATTTACTGAAAAAAAGGAATATCGTCCGAAGGATGTAAAGGAAACAGGACTTGTTTTTGTTGGGCATGAAATTTCTGAGGACAGGAAAGTAATAAACCAATTTTTGCATTATGATCAGCTCTACACCATACGCCATGGATGGAACAGCCCATTTTTCATTGGATTGCTGGAAGGAAAAATTATGGGAACCAGATGCCCCAAATGCGGAGATGTATGGGTTCCTCCTCGCACCCATTGCTGGAATTTGGACTGCAAATTGGAAAGGACGGAATGGGTTGAGATGCCGAAAAGGGCAAAGGTTCATACATGGACAGTAGCAGGATGGAGCGGTCGCTCATCTCTAAAAAGATTGCCTATTGTGCTTGTTTATGCAATTTTTGAAGGAAGCAAAGTTGCAATTGCCAATGAGCTTAAAGGCATAGACCCTTGGGATGTTGAATTTAACATGCCTGTAAGAGCAGAGTTCATTCCAAAGGAAGAGAGAAAGGGCATAATTACCGACTTCTATTTCGTCCCCGACGATGGATGGAAACCATCTCCAATGAATGAGGAAAAGAAAAGAATAAAGAAGCTGGTCGAGCCTGTCTATGAATGGGTAAAGACTTTGAAATGAATTGTAATCTACCTTCTTTCCTAATTTTTAATCCAATTTATTAAAAGTTTGTCAATATAAATAGCAAAGTTTTTAAAAAAGTTTGTCATTATTTTTGTATGAATTTGGAAGAAATTAAGAGGATAATTGTTGACCAAAGAGAAGAAATAAAAGAGATATTTGAGAAGGAGAATATAATCGAAAGGCAAATATCCCATAAAAAATTAATAGATGCACTAAAACATCCAAATATTCTGGCAATTCTTGGGGTGAGAAGGAGCGGTAAATCAATATTTTCTTTATTACTTTTAAAAGAAAAAAAATTTGGATATCTGAACTTTGATGATGAAAGAATGGCAGGAATGGATGCAAAAGATTTGAATTCCTGTTTACAAGCTTTTTATGAATTACACGGAACAGATGTAGAGCATATCATTCTCGATGAGATACAAAATATTCCTGGATGGGAACTTTTTGCAAACAGATTGAGGAGAACTAAGAAAGTTATACTTACGGGCAGTAATGCCAAACTTCTTTCTGGAGAACTTGCAACACATTTAACTGGAAGATATATTGACTTCACACTATATCCCTTCTCTTTTCGTGAGTATTTGAAGATGAAAGATATTAAAATAACGGAAGAGGGCTTACATTCAACAAAAAAAATTGTCCGGTTAAAAAAGGAAATGGAGGAATATATTTTGGAAGGAGGTTTTCCAGAAGTTCACAAATTTGGCAGAATTATTTTGGGGAGAATATATGAGGACATAATTCAAAAGGACATACTTTTGAGATATGGTATAAGAAACAGAAGAATATTTGCAGAGATTGCAAAATATTTAATATCGCAATTTTCCAGTGAGATAACATATACAAAGTTAAAGAACATAACTTTAATAAAAAATGTTCACACTGTCAAAAATTATGTTGATTATTTAGCCAATGCTTATCTCATTTTCATTCTTGAAAGATATTCTCCAAAACTAAAAAAACAGATGATCGCCCCTAAAAAAGTTTATTGTACGGACAGTGGAATAATCAATTCCGTTGCATTTATGGTATCTAAAAATATGGGAAAACTGATGGAAAATGTTGTTGCAGTTGAACTGAAGAGAAGGAAGTCATACTGGCATGGAAACATTGAAATTTATTACTGGAAAGATCATCAGCAAAGAGAGGTGGATTTTGTTCTGAAAAAGGGAGCAAAGATAGAGCAGTTGATACAGGTTACATATGCATCTGGAAAAGATGAAATTAGCAGTATAGAAATAAAAGCGATGCTTAAAGCAAGTAATGAACTAAAATGCAAGAATTTATTAACAATCACGTGGGATTATGAAGATGAATTTGAGGTAGAGAATAGAAAAATAAAATGCATTCCATTATGGAAATGGTTGTTCCATAGCTATTGAGCAGATTCTTTACTATACGCAAAATAAATAGAATTCATTTTTTATTGAATATCGCTTGCATTGAAATCAAGATAAAAAACTTTCTCACTACGGTGTCATTATCTTTATCTCCATATGTTTTTAAAATAAAAAGGTATTCTTGGATAATGATTGCCAGAAAGTCAGTGTTGATAATGGCTACCCAGATGATGAATGGAATTCTTGGCTATGTGGCATTGAAATTTATTGCAGTCTATATGAACACATGGGAATATGGAGTTGTTGGTTTTGCATACGGATTTGTTGCATTGTTTTCTATTTTCGGTAAATTAGGATTTGACCAAGCTCATGTTAAAAGGGTTTCTGAAGGAAAGGACTTTGGAAAATGTATAGGGACTTTTGCCGTCACTAAAACTTTTTTGGCTGGTTTAATGGCAAGCATTGTTATTTTATCCATAACGATATGGAAATATGTTATTGGAAGGGGATTTGAATCGCCTCTGCATGAAAAGGCGATATACCTTATCCTCATGTATTTTGTTTTACTCACCCTTACTCAATCAATGATTTTTACATTTAACGCCAGAAAAGAGACGGCTAAATCCCAAATTCCACTCTTTGCTTATACGCTTGCAAGAGTTATAGCGACAATCTTTGTTACTTACTATGGGCTGGGTGTTTTAGCACTGGCATATACCTACATTTTTGGTGAAATTTTTCATTTTATACTTGCATTTTTATTTTTCAGAGGCTATCCTGTTGATAAACCATCTTATTCCTATTTCAAAAACTATGCTAAGTTTGCTATGCCGATGGCGATAGCATCCGCATCTGCTATCATAATGACAAATATAGATAAGGTTTTTATACAACTTTTCTGGAGTGCTCAGCAAGTTGGAGAATATTTCGCAATTTTTAACCTATCCCGTTTTATAGTGCTCTTTACAAATTCTGTAAGCTTGCTTTTACTCCCAACAATATCAGAATATCATGCCAAAGATAATCTAAATGAAGTAAAAAAAATAACACTGATGTCTGAGAGATACCTTACCATGATTATTCTTCCAATTGTTATTATAATGGCTACTTTAGCAGAGCCAATTATTCATATTTTACTTACAAATAAATATATGCCTGCAATAGGTATTTTACAGATTTTGCCATTTTTTGTTTTATTAAGAGGGTTTGCAATTCCATATAGCTCTCAGCTTTCTGGAATGGATATGCCTCATTTGCACAGGAATAGGGTTATTATTATGGCTATCTGCAATGTTTTTCTTAACCTTATTCTAATTCCGAAGGACATACAGAGTTTGGGTATAAAACTTGCTGGATTAGGGGCAAAGGGGGCAGCGATAGCAACAGTGATAGCATATGCTATTGGCCTGATATACATCAGATTAGTTGCCTGGAAATTAACTGGTATAAAAGGCAATTACAGAATTATTTTTCATATCATAGCTGCAGTAATTACAGGATTAGTTCTATTGCTCATAAAAAATGCTATATTCATTGGAAGATGGTATGAG
>CAZHBO010000063.1:0-8909 GCA_964530745.1 uncultured Thermoplasmatales archaeon | reverse complement strand
CTGTTAAAGAGATGCAATTGGCTATAAAATTTTTCATGCACAGACCCTCAGAGATATCTTATGGTGGTTCAGCGTTTATAAGATTATACATATTAAAATAATGCACAGGATTATTATAAGCAGATGTTTTGTTTCTTGCGAATGATACAAGCATGTCGCCTGACTCAGGGCATATAACCCATTGATACCAAACTTGTGAATATGGTCCGCCAGCCAATTGAACAAATCTATAAAATAAATTTGTTTTCCCCTGATAAACCGCTCTGAGCATACTCATAGTACTGTTAAGATTCAGCCTCCCGTAATTTTCTTCTATTGCTCTGCTAAATATTTTGAAATGTTGTATAGTCCAAAAATAAACGTATTCTTTTTCCAATCCAAATAAGCTAAGAAGCCAGCGAATGAAATTGCTTTTTTTGTAGATGTCACTAGGTAAGCCAGCAGATACAGGATCCAAAAAAATATCATTTCTTCTAACAACATGATCTATAATCCAGGAGGGATAATTGTTTTCAATAGTTCCATTCCATGTTCCAATATAAGAATAGTTGGCGCTCTGTTCAACAACATAGGCTATCCTGTTTTTACCATCAGAAACAATATTTGTAGCACCAGTCGTTCTATTATTAGAAATGATATTCAAAGCATCTTCAATATCATTTGCTCTATCAAGAACCATTCTTTGTCTCATACCTAATGGAATACCATAAATTGTTTTATCATTAATATAAACTGCTGTATATCCAATGCATATACCTTTTTCATTTATACCACCCTCGGCACTCACTTCAATTGATAAACCAATGACAACGGATGCAAGACCATTCTCTGGCTTGCGAACGATTAAAAGCTGATCGTTGGAAGCGTATTCGCCTGTAACAGGATCACGAATATTCAAGGAAAAATCGGCACTCCTTAAATGATAAAGTTTGCCATCTATGGTTGCTGGTCCCCAACAAGCCATGCCAACACATCTAATAGCAGGATCAAGTACATCCATCACAGCTACTTCTTCAAAGGATAAATTAACAGCATCAGCACGCCCCTGCATCTCATCTTTGTACTCCCGTGGTATAAAATCTTTTAATTCATTCCAGATATAGACAAGATCATCATATGATATGCCAAGTTTTTTCTCAAGAAAATCAAGCCATGCCCGTCTACTCTTTAGATAATCATCTTTTAAAAAATAACCTAGCTGATACCCCATATTATAATATGAGCCATTGAGATGAATGATCTTTATACCGTCGCGAATCTCTAACCATGCCCCATCTAAAATATCTTGGGCTGTAAAATTTTGGCTATAAAGGGAATGAGAATTGACCTCAAACCCAAAAGGTATGGGAAAACATAAAACAAATACAACAAGAATAACTGTCATAACAGAAATAAATCTATCTCGCATTTCAAAAACATAGATACAAATTATTTAAAAATATTGTGGTAAAATTGGTATGCTCTTTTGAAATTCATAGGAAAAATTTAGCTTTAAATGTGGCAGGGATTTTAACAAATCTGAAAAGTTTTGACCCGTAAAATTCATGGACCAACGTGCATCATTTCATGTACTTCATCGTATAACTCAAAATTATATGTTATCTCCAATTCACTTTTTTAACAAATAGTAATGACTCTCTTCCATGCTACTTAAATACCGAGCTATTGCCTTTTCATCCTCTTCATCAACCTTTTTCTCCATTTCTTTATAAAAATCAGTTGCAAATTTTTCCGCTTCCATTGCTTTCTGAATTATTTCTGAAAGTTGCATTTTATAGCCCACTTCAAATTTGGGAAAAGGCATTGAACTTTCCTCGGGCATAGAAATTTCCTGATCAGGAAATTTCTTTTTAAAAATTTTTTCTAGTATTCTCCTATGACCTTTTTCTTCATTTCCCAAAAAAGCAAATTTATCCTTCAGCGGGAATATATCTGTACTTTCTGCCATTTTCCTGTAATTTTCTGCTTAATTGCAATTTCCAAAATTTCTTTTAAATCCAGCATAAAGAATGAATGAAAAAGTGTATAAAAATTTAATCACCCTGGTTAAATTTAAATATTACGCCGTAATACTAATTGGCGATAAAAATGAAAATAGGAGAAATAGCAGAGAATTTTGTTTTGAAGGATCAAAATAGTGAAAATTTTCAAATGAAAGATTACGGAGGTATGAAAATTCTCCTTTCTTTCCATCCTTTAGCATGGACTTCTGTTTGCGCAGAACAAATGAAATCTTTAGAAAGAAATCATGAAAGATTTAAAGAGCTTGATACCACTGCTGTCGGAATAAGCATTGATTCCATTCCATGCAAGAAAGCGAGGAGTTTGGGGATAAAAGATTAAACGCTTTAAATGAAATTTTAGGTGATTAAAATGAAAGTCAAAGATTTTTGCCTCCCTGATGAGAATGGCAAGAAAATTTGTTTAAAGGATTTTGAAGGAAAGTGGATTATCCTATATTTTTATCCAAGGGATAGTACATCAGGTTGTACAAAAGAAGCTATTGATTTCAGTGAGCACATTGACGATTTTAAAAAAATGAATGCTGTTGTTATTGGGATAAGCCCAGACAGTCAGCAAAGTCATAAAAAATTTATTGAAAAGTATAATTTGAAGATTATTTTGCTGAGTGATGAGGAGCATAAGGTATTGCAGAAATATGGGGTGTGGCAACTAAAGAAAATGTATGGAAGAGAGTATTATGGAGTTGTTAGAAGCACTTTCCTTATAAATCCAGATGGCAAAATTGTGCATGAATGGAGAAAGGTTAAGGTAAAAGGACATGTGGAAGAAGTTTTGCAAAAATTAAAGGAGGTGAGGCAAAATGGGAATACTTGAAACTAAAAATTTAACTTTAAATTTAAATGGGAGAAAATTACTTGATAACATCTCCATCAATTTCTGGAAAGGGCATATTCATGCTATTGTTGGTCCAAATGGAGCTGGTAAGTCAACCCTTGCATACACCATAATGGGTCTTGATGGTTATAGAGGTATAGATGGAGACATAATTTTTGAAAGAGAATCAATAAAAAATATGAGTATTTTTGAGAGAGCAAGAAAAGGAATAACGCTGGCATGGCAGGAGCCAGCGCGCTATGAAGGATTGAGTATAAAAAAATTCATAATGGCATCGGCAAAAGAAAAAGGAATTGGTGAAGTCAGAGATGCATTGATGAAAGTTGGGCTTAACCCGGATGAATATATGGATCGTGCTTTAGACAAGACTTTAAGCGGTGGGGAAAGGAAGAAAATAGAACTTGCTTCCATACTTTCAATGAAGCCAAAATTTGTTATGCTTGATGAGCCAGATTCCGGCATTGATGTTGCTTCATTGGAAAAAATTTTTGATGGAATAAGATTGTTGAAGAATTATGGTTCCACCGTAGTTTTAATAACTCACAGCCTTACAGTTATGAGGCAAGCAGAGCATGGTTTTTTGATTTGTGGTGGAAAATTAGTTGAGAAAGGGGGTATAGATAAAATATATCCTTATTTTGAAAAAGAATGTCTTCCATGCGAGCATAAAAATATCCCTGAATTAGGTGATTAAATGGGAATGGATTATTTATTGAAACTTGCAAAAGAAGATGAGGCTTTAAAAGATAAGAATACAGCACATCTTACCATAAATTTGAATAAGGTGGTGAGTAAAAATATTGTTCCTGGATTGCATATAGATACGGAAGAAACAGAGGATGGAGTGAATGTTCATTTAGCGGTGGAAAGAGGAGTTGTCATAGAAAAGAAAGTTCACCTATGCTTTGGTATTACCCATGAAAAAGCTCTGCAAAAGATAGTCATGGATGTCGATGTTGGTAAAAATGCCAAAATTTTTATTCTCTCTCATTGCATTTTTCCAAAGGCAATAGATATTAAGCACATAATGGATGCAAAAATAAGAATTGGAGAAGGTGCTTCTTATACCTATGAAGAAAAACATATACATAGCATGGAAGGATGGATTGAAGTATATCCAAAAGCTTCTGTTGAGCTAGATAAAAAAGCCAGGTTTAAGACAACTTTTGAGTTAATTCATGGGAGGGTTGGAAAACTCGATATTGACTATAGCGTTGTAGGTAAGGAAGAAAGTGTTATGGATTTAATGAGTAAAGTAAGTGGAAGGGGCAATGATGAAATTAAAATAAAAGAAGAGGGCAATCTTATAGGTAAAAAAGCGAGAGGAGTACTTACATCCAGGGTTGCTGTAAGGGAAAATGCTAGGGCAGAAGTATATAATGTCATGAGGGCAACTGCCCCATATGCAAGAGGACACGTCGACTGTAAGGAAATCATACAGGATAATGGCATTGCTACTGCTATCCCAATAGTTGAGGTAAAGCATCCAAAAGCGCATATAACTCATGAAGCAGCCATAGGAAGTGTAGACACAAAGCAACTGGAAACTTTAATGTCTCGTGGATTGAGCGAAGAGGAGGCTGTAGATTTAATTATTGAAGGACTTTTGGGTTGATTAGTATGGATGTGATAAACATGAATTTTAAAGTTTTGAGAAAAATAAGTTATGGTCTTTATATTGTTACATCTTATAAAGGGAATAAATTGAATGGGGCAGATTGCAAATACTGTCTTCCAAGTATGCTCCGAGCCCCCCTGTTATAGCAGTTTGTATAAACAAAAAAATTTTACACATGATTTAATAAAGGAAAGCAAGGTTTTTGCTGTATCAATTCTTTCGAAGGAAGCCCCAATGAAATTAATAGGGGGCTTTGGATTCAGATGTGGAAGAGATTGTAACAAATTTGAAAATATTAAATATAAAATTGGCGTAACAGGCGCACCCATAGTTCTTGATTCCACAATTGGTTATATAGATGCAAAGGTTATCGGCAATATGGATGTTGGAACCCATACCCTCTTCACAGGCAAGGTTATTAAGGGGGATTTATTATCAGATGGTGAGCCAATGAGTTATGCTTACTATCATGAAATAAAAGGAGGTACCTCGCCAGAAACAGCTCCAACATATATTAAAAATGAGGAAAAAGAGGTGATAAAAATGGAAAAATATAGATGCAAAATATGTGGATATGTATATGACCCAGAGAAAGGAGACCCAGATGGAGGAATAGCACCTGGAACATCCTTCGAGGATTTGCCAAACGATTGGGTCTGTCCAGTTTGTGGTGCATCAAAGAATCAGTTTGAGAAAGCATAAATAGGCTAAGGAATCATTTAAAGAACATTCTTAAATGGCATATACCATTTCTCCATTCTTTATCCATATCATATCCCATTTTTTCAAACAAGTACAGCATTACTCGGTTATCAGCTAAAACATCTGCAGTAAATCCGTACAACCCACGCCTTTTCGCTATGTTGGTAAGATGCTTAAGTAGCGCAGTTCCTATTCCCTTTCCCTGCCAGTCATCTCTCACAACGAGAGCAACTTCTGCACTATTTGTATTTTCATCCAGTCCATATCTTCCAACTCCAATTATCTCCTCTTTTCCCTCGCTTTCCAATACAGCAACAATAGCCATGTTTTTTGTAAAATCCACATTTGCAAGCTCATGCAGTTGTTGTCTAGGCAAATATTTTTTAACACCAAAAAATCTTTTATATATCGTTTCATCTGACAGATGATAAAACATTTCTCTCAGCAACTCCTCATCAGGAGGAGTTATGGGGCGCAACAATACCTTTGTCCCATCCTTAGTTGTTATATATTTTTCCAATTCAACAGGATATATACCGCCCTTGCCCTCGACCAATATTTGATCCCTATATACCATATTATATTTTTTAGCCTCTTCTAGCAACCATTCCCTATACTTTGGGTGGGCTATGCTGATAAGTGCAAGAGCCCTTTCTCTTATACTCTTTCCATGCAGATAAGCAACTCCATATTCTGTCACAACATAATGTATATCACCTCTCGTGATTGCTACACCTGCCCCTTGCTGAAGATGTGGAACAATTCTTGATTTCTTCCCGTTTTGTGCGGTTGATGGCATAACAATTATAGGTCTACCATTCTCTGCCAGCGCTGCCCCTCGCATGAAATCTGCCTGCCCGCCCATGCCGCTGTAGAAGCGATGTCCTATGGAATCAATGCATACCTGCCCTGTCAAATCTATTTCTATTGCCGTGTTTATCGCTGTCATTTTGTAATTCCTGGATATTATAAAGGGGTCATTTGTATATTCAGTTGGATGGAGTTCAATTGCTGGATTGTTATTGACGAAGTTATAAACTTTCCTGCTCCCCATAACAAAAGATGCTATTGTTTTACCAGGATGCAACGTTTTTTTGGAGTTATCAATGACTTCCTTTTCCATCAAATCTATTATTCCATCCGATATCATTTCACTATGCACACCGAGATGCTTTTTGTCATCTAATTTCTTTATGATTGCATCTGGTATATCTCCATAACCAACCTGTATCGTTGCTCCATCCTCTATAAGCCTTCTCACATTTTTAGCTATCCTGTCTGCAAGTCGTGTGGGAACAGGTGGGGAAAATTCTGGCAAAGGTTCATCATAGGGTATGATAAAATCTATGTCTCGTGCATGAATAAAACTATCCCCCAGCACACGCGGCATATATGAATTTACCTGTGCTATAACTATGTCAGCGCTCTCTGATGCACTTTTTACAATGTCTACATTTATCCCCAAGCTAAAATATCCATATTCATCTGGAGGAGAAACTTGTATAAGTGCTACATCAATGGATATTATTTTCTTTTTAAAGAGGCGGGGTATATTTGAAAGATGCATAGGAGTATAATCTGCCCTGCATTCCCCTACTGCCTCACGTGAGTTATCATCAACAAAAAAACAGTTGAGACGGAAAGTGTCCCCAAATTTTTCTTCAGTATAAGGTGCTATTCCAAGATTTTGAATATGTAGTATTCTGGTATCATGAATTTCGCCATGCAGTTCTATTAATTTCCTTACAAGATATTGCGGCTCCCCGCATCCTGAACCAATAAATATCCTATCACCAGAATCTATATGCCTTAAGGCATACTCAACCTTAACAAATTTTTCAGGGTATTTTTCCTTCAATCCTTCTAAACTCATTGCCTATTATATAAGACCAGTATTAAATACTTTAACCCTTAAAAGAGTGGTGGAATCACATTGGAGTAGCCCAGCTTTCATCATCCACATAAAATTTTTTTCCAAGGATTACATCTCTCTCTATTAATGGCTTTGGTTTTTTTACCGCCTCTATCCTGTATAAAGAAGATTTATACCAGTTATAATCGACTTTTGTATTTAATTTCTTCACTATAGGTAATTTCTTCTGGTATTTAAAAAAATTTTTTCCATCGTCTGGATACACGCTAAACTGCCTTCTTATGTCTGTAATTACAAATCCCATGTCGTGAATCATCTTCTGAATTTCATACCATTTTTTTCTGGATGCTTCCAATGTACTTAATCCAAAGTAACCTGAGCCCTTATTTTTCAAAGAAGCTACTCCCCTTGACAAAAATAGCTTTATGCCCGGTAGCGTTTCTACGGGATCAGTAATAAAAACATCAAATTTATGCAAAAAATCTTTGTTTTCTTTTTGTAAATCTAAAACATGTCCCTCAATTTTTAAACTATATTCTTCCGCTATTTTATTTATGAAATTAATTACTCTTTCATCAATATCAATTGCAACAATTTTTTTTGGGACATATGTTAATGCTGATGCTATACTAAAAAAATCATCATCCCCAATGACAAAAATATTTGCATGCAAATCCCCCCTCTCCATCATAAAAGAAACCCTCCTGAGGACCCCGTCTATGCTTATATAGCCTTGATCATATTTTTCAATTGGGAGAGGACGGTTTTGAACTATCTTTTCATAATCCCTTTTTATCTCTTTTAAGATTTCATATCCAGTTCCATCGCACTCTGGGCATTTCATCTCTTCCCGTTTTAATTTAACAAGATTTCTTCCTTTTTCTGTGATTGCCACTCTCCCATTCTTTATTTCAATCAGCCCTTTTTCCTCCATCTTCTTCAATTTTTCAAAAAATTCTGGGAGTGATGCATCTTGTAAATCAATTAATTTCCAAATTGAAGTTTCCTTGTTTAATAGAGAGGATATTATTTGGTATTCTATTCTATCCACTCTAACCCCTGTCCAATATGTAATGGCGGTATGATTTAGGCTTAAAGTGCTTAATGAAAGACTGGAATGCAATTTCGCTTTTTTTGATGTCTCCACAAGTAAAAATATCCAAATTCACCATCTCGTATTCTGGCCATGTATGGATGGAAATGTGAGACTCTGAAATTAAAACAATGCCCGTCACGCCATGCGGATTAAATTGATTATAAAGGGTGCCAACTGTTTCTATACCTGCCTCCTTTACCACTTTATCCATTATTTTCCTTACTTGTTCCTCCACAGAAATTAACCCTTTATCCACACCGTACAATTCCGCTATTATGTGTCTTCCTAATATTTTCATCGTGATCACCTTTTTGGGTTAGGGGTGAACACCAATGTTTCTTAAAATCTCCCCGTAACAGACCCCCGAATTGTTGTAAACATATTTTGCTTTTAAATTTTTCGCAGGTGGAATCAAGCGGGCCCGAGGGGATTTTCAATGTATGCGAGCCATACAATTTTGAACCCCTGATCTGCAACTCCGAAGGCTGCCGCCTTGTCCGCTAGGCTACGGGCCCTGTAAATGAAGGTGACTATTTTACTTAAATTTTAGCATCTACCAGCATATCCCTTCATATATGATTCCTCTTTTATCTTTAACAACTCTCCTTCCATCGATGACAACCGGTTTTTTCATTATGCTGAAGTTTATGGAGGAAAATTCATCCCAGTCAGTCATTATAAGGCAAGCATCTGCATTCTTTATTGCATCATTTATTGTTGAACAATACTCTATGCCTCCAAACATTTTTTTTCCAAAGATT
>CAZHBO010000062.1:0-8921 GCA_964530745.1 uncultured Thermoplasmatales archaeon | reverse complement strand
AAAATTATTTTCCTCCTCCAAGAAAATCCTTTTCTCTCTCAAAATGAAATCTCGGAAAAAGTGAATTTGTCTCAGCCAGCAGTAGGGGCAAGAATAAAAAAATTACGCAAGAAAGGATTTCTTTCCTATGCAGTTGGAATAAATCCTAAAAAAATTGGACTCCATTTTGCCAAGCTGGATATTGAAACAGATGATAGAGAGCATCTTCTTTCTTCCATAAAAAAATGTCCATATGTAATGAACATTATTTCAATGGATGGTAGGAGGAATCTCTCCATTTTTTTGGTTAGCGAGGATTTCTCAACCCTTGAATCAGTGACATCCAGATTTATTGAACATAATAGCGTAGAAAATGCACATTTTAACATCATTTTAAAATCGGAGCAGAAAATTATACTGCCCATCCAACTGGTAGAGAAAAATAAATCCCCCTGCAATATGGGCATGCGCTGCGAAGAATGCAGACATTATGAAAATGGGAAATGTATCGGCTGCCCTTCTTCACCATGCTATAAAGGAAAATTATGGTAATATTTTTTTAATCATTTTTTCCATGTTTTCCCAATGTGTCCCCATCCAGTAAATGCGTTTACATTTTGGGCATATCCAGAATTTATCATGAGTTTCATAGGCATGAGGGGGTACTTCCCCTTTTACTTTTTCCTTTTCTATTTCCTCAACAGGGACATTGCAGACTGTACAAAGTGTCAACAAATTCTCTTCATTGATTGATATATTTGCTTCTTTGAAAACCTTTCGCAATTGCTCCTCTATTGTATTGCTTTCAACTAGAATCGCTTTTTTGCATCTACTAAACAATTCTTTATCCCTGGTAATTACAATCCTCCCTTCCTTTTTTGCTTTTTCTATGATTTCATCATCATTCTCCTCGCGAACATATTCTGTATCATATCCACATATGCGAAGCCATTTGGCAAGAGTTCCAAGCATCTGGTCACACAGAAATTTCACAAGTTTTTATGGAAAGGAAGTATTTTGCATTTGCGATTTTTCGGTATAGTTAAATAGCAATCTCCATATGAAATACAATGGGATGCGATGTTTGCCCTTATTATGCTGGAGAAAGCCAAATTGGACTAGTTATAAAAATTGCCTTTTTTGTTGTTCTATTTATCGCATTAATTTATTTCCTTATTAGATGGCTGAAGAACAGATAATTCTTTAGCAAAAATTTTTGCCTTTTCCAAATCTTTTTCATTTGGTCTATTTTTATTTATACCACCAATGTATTTTAACATACCAAATGTATCAAATCCTTTACAAGAAAATTCTTTCACAATATCAAATCCTTTTTCACTCAACTTCTTCTTCAATTTTTTATGGTTCAACCATGTTGGAGTTCCGCCTTTAGTTGAGAAAATGAATGCTTTTTTATTTAATTTAGGAAGAGAATCGATGAATGCTAATAAACGCTTATGATGTTTTCCAAAGTAAATGCCTGAGCCAAATCCGATCAAATCATATTCCAAAAGAATTTTTGCATCTATTTCATCAGGCTTCAATAAATCTGCTTCCAGAACGCCTGCCATCGCCTTTGCAATCTTTTCTGTATTACCATGGTGGGCGGACTCATAAATTATGAGGGTTTTCATAGTGAGATATAGAATATTTGTAATTTTTAATAAAATTTTGCTAATTTTAACTGCCTAGGAGTAATTTATTTAACATTACTCCTATTTTCATATATGGCAAAAAGAAGGTTAAGCATTTCTCTTCCAGAAGGGCTTGCTAAAGAGTTTGATGAAGTGGTAAAGAAAACAAAACAGCCCACTCGCTCTCATGCCATAGAATCTGCTATGAGGGAGTACATCATAAGCAATAAATGGATGTCTGGAAAGGGAAAGACTGTAGGCGCCATCCTGCTGACATACAATCATGATACGAGGGGTATAAATGAGGATTTGGTTGATATCCAGCATGCTTATGAGAGCATAATCAGTGCATCTCTCCATATTCATTTAGACAAGCATCAGTGTTTGGAGATTATTGCTGTGAGAGGAGAAATAAAAGAAATTAAGGAGCTTGTTAGGGACTTACACAATAAAAAAGGAATTCTTTCATTGAAAGTTGTGACTGCTGCATAAACATTTTTATTTCTTTCTTATTTCATATCATGGATGAATTGGCAAAGAAAGTTGCTCATCTGCTAAAAGAAAGGAATATGAAGGTTGCAACGGCAGAATCATGTACAGGGGGCTTAATAGGGCATACCATTACAAACATTCCTGGGAGTTCTGAATATTATGAAGGTGGAGTCATATCTTATAGCAACGCTTTAAAAATGAATCTGCTGGGAGTTAAGGAAGAGACACTTGCTAAATATGGAGCAGTTTCTGGGCAGACAGCACATGAGATGGCTGATGGCATAAGAAAGAAAGCAAGTGTAGATATTGGTATAGCAACGACGGGCATTGCAGGTCCAGGTGGAGGTACACCAGAAAAGCCAGTGGGCTTGGTATATATAGCCATTTCTTCGGAAAAAGAAACAAAAGTGGAAAAGCATCTCTTCCATGGAAATAGATGGGAGAATAAAGAAAGCACCTGCAAGGCAGCTCTTAATTTGCTTTTGAATTATCTGGAGAAATATGATTGAAATAGATGGCTCATATGGCGAGGGAGGAGGACAAATATTGCGATTGTCCGTAGCTTTATCTGCTTTATTGGGCAAACCTGTAAAGGTAAAAAATATTAGGGCAAAAAGACCAAATCCTGGTCTGAGGAGACAGCATATTACTGCCATTGAAGCAGTAAAAAAAATTTGTGGAGGAAGTGCTGTTGGATTGAAGGAAGGCTCTCTTTCCATAGAATTTTATCCTGGAGAAATAATTGGAGGGGAATATGCCTTCAACATTGGTACAGCAGGAAGCATTACTTTAGTGCTACAAGCATGCATTCTTCCATCCATCTTTGCTGAAAAAGAAACAAAATTGGTTTTGACAGGAGGAACAGATGTAAAATGGTCTCCATCATGGGACTACTTCCAGCACGTTTTTTTGCCATTACTAAAAAAAATGGGAATTAGTATCGAAGCAAATCTGCTTAGAAGGGGATATTATCCAAAAGGAATGGGGAAGGCAGAGGTTAAAATTCAACCTTGTAAGGAAATACATCCTCCCTCTTTCAAAAATGGAGAACTGAATATAGAAGGCATTGTTCATATAGCAAACCTTCCCATTCAAATTGCCCAGCGTGTAAAAAATTCTGCAGAAAATGAAATTAAAAGGAAAGGAATGGAATCATCCATTACCATTCAACAAGGAGAGGCATCCTCGCCAGGCATAGGCATCGCTCTATGGGCAAGCAATGGCAAAATAATAGGGGCAGATTGTCTGGGTGAGAGAGGACTGCCAGCAGAAAAAGTAGGCAAAAATGCCGCTCAGAGCCTGCTGAAAGAAATCGAGGCAGGTGTTGATGTGGATGAAAGAGCGGTGGACCAAATTTTGCCTTATGTAGCTTTAGCATCATCATCCTTCACATGCAGGAAAATAAGCAAACATGCGGAAACAGAGATGTGGCTTTTGAGGAAATTTTTGGATGTGGATTTTGAAGTTAGAGGAGAAAGGAAAAAGGAGGTAAGGGCGCTCAGATATATGAAAAAATGAATATTGCAATAAGCAGGGCAAGGGCAATGTACATGAAATACAAATACATTTTTCTTTTCTTCACAAATGCTTCATATTTTTCTCTGCATTCATCTGAGCAAAGAGTTTCTCCATAAGGAATTGCTTTGCCACATATCTGGCAATGAGCATGTTGGGCTATTCTTTCCATATTATACCTCTATTCTTGTTCCCTTAAATTCTCTTCCATATATAGCATTTTCTAATGATTCCACATTTTTTCCGTTTATTACATAAGTTGGAATTCTTACCTCCTCTATTATTTTGCATGCTATTCCGTCTATAATGAAGCTTTCTCCTGCTTTTTTCCATTCATCGGATATCATGTTCCTTAATTTTTTTATTGATATTGAATCATATCTCTTTGCATTAGGATTTTTTTTTGGGTCTTTATCATATATGCCATCTACATCAGTTGCAATTATGAATCTATCAGCGTTTATTTCTCTAGCAAGCATTGCTCCTACGGCATCAGTAGAATGACCAGGTGTTGTTCCACCCATTATAACAGGGGGATTTACCTCAGATGCATCCTCAATGGCAAGTGGAATATCAACATTTTTGTAAAAGAAGGAACCAACAAGCAATGCATTTAGCCTAGTTGCCTCTATACCTATTTTATCCAAAAATTCTTCTGATGCACCCAGCTTTCTTGCCGCTTTGATATACTCTCTTGCTGTTTTACCCCCTCCAGTTACAATATACAAATCAACTTCCTTACTAATTTTTTTGAGATGTTCTCCAATCTTAATAAAATTTATATCATCAGGGGATATAATGGAGCCACCTAAGGAAATAACAATTTTCATATTCATTAATCCATGCTTTTTTTATAGACTTTTCGAGAGAGGTTAAAAAGGGTTATGCAATTCACTATTGTGATAAAATGATTGAAAGGGGTAAAATATGGGAAGTATTGAAGGAGTATGACATATCTAACATAAAAATTGCTGCTGTTGCCTCTCACTCTGCATTGGATACCTTTGACGGAGCAGTAGATGAGGGTTTTTATACAATTGCCGTATGCCAGAAAGGGAGGGAGAAAACATATGCAAAGTATTTTAAAGTAAAGAGGAGAAATGGAAGCATATATAAAGGATGTGTCGATGAAGCATGGATTTTTAATAAATTCAATGAAATTTTGGACAAAAAAAATCGGGATAGGTTGATAAAGGAAAATGTTATTTTCATCCCAAACAGGTCTTTCACCTCTTATTGCAGCCTCGATGAGATAGAAAATAATTTTGCTGTTCCAATGTTTGGCTCTCGAAATTTGCTAAGGACAGAAGAAAGGGAGGAGGAGAAAGATTATTACTGGCTTTTGGAGAAGGAAGGAATGCCATTTCCAGAAAAAATAGAAAAACCAGAGGATATTGATGAATTGTGCATTGTAAAGCTCCATCATGCTGTAAAAAAATTGGAGAGGGGTTTTTTTACATGCGCTTCCTATGAAGAATATGTCCAAAAATCTGAAAAGTTGCTCAAGCAAGGCGTTATTACTGCAGATGATTTAAAAAAGGCAAGAATAGAGAGATACATCATTGGACCTGTTTTCAATTTCGATTTTTTTTATTCCCCTTTATCCAAAGAATTAGAACTTCTTGGCATTGATTGGAGATTTGAGACAAGCTTGGATGGGCATGTTCGTTTGCCCGCTGAGCAGCAGCTAAGTTTACCTGAAAAACAGCAGATTCCAGAATATACTGTCTGCGGTCATAACTCTGCTACGCTAAGAGAGTCTCAACTGGAAAAGGTTTTTGAATTGGGTGAGAGGTATGTGAAAGCAACGCAGAAACATTATGAGTATGGCATCATTGGACCCTTCTGTTTGCAAACATGCCTAGATAAAGATTTAAATTTTTATATTTATGATGTCGCTCCAAGAATAGGAGGAGGAACAAATGTGCATATGTCTGTTGGTCATCCCTATGGCAATACTTTGTGGCGGAGAAGAATGTCTACAGGGCGGAGGATTGCGATGGAAATAAAAATGGGAATTGAAGAAGGAAGGTTAAAAGAATTAGTAAGTTAAGGAGAGATGCTATCATCTTCTATTTCAAACCAAATTTCTGCATCTTCTCCCACTAAATGATATGATTTGCAATCCGTAGAGATGTCAAAATTGTTGTTTACAAAACTTTTATTCCCATTTATCTTCACGAAATCCATCTCTGCAAATCCATCCCCCTGTCCAGGTATCTCGTCGAGAGGTTTTCTCTCTGTAAAACTTGTATCTTCGTCGATAACGGTAAGAGATACACTATTATTCCCTCCTGGTATGCCTTCATCATTTAAATCGAGAGACCAAACAAGGTTAATGGAAAAATTTAGACCAACAGGAATAAGGAAAACATTTGATGCTTTTGAATCTCCGTCGGTGCTCATATTAAAAACAGTTTCAATTTTGTTGTCGGGGTCGTCCATGCTGGAAGTTATTTTTATTCCCTTTATCTTTATCTTTATTTTTAAATCGCTTAAAGGATCGATATCACTCCCATCTTTTACTCCATCCCCATCCACATCTGGATTTTTAAGGAACGAGCGAATTGTATCATTATCAATGCCTCTGCTTTGGTAATATTCTATTTCCTCATAATCTCCCTTCCACCATCCATTGTCCTTATCATAATCATCTGCCCAATGTAATGGGTCTGTACCAAATGTCATGATTTCCTCGTAGTCGCTGAGTCCATCCTTATCTGTATCTTTTTCTCTGGGATTTGTGATATATCCATTTAATGAAGACCATTCTTCATAGTCATTGAGACCATCGCCGTCTGTATCTTTTTTATGTGTGCCAGAGGTTACATGAATTGTAGTAGTTGTTGAATCTCCAGGATACGTAACATGAACATCCCATCCTTGTCTTTCTATATCATCTGGTAATCCATCTTTATCGGCATCCTCTCCTCCCAAGCATCCGCTCAATGAAGAAAGCATGATTAGAATAAGAAGGAAGGCAATGATTTTTTGCAGCATTTTTTATTTCACCAACCAGGTTGGGTAAACCGTGTTAAATCAATGACTGCCCAATCATTTTGGTCATGGTCTTTGTCATCGCCATTGGAGTAATCAACCAGTTTATACACATAGCGATAATTCATGCAACTTTTGTAGTTACCCCACTCCCAATATTCCTTATACCATGGAAATCTTGTTTTTTCATTATCTATTCCTTCAAAATGCATTAAGCCAAGTGTATGACCAAGCTCGTGCATGAAAACACTTGCAAATGCCTTGTAATAATTACTTCCCTGTAAATAAAATGACCATGCCCAGTTTCTCACATATTGCCCTCCAACACAATGGCTGTCTATGTAAAACATTCTTCCGCCAGCAGGGCGTCCAGACCATTCCATCTGGCAGCATATGATGGCATAATGGAAAACTCCACGCTTCCAGTTATCCTCATCTTCATTAAGGAAGTATTTAAAGCGGGCTGCCATCAATTCCTTTCCACTCATACCATCATCGTAAGGAATTAAATCTCCTCCTCCACACAATTCACCATCATCAATGTGGAGGGTGATATTGTGCCTTGCAAAGGGATTGCATATGAGATTCTGCGATTCTTTAGGAAATGTATAGGGTTTTTCCCATGGATGCTTAGCCTGCATACCATCCACCTCTATAAATATGTCCTTAGCAAATGGGTCGGAAAGCCATTGAGATGTTTCCCATTCCTCAAAGTTTGTTAAGCCATCTTTGTCAGGATCTTGCTCAGATATATTGTCCTTAGCAAATGGGTCAAATCCATATTTGTCCTCCCATTCTATTGGAATGCCGTCTCCATTGAAATCTACGTTATCGTAATTCCTTGAGGCATTGAGATGATATACGTTTACTTTCTCCCAGTAAGTTAAACGGTCTTCAGTGCCCCACCATCCATTCTCACCCCACTGATAAATGTCAAACCAAATTTCACAATCATTCTCATCTTCATTTCCATCTTCAAAACCAGAGCAATGCCCATAGCCATTTCCATCGCCTAAATAATCATCTCCTGTCCATTCTCCCCTCTTGATGTCATAAAAGAGATTTATTGTCTTTCCCGCCAGATAAGGACTTTTTTCTTTTGAAACATCACATGCCTCATCGATAAGAGTCTTCTTCTCCCATACTTCAATTTGAATGGTTACTGTTTCATTTGGATTGTAATCAATTGTTTTTGCTGCGGTTGGCCATTCAAACCATATATCTTTTCCTTTATATATCTGAGGCCACCATACAGAGTTTTTCCCATTTATATATATTTTGAAATAGATTTGTGGCTCATCTTCATTAACTGTCATTGTTCTAACCCTTTTTATATCAACTACAATGGTTACATTATTTGGCTCATCTCCAGATAATTGAGTTTTTTTAAATTTTGGCTGATAATTTTCTTTTTTTACTGTACCAGCGGAAAAGGCTGCGGGTACAATTAAACAAAGAAGAATTAGAAGGGACAATGCTTTCTTTTTCATGATAGATGTAGAAAAAAATGATATAAGAAGTTAACGGTTGCATGGAAAAAAACAGTAAATATTTAAATAAAAGGGGCATTAGAGTGCAAATGGCTATTGTGGAGATTGAAGGGTTAACAAAAAAATATGGTGAGTTAACAGCGGTAAATAATTTAAACTTAAGAATAGAAGAGGGAGAAATTTTTGCATTTCTCGGCCCCAATGGAGCAGGCAAAACAACCACAATGAATATACTCATGAGATTTATCTTTCCAGATTCAGGAGAAGCAAAAATTTTTGGTAGAGACGTGATAAAAGATGGAAAAATTATCAGAAAAAAAATAGGGTTTCTTCCAGAAGAACTGGGATTTTATGATACTTTGACAGCATATGAAAATTTGGATTTTTATGCCAGACTTTTTGGTATACCAAAGACAGAAAGAGAGAAAAAAATATTGGATTTGCTTGAGATGGTGAAATTGATGGATAGAAAAGATTCCAGGGTTAGTGAATATTCACATGGTATGAAACAGAGGCTTGGAATAGCTCAGTCACTTATAAATGACCCAGAATTATTGGTTTATGATGAACCAACTTCAGGACTTGACCCCAGAGCAAGCTATGAGATAAGAAATCTGATAAAAGAACTTGTTAAAGAGGGCACAACTTTATTTCTTTCTTCCCATTTATTGCATGAGGTTCAACAGGAACGCTTCCGCCAAGACCTCTATTACAGGCTAAGCGGCGTGCGACTGGTTATTTCCCCGCTGCGGGACCGCACCGACGACCTGCCTGACCTCGTATGGTATTTCGTTAATCTTTATGCCAGCGAAAC
>CAZHBO010000061.1:4745-8998 GCA_964530745.1 uncultured Thermoplasmatales archaeon | reverse complement strand
TCAAAAATGATTTTTATGGTATAAGCATTCAAGGAGGCTCTTTCAATGAAATTACGCATAATGTTGTTTGTTGGAGCAAATACTGGTGTGGAATATCTACTGCAAAGAGCTGGACATGTGGCAATATAATTTCCAAAAATGAGGTGTTGTATAACAATTGGGTTGGGATAGAAATTGAAGGCGTTGGGAATATCATATGTAATAACAATATATCTTACAATACTCAATGCGGCATATACCTCAGCTCATTTCTTGGCATTGATTGCAAGCGGAATGTGATAAAAGAAAATAATCTTATTGAAAATGGCATGAATGCATATTTTGATGTAAAACTTTTATCTCTCAACCTTTGGTTTAAAAATTATTGGAGTGACTGGCACTCTTTCCTTCCAAAGCCCATACATGGAGACTGTATAATTATATCAATGCCAATGTCCAGAATAAGAGTACCATGGCTCAATTTTGATTGGATGCCCTCAACGAAGCCTTATAAATGGTAATATTATTTGACAGAATAACTTTCATCACCAACTTTTCATGGGAAAACATTTTATGCATCTTTTTTCTTTCCATACCATGAAAACTCCAGAAGAATATAAGGAAAGTTTAAGGAAAATGAGGGCTAATATTTACAAATTTGGAGAGTTAATAGAGGATGTTACAACTCATCCTTTTACGAGAAGAACCATAGAGGGGCATGCTCAAATATTTGAAGCATCTTTAATGCCAGAATATCAGGAATTGCTTACAACCATTTCTCCTCTAACAGGAGAGAGAGTCTCAAGATATCTCTCAATTATCCAAAGCGCTGAGGACATGGTTGCCAATGTAAAAATGAAGCGCCTCATGTTTAATCTAACGGGTACATGCACTGGAGGAAGATGCGCTGGTTTTAATGCCCTCAATGCAATGTGGGCAACGACTTATGAAATCGATGAAAAGATGGGCACGAGCTATCATAAAAAACTGCGAAACTGGCTTGCAGATGCGCAAAAAAGAGACATCACTCTTGCCGGTGCATTAACAGACCCAAAAGGAGATAGAACAAAACCACCGAGTAAGCAAAAGGATCCTGACATGAGCCTTCATTTGGTTGAGAAAAATGAGGATGGCATAGTTGTCAGGGGAGCAAAGGTAATGATTTGTGGTGTTGCTGCTGCCAATGAAATCTTTGTTATGCCTGGAATGCGATATGGTGAGGAGGATAAAGATTATGCAATCTCTTTCGCCATTCCTAGAGACGCTGAAAATTTAACCATTGTTGAAACAAGGAGACCAAGCGATGGAAGAGAGGCTGAGGAAGGATTTGACATTCCTGTTGAGATTGGAGGGATAACTCAAGCATATCTTCTGTTTGATGATGTTTTCATTCCATGGGATAGAGTATTCATGTGCGGGGAATATGAATTCACAGGAAATGCAGTGATGTACTTCATCGCTCCCTATAGAGCAGCTATTGGAGGATGTGTTGCAGGCCAGGGAGACATTATGGTGGGTGCTGCATCATTGATGGCACGCGCCAATGGCTTAAATGAAAAAGTTTTTAAACAAAAGCTGGTGCAGATGGTAATAAACAACGAAACCACCTTTGGCATGGGAATTGCATCCGCTGTTTTAGGAAAAAAGCATCCATCTGGCTCGTGGATACCAGACCAGCTTTTGGCAAACGTAAATAAAGTTCATGTCGCCACACTTCCTTATGAAACAAAAAGGCTTACACAGGAAATTGCTGGCGGAATAGGGGAAACAGGCTGTCTCCCATCTTTTAAGGATATATATGATGAAAGATATGGAAAAAAGCTTCAGAAATATTTGAGCGCAAACTGCAGTGGTGAGACAAGGGCAAAGATAGCACGCCTTATCGAATGGCTCACAATCGGAGCAGGCGTTCCAGGATGCATGCATGGAGGGGGCTCACCAGATGGGGCAAAATTGGTCATCAATGCAAGTGCAGATATTGAGAAACTCATTGAAATGGCAAAACGATTGGCAAATATAAAAGAAGATATTGAAGCGCCTAAGAAAAAATAGGCTATGTTTGGCTTTTCCCAAACATTTTGACAGCCTTTATTTAAATATATTGTATATAGTTTTGATTAAAATGATTGGAAGGAAGAAGATAATGGCTGTAGGAATAATAATTGGGGCAATGATTATTCTTTCAGGAATAATTGTTTATCATTCTGATGATATCTATTTATCGAGAAAAAATATTGTAGTGGCATCCATGCCAGAGACATTCTTCAGTAATACAAATTCCACCTTCCTTGTTATTGGAAAGGATATAAACGGCAATCCTGCAGGAGGGGAAAGAGTAGTAGTGGAGATGGAAACAAAGGAAGGGAAAATCCACCTTTATGAAGGAAAAACAGATGAGGATGGATATGATAACCCTGTTTTTGCTGTTCCAAATGTAACGGGAAATGCAAAACTTCGCATAAAAGTAGGGAATGATGAAATTAGTGAGGAGATTGTAGTAAAAAATAATTACAAAATTATTTTATCTACTGATAAACCAATCTATCAGCCAGGGCAGATAATTCATGTAAGAACATTAACTTTTGAAGGCATACCTCCAAAAGCATCTCGAGCAGATGTGGAGATATCTCTGCATGATCCAGATGGAAATGTGGTTTATAAAAAAATGTTTAAGCCGAATGAGTATGGAATAGCCAGCACAGATATCCCTCTCTCTGATCAACTGCCTTTAGGAAATTACAAAATAGTGGCAAGAGTTGGTGGAGAAGAAAGCCAGAAAAGCATTCCTGTAAAGAAATATGTTCTGCCAAAATTTAGTATTGAAATCAAAACAAAACCATGGTGTTTGATTGATGAGATAATTAACGGAACAGTAAAAGCAAATTATTTTTGGAAAGAGCCTGTAAAGGGAAATGTTTCCTTAGATGCTTATTTATACCTTGGCATATGGCAAAAAATTGGGCATTATGAAGGAAAACTTTCCAATGGAGTATGGAACTTTTCTATCCAGCCAGTAAAATATGCAGTTGGGATTCCGCTAGAGCAGGGAAATGGATTGCTACAGTTGGAAGTTAAAATTAAAGATACAAGTGGGCATGAAGAAAATGAAACCCATGTTCTCCCGGTTTCTAGAAATGCTTTGGTGTTAACCACCCTTTCAGATACAAACATGGTTGGAACAAACTCAACTTATTATGTTATTGTTGCAACTCCAGATGGAATGCCTGTTGAGGATGCGCAAATTCATGCCATTTTGGACGGAAAAGTTGTATCAAATGATTCGACAAATGATAGAGGGATAGCAACTTTACATTTCCTTTACAATGGGGAGAAGAATATTACAATAACTGCTAGAAAAGGAAATAATTTCATAAATGCGACATATCCAATTAATGGCACCAAGGGAATAAAGGTAATTGCAGATAAAAATTCATATAAAGCGGGGGAGATTGCAAATTTTTCTGTCTACTTTAATGAAAAAAGCCTCACCGACTGGGCATATTATGAAATTTTTTCACAAAATTTTGTTGTTTCTACGGGAAGAGTAAAATTGCATGATGGGAAAGGAAATTTCAGCATTGTTGTCACTCCTGAAATGATTCCTTTGTCAAAGATAAAGGTTTACAAAATTTTGTCAAATCTGACTGTAATAAAGGACGTAACCATCATAGGTGTGGCAGCACCAGAGGAATTGAAAGTGAATATAACAATGGATAAAGAAAAATATGAGCCAAATAATCCTGTAACGCTTGAATTCAGCGTGGAGAATGATAGCGGTCCTATAGTCTCTGCTTTAGGAATAAGCATTGTTGACCAATCTGTTTTTGAGCTGGGAGGCAGATTCTCAGGGCTGGAGAAATTGTATTTCGAGCTGGATAAAAAATTTATGACCCCTCAATATGAAATACATGAATACATTTTCTCCAACAGTTCATATTTTTCAACATTAAATACAACAAATTATGTAATGAAAGGCAATTTTGGACCAGAGGAGAAAACAAGCAATCCAGAGCAATATATTGCGAATGCATTTTTATTTAAAGAAAAGAATATCCTGCTATACTGGACCACTTTATTTTTATTATTTGTTTGTAGTGCTATAGCAGGAATAGCATATGTTGCCATAAAAAACTTTGGAAAAAAGAAGGTTTTTTTAATGGCAGCCATAATAGGAATTTGCTTGACACTTGTTTTGACATTTGGAGCCTTTAGCAAGGAAGTAAAGGAAATGGAGAAAGGGGAAGAAATGGGCGTTGAAGTTGTAAACATGGGTG
>CAZHBO010000061.1:0-4645 GCA_964530745.1 uncultured Thermoplasmatales archaeon | reverse complement strand
TGAGAATGCCAGAGTGGACCTTCATGCTACAGGATATGGAAATGAAAGCCAACCAAAGCATGTTCGCCAGTATTTTCCAGAGACATGGGAATGGATTCCTGTCATCATTACAAATGAAAAAGGAAAGGCATTTCTTAACCTTACCACCCCTGATACAATCACAACATGGGGTGTCGAGGCAATAGCATCCACGCAAGATGCTCAGATGGGTGTTGGTAGGGATGAAGTAACAGTCTTTCAAGAATTTTTTGTCGAGCCAGATGTGCCTGTATCTGCTGTAAGAGGGGATGAATTTCCTTTAAGAGTTATGGTTTATAATTATGGGGATAAAGACATCTCTGCTACTGTTGAATTAATGGACAATGAATGGTATTCTTTGCTGTCACCAGCTAAACAAACAATATTTGTGGAATCACATAGCGTTTCCTCCGTAACATTCACCATAAAACCAAAAGTTGTTGGCGAGCATGTCATTCACATAAAGGCAACTTCTGGGGACAAGGAAGATGAAGTAAAGAAAACGATGAGAATAGAGCCAGATGGAAAAGCATTCTCGGAAATTGAAAATGGTGAGTTAAGAAACAATCAGAGTGTCATCCATTCCTTCTTGCTCAATCCAGATAGAGTTTCAAATAGTGAAGATGCTTTTGTTAAGTTGCAGGGAGGGATGCAGTCCATCATTGTTGATGGGGCAGAGGGATTCATTCATTTTGTTTCTGGTTGTGGTGAGCAGTCAATGTCCATGCTTTCAGTAGATATACTGGCATATCAAAACATGCTTAAAAAAGAAGGGATAACAGATGAGCAACTCTTTGAATATGAAAGCATGATTACACAAGGGATACAGCATGAATTATTATATGTTGTTGATAGTGGAGATGGCAAGGGAATAGTTTGGTTCCCTCAGGATGAAGAGCCCCATCCATGGCTCACTTCCTGGGGTTTGCTCACATTTCAGGATGCTATAGATGCAGGCTTTACTATTGATGAAAAAATTATTCAAAAAATGCAGACATGGCTCATTGCCCAGCAGGATAAAGATGGCTCATATGTTTTCCCAGAATGGGGGTTGTATGAAACAACCAATCCTATCTTAAAAATGAAGAAAGTGGCGACCACAGCTTATATTACGAGGGCGTTGTTGTATAGTGGCTACACCCCAGATGCACATATCAGAAAATCATTGAGATATGTGGAATCACATATTCATGAACACTGGAATGATTCTTATACATTGGCTCTTGCCCTTCTCGCCCTCGAATATGGTAATGGAAGAGAAAGCATAAGGGATGAGATAGCGCAGCAGTTGTTATCTTTGCGGCATGAGGAGAATAATACCATATGGTGGTCTGCTGAGAATACAATGTATGCTAATTCTGAATGGTATGGAAGTCATGATATAGAAACTACGGCATATGCAATAATGGCTTTGCAAGAGCATGGAGGTTTTTCCGACATATTAAAAAAGGCGGTTAGCTATTTGCTCAACCACAGGAGCTATCTGGGAGGTTTTTCCTCCACTCAGGATACAGTAGTGGCATTCCAGGCATTGAATAAATATGGCTCTATTGATTTAAAAGAAATGAATGTTACAATTTTTGTTAATGGTGAAGAAGTAGATAAAATCAATTTCACCGAAGAAAATAAAGATTTGACATACATCATTGACCTTCGCCCTTACCTTAATGAAACAACCACTGTAAATCTAAAATCAAATGGAACTGGAAGCATATTGTATCAAATATTCTTTGAACAGTATTTACCGTGGGAAAATAATGTTGAACAACAAAAAGAAATTTTGCTTGATGTAACTTATGATGCAACAAACATTGAAGTGAATGATACAATCAATGCCTCCGTTACATTGATCTACAATGGAAGCGCCGATATAGCAAGGATGATATTGATTGATTTACGCGCCCCAGTAGGCTTTTCTTTCATCTCCAGCGACTTCTCCACATTGGTAAAACAAGGAATAATAGACAATTTTGAAATAAAAGGAAGACAAGCCCTTGTTTACATAGAAAGTCTTGAAAAAGGAAAGGTTATAAAATTTTTATATCATTTAAAAGCAAATGAGCCGATAAAAGGGGTCATACAGGGAGTAAATGCCTTTGATATGTATAATACGAATATCAAAACAGAATTGCCGCCTGTAGAGATAGTTGCTCAATGAATCATGGATTAAAAGTTTCCAGCAATCCTTTCCTCGGCTTTTTCCATGTCCATACAGCAAGGAAGAAAAGGAAGGTGAAAATGATTAAAAAAATTGTTCCTTGAAGTATAGCAGAGAAATCAATATGGGCTGATGGTAGGGAAAACCTCTTTTCAGCAATCATTTTTTTTGCATTGGTGTAGTCGATGAAATAATCTTTTATAATGGCAAGATAGGAAAATATGCATCCCACTAAAGATATGAGCGATGTTGAGAGAAGAATCACTATCTTTTTTTTCTCTGGGTGGAGCAAATCAATTCCCTTCCATGTAAGTTTGTAATAAACCCATTTATTTCCGCTTTCTATTTTTGATACCAACCCAGCTTCCTGCAAAAGGGAGAGATGTTCATATATTGTTGCTTTATTCATATCCATGATTTTTGATAGCTCTGATACTGTTTTTTGCCTTTCATCCAGGCTTTTAAGTATTGCCAGCCTTGTTTGAGATGCCAGCGCTTTAAAAGTATTGGAATCAAGCACTATTTTCTCTCCCATTTTTAGATAAATGGATAAGGACTACATAACTATAACTCTTTTGTTTGGTTTTTTCCAAATCATTTGGAAGCATGCCCAATTCTTTCTTTTATTTCTTCCTTTGGAACCACGCCAATAAGCATATCTGCAAGCTCTCCATTTTTGAAAATTAAAAGAGTGGGAATACTCATTATTCCATACCTCATTGCCAATTCTTGATTTTCATCCGTATTTACTTTTCCAAATGCAATTCCATTCATCTCTTCTTCAAGCTCCTCCAGAATTGGTTCTATCATTTTGCATGGTGCACACCATGGAGCCCAAAAGTCAATTACGCAAACACCATTTTTTTTAACAAACTCTTGGAAAGATTCCTTATTTAATTCCGTCGGCATTTTTTCACCTAATCAAAATAAACACATAAGTGGAATGAAGGAGGGGTATATATCTTTCACGTTTTAACCATAATAATTTTTTTTGAATTGTAATATTTACCTTTATGCAAGATATCATTGCTGTGGCAAAAAATATGAGGGCGGTTTTATATTTAAGGGAGGAAAATGAAGTGTTTATAAAATTCGTTTTAAAATATAATAGGCGGAGGAGCATAGCTGTGCCAGATTTCATGGAAATGCCGGAAGGAAAGAGTTTTATTTTAGCCTTGCCACCTGAAAAAGCCAGAGAATTTTACTCAGGACTAAATGAGAAGGAAAAAGTAATTTTCCTGTCTATGCTCTATATCGCTCCTATTTTAACAACGCCATCTCATCTGAACGACTTTAAAAAATATGAAATAATGCAAATTTATTCAAAAGAAAATCTGAATATAAGAGAAGGACTACGACATTTAAGGATATCTGAATATTCTATGCTTGATTACAGACTTAGTGACGGAGAGAACATCGAAGAATACATTTCCAAGGATTTGAAAAGATTTTGGAGAATAAGGAATGGGAACGTAAAGGTTGGTAGCTACTGCACTATTTCAATTCCAAATGGGGTGGGGGATATGGCAAGGGGATATGCTATTGTTTTGGCTATAAAAATGTAATGCTGAAAAGAATTTATAATGCATGGGATTACCCATTCAATGAAAATGAAACCTCGTTGTATGCCATGTCTGCTCAACCGCGTTTTGTATGAAGCAGAGTTAGCAAATGCAAGCCAAGAGAAGCAGGAGGAGGTAGTAAAAAAAGCTGCCGAAAAATTGCTGGAGGAATATACCAAGGGAAAATCATCGGC
This sequence comes from uncultured Thermoplasmatales archaeon, assembly GCA_964530745.1. Lineage (GTDB taxonomy): Archaea > Thermoplasmatota > E2 > UBA202 > DSCA01 > CAZHBO01. Next base: position 713 of record CAZHBO010000061.1, on the reverse strand, counting down.
ACAGATTGCAACTGTTGTGCATAAAATGGCATATGATTTGTTGGGTGAGAAGGATCCATATAAAGAGCTAAAGATAAAAAGCAACGAGATTGCTAAAAAATTAATTCCAAAGGTAGAGGATTTTATCAAAAAAAGTAGGGATAAGCTTGAGGCAGCTATTTTATGCTCTATTGTTGGTAACTCCATAGATTTTGGGATAGCAGGTAGCGCTTCCTCACCAGAGGAATTGTACAAAAAATTTGATGGGGAAATTGGCAAAGGAATTGGTTACAATGACTTGGAAAAAGTAAAGAAACATTTGAATGGAAACATTCTTTACTTTACAGATAATTGTGGGGAGGTAGTTTTTGATAAACTTGTTTGCAGAGAATTAAAGAAATTCGATGTTAATTTAACGCTTGTTGTAAAAGGAGTTCCTATTCTCACAGATGCAACATATGAAGATGCCTTGTCATTGAGCTTCAATGAAGTTGTTGATGAAATTTTAACAACGGGAACATTTGCAGTTGGAGTTGACTTTGATGCTATGCCTGCTGATTTAGAAAAAAAATTGCAAAAAGCAAATTTAATTATATGTAAGGGAATGGCAAATTATGAAGCTTTTTCGGAAACAAATTATAAACCAATTGCCTATTTTTTGAAGGTCAAATGTAAAAGCATTGCAGAAGACATGAATCTTCCTCTAGGAATAAATGCAATAAAGTTGTATGAAT
>CAZHBO010000060.1:4149-9125 GCA_964530745.1 uncultured Thermoplasmatales archaeon | reverse complement strand
TTTAGAAATGTTGGACAGTAGTATTTGTAGGTTTTAGGACTTTTTACAAGGACTTGAAGGCATTAATTTGAAGGTCTCAGTCATAATAAAAAGAGTTAAATAAAAAACACATGTTATTTTTTTTATGACAAAAATTGTTATTGCAATGTGCATTGCGTTCATGCTTTTTTTTCCAATGATTCATGTAAAAGCAGAGAAAGGCAGTTATATTTCCATAGTAGAGCCAGAAGGAGGGTTGTATATCTATGGAAAAAAAATATTGCCAGAATTTAATCCATTTTGGACAATAATTATAGGGCAATCTTTTATCAAGGTAAGAACAGAAGCAAGCGATGATATCCTTTTGGCTTACTTTACTCTTCAAGACGTCCTGAAAAAAGAGATCGTTCAGAGCAAATGGGATAGAGATAGATCAGATGGATTTTCATGCAATTTTACTAATCTTAAGAATGGCGTTTATTTAATTGCTGTTGTAGCCCTTGCTTTAGACCCTGATGAGCCTGTTGCATGGGATTGGAGAAGTCCTATTGCTCTTCTTGCTGCATAAATTACAATCCAAGGATTCCCTGCCAGTAAAAAACGGCAATTAAGAAAAGGAAAAACATACATATAATGCTTGTAAAAAATCCAGCTTTCAATAAATGTTTTGGGGAGAAATAGCCTGAGGAGTATGCAATGGCTGCGCCAGGTGTGGCAATAATGAGCATAAATGCCCCTCCCCCCGCAAGTGCTATGGCAAATGATGTAACTACAGGTGACAAGCCGACTGCCCCAGATATACCAATGCCTATTGGAAGTAGAAATGCCACCGCTGCAGTATTGCTCATTAAATTGGTGAGCATAAAGCCAACAATGATGAGAGATGCGAGAGCTGCATATGGATTTTCACCTACTAATAGTAAAATATTCTTAGCAAGCCATTCTGCTGCCCCGGTTTGTTGCAATCCAATGCCCATGGTGATTGCGCCACCATATAGCAGAATAATCCCCCATTGAACCCCTTTTTCTACATCAGCCCAGTTTACAACACGGAAAGAAAACATTAAAACGACTCCTATCAAAGCAATGACAGCCACACCAATTTGCTGGGACATAAAAATCCACATAAAAACAACAATGGAATAGATGATAAGAACCTTTTTTTCCTCCATTCCCATTTTTCCCATGCTCACAACATCTTTCTCAATCTCCTTTCTCGCTACCTCAATATCCTTTATTTCAGGGGGAAAAAGAGTTACTAAAACAAGCCATGCAAATGGAAGGGCGATGAATACCATGGGGAGAGCCATTTTTATCCATTCCAAGAAAGAAATTTGGTATCCAAGATTCTCTAAAAATCCAATGGTAAGAGGATTTCTTGCTCCTCCTAGCAATGTTCCCCAGCTTCCTATAGATGTGCCAAATGTGAGAGCTATCATTGTTGCAATGCCAAAATTACTCGCCTTTGGTGTTAGCTTCATGCTAACGAGTATATGCATGAAAACAGGTAGCAGCAAAATGGCTACAGCATGTTCCTGCATTATAAGGGATAGCAAAGCACCGACCAAAAGAGTCCCAAAAAGGAAAATTTTTGGTCCCTTTCCAAACCATGAAAGAATTTTAAGGGCAATTCTCTTATGCAGTCCATGTTTTTCTATGGCTGTTGCAAGCATAAAAGAGCCAATAATGAAGAAAATAGCCTTATTCCCAAAATTTGAAAATACCTGGCTTGCATCCATTGAAGTGAGCAATGGTTGAAGAATCATTATTAAAATCCCTGTTACGGCAAGTGGAATGGCTTCTGTAATCCAAAGCACTGCTGCCATTATTAAAATGCCAAGCATAACTGTACCATCTCTTGAGAGTCCAGATGGTCGAGGAATGAGTAAGGAAAGGATGACAATAAGTAAGGAGAGCAAAATATATGCAATGTTTTTTATTGGAAATTTCTCATCATTCACCAGATAGGGTAATTTTGAGATGCATATAATGCTTTCTTTTTATAAATTTTTATAAGTCATTACATATTCATTTTATATGGACTTAAAGAAAAGGCACCCTCTAAGGGCAAAAGAAGCAAAAAAAATTATTGAAGAAGTGGAAAAAAAATTGAAATGTAACGTTTTTTATACCAGAAGTATAGAAATAGCTATTATGGGTGAATATAAAATTTTATTAATAGATGGGGAAATGGATATAGTTATTGTAAATGAAATTCCTTTTTTGACTTTACATGGAATAAAAAAATATAAGCCAGAGAAAAAGTTTGTTATAGTAGATAAAGGGGCAGTCCCCTTCATTGTAAAAGGGGCAGATGTAATGGCTCCAGGAATAATAAATGCAGATTATGAAATAAAAAAAGGGGAAATGGTATGGGTGAGAAATGAGGAAGGCACCCCTTTAGCCATAGGAACAGCTTTGATAGATGGAAAAGAAATGGTAAAAGGAAGGAAAGGTAAGGCAGTGAAAAACATTCATCACCTTGGGGATACATTATGGGCAACATCAACAAGTTTATAAGGAAAAATCCCCTTCCATAGAGAAAATGAATGACTACAATCCTCTAGTTGCGGAAGGAAAATGGCAGAGGAAATGGGAAGAGATGGGAATTTATACATTTGATAAACAAAAAGGGAATGTTTATTCCATTGATAACCCACCCCGCTATGCTTCTGGCGCCCTCCACATAGGACATGCTGTTCATTACACTCACATTGATTTTGTTGCCAGATATAAAAGAATGAGAGGCTATAATGTTTTTTTTCCTTTGTGTTTTGATGTAAATGGCATTCCGATAGAGGAGAGAGTAGAAAGGAAGTATGGAATAACAAGGAAGGATATTGACAGGCATGAATTTATTTCATTATGCAGGAAATTTGCTGAAGAGAATATTGAAGAAATGAAGAAACAGTTCATGATGCTTGGGGAATCGATGGATGCGAGCATTTATTATCAGACAGATGCAGAATACTACCGCAGGGTGACTCAAATTTCATTCATTGAATTGTTTGAGAAAGGATATATTTACAAAGGCACTTTCCCAGTTAACTGGTGCCCTCGTTGCATGACCGCAATGGCAGATGCAGAAATTGAGCATATTGAAAGAAAAACAAAACTTAATACTGTAAAATTTTATTTTGCTGAAGAGCAACCAGAGCAGATAGAAAAATATCATGGCATTGGAAGGGATGATAACGGGCAATATATTGAGATTGCTACAACGCGTCCAGAAATGTTTCCCACCTGCCAGCTGGTAGCTGTCCATCCAGATGATGAGCGCTCTCCATGGTTGGTTGAGAAAGAAGTTCTTGTCCCTCTCTTTGGAAGGAAAGTAAAGATAGTTGAAGATGAATCCGTTGACCCACACTTTGGGACAGGCATTGTAATGGTTTGCACCATTGGAGATAAAGATGATTTGCAGTGGGCGTTCCGCTATAATTTACCCATGGAAATATGCATAAATGAAGACGGAAGGATGAATGAACTGGCAGGAAAATATGAAGGAATGAGTGTTGAGGATGCAAGAAAGGCTGTTATAGAGGATTTAGACAAGGAAGGATTGTTGATAAAACAGGAGGATTTGCAGCAGAGTATTGGTGTTTGCTGGAGGTGCAAAACACCTGTAGAGTTCATTCAAACAGAACAATGGTTTCTCAAATTGATGCCATTTAAAGAAAAAGTTATTCAGGCATCGAATGAAATAAAGTGGTATCCTGAATATATGAAAAAAAGGCTCGAGGAATGGGTGGATTCATTAAAATGGGATTGGGTTATATCAAGGCAGAGATATTTTGCCACACCCATACCACTATGGGAATGTGTAAATTGTAAGGAAGTAGTGATTGCCAGAAAAGAGCAGTGCTATATTGATCCCACTATTGATTCCCCTCCAATAAAAAAATGTCCAAAGTGTGGGGGGGAGTTAAAAGGATGTGAGGATGTATTTGATACATGGATGGATTCTTCAATAACCCCCCTTTATAATACATTCTGGCAGAGGGATGACTCATTATTTTCCAAATTGTACCCAATGTCGCTCCGCCCCCAGGCACATGATATTATAAGGACTTGGGCATTTTATACAATTTTGCGTTGCATGCTCATTACGGGCGAAAAGCCTTTCGAAGAAATCATGATGGGGGGATTTATCTTAGCTCCAGATGGAAAGCCAATGCATACAAGCCTTGGAAATGTGATTGACCCTTTGGATATCCTCAAGGAATATGGGGCTGATGTCCTTCGCTATTACGCTGCAAAATGTAAACTGGGGGAAGACAATCCCTTCCGTTATAAAGATTTGGTTAGGGGGCAAAGATTAATGAAAAAATTGTGGAATGTGGAGAAATTCATTGGCAATATTGTCAAGGAAAAAAATTATAAATGCGAGCTAAAGGATATGGATAAATGGATTCTCCACCAATACAGCATGGTGGTAAAGAAATGCACGGATTACATGAACAATTTTGCCTATTCAGATGCTATAAGGGAAATGGAGTATTTCTTATGGCATGAATTCGCTGATCAGTATATTGAGATGGTGAAACATAGGATTTATGAGGAAAATGATGAAGCAGCTTTATACACCTTATACACAATTGGATTGGGCATGACAAAACTTTTTGCACCATTCCTGCCATTTATAACAGAAGAAATTTACCACAATTTCTATAAAAAGTTTGAGGGGGAAAAAAGCATACACATTTCAGAGTGGCCGCAGCCTGTTTTGAATGATGAAGATGCTTTTCGTAGGGGAGAGGTTGTAAAAAACATTATTGCAAAGATAAGGGAATATAAAAGCAGCAAAGGAATGGCATTGAACACTCCTTTAAAAACAGTTACAATTTATGTTAGCCAGCAAGATTTAGAGATGATTAAACCAAGTAGCAGTATCATAAAAGGCACATTAAATATTGAAAATTTGGAGATTAGAGAGGAAATGCCTGAGGTGGAGGAAGTTATTACTGCTGTAAAGCCAATTTATTCGAAAATTGGACCGA
>CAZHBO010000060.1:0-4049 GCA_964530745.1 uncultured Thermoplasmatales archaeon | reverse complement strand
GAGGTGGAGGAAGTTATTACTGCTGTAAAGCCAATTTATTCGAAAATTGGACCGACATTTAGGGAAATAAGCGGACAAATAATTAATAAAATAAGAGAGAAAGACCCCCAGGAAATTTATCGAGAAGTAAATGAAAGAGGAGAATATTCGCTATCAGATTTTTACCCAGCAGGATCTGCTGTTATACCTTCTTCTGAGCACATTACAATTCCGAAAGATTATATAACATTTGAGAAGGAATTCCGCATAAAAGGTAAAAAGGCAGATTTAATAGAAATAAATGGTATAATGATTTATATGGAGGAATAAAATGAAAAGGAAAACAAGAAATTTATTGTTAAAGATAGCTGCAATTGTTGTAATGCTACTTATGCTATTATCTGGATTCTTTGTTATGTTTTATTAGCCATTCAAGAATAAAATGTTTAAATATTCATTCCCCATTATAAAATCTAAAGGGAGTGGATGAATATGAAAAATGAGTTTAAGATAATAATTGGTTTAGTTATTGGATGCATTATTCTTGCATTTATTTTTGTTCCCTCTCTTAGAGAAATTCTGAAACCTGATGAGAAAGGATATTTGAAAATTGTTAAATATGAAATGTTTTCAAATGGTGATTATGTGGGGGTTAAGGGAGTAGTAAAAAATATTGCTAAAAAGAACATATCCTATTGTGAGTTTCGTGTGAAGTATTATGACAAAAATAACACATATTTAGGATATTCACTAGAGACTCTCCAAGATATACCTGTAGGCGGTACTAGAAACTTTTTTGTAGAGCCTCGCAAGTTTTCCCAGCAGGTGGATCACATTTCATTTGAAGTACTCACTACATATTTTGGAGATTAAAAAAGAGGATATGTCCATGAATCTTTTTCCTTGTCTTTAGAGAATTCAATATTTATATTCTGACCTTCTCTTTTTATGAATACATGAATTTCTTCCCCTTCTTTTAGCCCCTTGATTTCTATGCCCTCGCTGCCTATGGTTATGCTCTTCGCCGCAATATGGTTTATATACGATATGGGAAAAAAATCGAAAAGGAAATTTTCATCTGCTGAAATAGTTACTTTCTCCTTCTCCATAGAAACGGTGATAATTGAGGGAGATTCTATGGCTAAATCAAATAATCTTGTCTTTGCAAGATGAAATTTCCTCCCATTCTTCGGATTTATTTTAATTTTCGCCTTACTCAGTCCAGCCTCCCATTCTATGGAATGTATCGCATCAAGACCATCGTTAAACTCTTTTATCATCTTTTTAATCCCTTGTAGCTCTTTTACTATATTTCGCAATGCCATCCTTTCTTCTCTTTCCCTGAGTTCTATCAAATACTCTATTTTCCCAATTCGTCTTTCCATTTTTCCTATATAATCTCTTACATCCTCCCTTACTTCTCTTAGCTCCTTTTCATTTATCTTCTTTTTTATGGATGAAGTATGATATACTTCTCCTATCTTTCCAATCATTTCCGTTATATCTTTTAGGAAATTGGCAATGTCTTTTGGAACATCAACATTTATTTTTTCTTCTATTTCATCTATTATCGTTATGCTGTTTAAGATGTCTTCAATAGAAATGCCAAGACCGGAAGAAAGATGGGTGTTGATACTCTCAAAGATATCGCAGTAGACAAAGAAAAGGTCTTCCCCATTAGCTGGCATATTTCTCCTTCCTCTCTTTTGCTGCTTTTATAAATCCGTAGAATAAAGGAGATGGTTTTAATGGGCGGGATGTGAATTCTGGGTGAAATTGAGAGGCAATGAAAAAGGGGTGATTCGCTATCTCCAAAATTTCCATGCGTATTTTATCAGGAGCAATACCAGAGAATATGAGACCATTTTTTTCCAGCATGCCAACATATTCTGGATTTACCTCATATCTATGACGATGGCGCTCCCTCACTTCCTCCTTCCCGTATAAGGAATAAGCAAGCGTTCCTTTTTTTATTTTTATTGGCTGTCCTCCCAACCTCATTGTTCCTCCTAAGTTCTCCACACCATATTGTTCTGGAAGAATCATGATTATGGGATTTTCAGTATTTGGGTCTATTTCAGTAGTGTTGCAGTCGAGTCCCACAACATTCCTCCCATATTCCACAACTGCAAGTTGAAATCCATAACAAATGCCAAGAAATGGAATGCCATATTGGCGTGCATGGGAGATGGCAATAATTTTCCCTTCTGCCCCTCTTTTACCAAACCCTCCTGGCACAAGAATTCCGTCCACTTCTTTTAATATGTTTATATCTCCTGCTTCCAAGTCCTCTGCTTCAACCCATTTTACCATTACTTTTACATCCAATGCAGCACCAGCATGACGGAACGCTTCTAGAATGCTTATGTAAGAATCTCCCAGTGCTGTATATTTCCCAACAATTCCTATGGATACTGTATTTTCTGCCTTTTGCATTTTTTCAACAAATTTTTTCCATTTTTCCAACCCATTCTTCTTTTCCAGTCTGAATCTTTTAAGAATGAAATCAGTCAATCCCTGCTTATCTAAAACAAGAGGGACTTCATAGATTAACTCAACGTCTGGAACAGAAACAACTGCTTCTACAGGAACATCACAAAAGAGAGATATTTTTTCTTTTGTTTGTTGTTCCAATGGCTTTTCAGAACGACCAATGATTATGTCTGGGTCAATCCCAATAGCTCTCAGTTCTTTTACGGAATGCTGTGTTGGTTTTGTCTTTTGTTCTCCTACTACTCCTACAACAGGAATTAGTGTAGTATGTAAAAAAATAATATTTTCATGTCCTACTTCCTGATGCAATTGTCTCACTGCTTCTAGAAAAGGCATGGATTCGATATCTCCCACGGTTCCTCCTACTTCAACTAAGCATATGTCTGCATTGCTCTTATGTGCAACTCTTTTTATCCATTCTCTAATTTCATCAGTAATATGGGGAACGATTTGGACAGTTTTTCCCAAATAATCTCCTCTCCGCTCTTTCTCTATAACTGATTTGTAAACCCTGCCAGTTGTAATGTTATTATCACTTGTCAAATTTACGTCCAAGAAACGCTCATAATTGCCCAAATCGAGATCAACCTCACCGCCATCATCTAAAACAAAAACCTCTCCATGCTGGAAAGGATTCATTGTTCCCGCATCACAATTGAGATACGGATCTATTTTTATTGCCGTTACGTCATAACCTTGCATTTTTAAAAGTAAGCCAATAGAGGAGGTAGTAATTCCTTTTCCCAAACCAGACAAAACTCCGCCAGTAACAATTATATACTTTACCTCTCTCGGCATATCTTCTATATGCTTTTGACATTAATAGAATTATCGGTTATTTTTGTCAATGCCAAATGTGTTTCTGTGCGAACAGCAGAATCATTTTTGCATGGTATAGCGGGAATTATTGAATAATTTATGGGCATAGGAGCCAAAAATGAAGCATTACTTTCCATTCCTATGCTGATATATCCACTTGATATCCCAAATTTAATAGCCTGGGCATCAAAATTTCCAGCAATTCCTGCTCCAAAAATTATAACGCCAAATATAACGCCAGCAATAAATGTAGCCAACAGTTTCCTCATTTTATCATTTCAATATTAATCTTTTATACTTAAACTTATTGCTAAAAAGCAGTATCTCCGAAAGTGAAAATTTTTAGAAAAAATTAAGCCCCGGGAGTTTATCCCAAGGTTATGGGATGGGATAAACAACCCAGGGCAAATAATAAATTCTTAAAGGAATTAAATAGGTTTTCATTTCGTTTTATAGATGGTAAAATCAATTTTCATACAAGATATAATTCAGCATATACAGATGCTGAATTGCTTAACTCTCTTATTTATCTCTCTATCAGGAATAGATATCCAGAGAGCGGCTGTAAAAGATTGAGGAAAATATCAAATAAAGATATACCAGATGCTGATACTTTTTATGAAAGGATAAAGAAAAAGAGTATGCAAGAAGTAAGAAATGAATTTATGGATATACAAAAAGATATAGTTGGAAAAATTAGGGAAGAAATTAGGAATAAAAGGATAATTGCTTTCATTGATGAGCACGAAATTCCATGG
>CAZHBO010000059.1:0-9284 GCA_964530745.1 uncultured Thermoplasmatales archaeon | reverse complement strand
ACCATGCTAAAAATATAACAAAGCTGAAACAGCTCATAGAAGCGTTGCAGGAAAGTGAGGAAAAATTCCGAGGGTTGGTCGAGAACGCTCATGATGCCATTTATATTATAACTCCTGAAGGCTTTCAATATGTAAATCCTGCATTTGAAGAATTAACAGGTTATTCTTCAAAAGAAATACTGAGCAAAGAATTCAGTTTCTGGAATTTAATTCATCCAGATGATATAGAACTTATAAAACAAAGGGAAAAGGCAAGGATAAAAGGAAAGGAAATACCAAGCAGATATGAATTTCGCATAATATCAAAGGATGAAAAGGTGAAGACCGTAGAGGTAGCAACCGTTGATATTGGAAAAAGAGGTGAGGCGAGGATAATGGGAATACTTAGAGATGTGACAGAGAGGAAAAAAGCGGAAGAGGAGATTAAAAAATTGTCGGAGCTTCATTACATAATTGGTATGAGCATAAATGGGAGTAAAACAATAAAAGAATTGTGCAGCAATTTAATAAAGAATGTGAAAGAAATAATAGGTGTGGAATATGCAAACATTTTTGTTTACAATAGAAGTAAGAAATCTTTGGAGCCAATTGCTCATGTTGGTTACCCGAAAGAACTTGCAAAAAGAATAGTTAAAAGATATGAAGTGAATGGGGAACAACCTTGGGAAGCAGTGAAAGCATGTTTAACAAAAAAAGAAAGATACTTAGGAGATGTACAGAAATATAAACCCCTTTCCTTCAATTGGGATTTATATAAAAAATATGATATTATGGAACTCTATACCATTCCTCTGGTTATAAAAGGAAAGGTAGAAGGTGTTTTACAAGTTTCTACTACATCAAAAAATCCTTTAGCAGAAAAGAAAAGATTACTTAAAAGCATATCCGAGGAAATTGCGGCAGGAATAGCTAAAATAAAAGCAGAGGAGGAGATGATGCGTGCTTTGGAGCTAGAAAGAAAATTTAAAATGGAAACAGCACATCATTTCTTCAATCCCATAGCTATAGCAAAGGGTTATCTTGATTTGGCTATGGAGGAATTACCGGAAGAAAAAAGAAAAAAATTAAAGTCTGCAAAGTATGCCATAGGAAGGGTTGAGAAAGTGGTTAAGAATGTAACTCAGAGAGGTGAGATACGTGAGTAAAGTTATATTAATAGTAGATGATGAGCCAATGATTCATGACTTAATCGAGATACATTTGCAAAAGGCTGAAACCCCATTTGAAATTCATCATGCTTTAACGGGTGAGGAGGCAATAGAGAAATATGAAATGCTTATGAATGAAAATAAAAAGCCCGATCTCGTCATCATGGATTTAAATCTATCTGGAAGAGATGAGATGGAAGTAATAGAGGCACATATGGAGGGGTTAACTGGTAAAATTGATGGGGTAAGGGCCACGCAAAAAATTTTGAAAATGGACCCAAAGGCAAGGATATGGGGATATACAGCATGGTTTGATACGAAATGGAGTGAAAGGCTGAAAGAATATGCTGATAAGGTTATTGAAAGAACTGTCCCTTTTCATGAGTTTGCAAAAATGGTCGACGCATTTTTCAAACAATAGCCAAAAACGTTTTTAATAGATATTCATTACTCTATCCATGAAAACGACATTTAGTATTATAAAGGCAGATGTTGGTGGATTTCCAGGTCATTCATCGGTTCATCCAAAATTAATTGAATTGGCTTATAAGGAATTATCCGAAGCAAAGGAAAATGGCTTGCTCATTGACTTCTTTGTTACCCATTGTGGAGATGACCTGGAGCTAATCATGACTCATGAAAAAGGAGAAAATAACGAAGAAATTCATAGTCTTGCTTGGAATACATTTCAAAAAGCAACAGAAATTGCAAAGGATTTGGGGTTGTATGGGGCTGGGCAAGATTTATTGAGCGACGCCTTTTCTGGAAATATAAGGGGCATGGGTCCCGGTATAGCAGAAATGGAATTTACGGAAAGAAAATCTGAGCCTCTGGTGGCATTTTTAATGGACAAAACTGAGCCTGGTGCCTTTAACTTGCCAATCTTCAAAATTTTTGCAGACCCATTTAACACTGCTGGCTTGATCATTGACCCATCCTTGCATTCCGGCTTTACCTTTGAAATATGGGACATTTTGGAGCATAAAAAAGTAATGATGAACATGCCCGAGGAAATGTATGATGTTTTGGCTTTAATTGGGGCAAAATCAAGGTTTGTAATTAAGAGGGTTTATCCAAAGGAAGGGAAGTTGCCATCGAATGAGCCTGTTGCTGTAATTTCAACTGAGAAGTTATATCAAATTGCAGGGGAATATGTTGGCAAGGATGACCCTGTTGCTGCAGTTCGCTCCCAATCTGGACTGCCTGCTTTGGGAGAGGTTTTGGAAGCATTTTCTTTTCCATATCTAGTCTCGGGGTGGATGAGAGGCTCCCATAATGGACCAATAATGCCTGTATCGATGAAGGATGCAAAATGCACGCGCTTTGATGGTCCTCCTAGGGTGGTTGCACTGGGCTTTCAAGTTAAAGAAGGAAAATTGGTAGGGCCTGCAGACTTATTTGATGACCCCGCATATGATTATACTAGACAAAAAGCAATGGAGGTTACGGATTACATGCGCCGTCATGGTCCATTTGAGCCTCACCGCCTGCCATTGGAAGACATGGAATACACAACGCTTCCAAAGGTAATGCAGCGCTTGAAGGAAAGGTTTATTGCTGTGGAATGAAAAGGTATTTATTTGCCTTTCTTTCTTTTATTCAATGCGATTGGTTGCGATTGAAGAAGTAGAAGAAACATTGGAGGCATGGAAGAAAAAGAAGGAGGCGAGAAAATTAAAAGAAAAGGACTCTCAGCAGAGAGAATAGCAAAGCGTATGCTCTCGAGCAAAGGTTACAACATTGTTGCCTTGAATCATAAAATTGATGCTGGAGGGGAAAACATTGCGGAAATAGATATACTTGCGGAAAAAGATGGGAACATGTATGCCATAGAAGTGAAGTCCGGCAGAGCAAATTTATCCTCCATAAGGCAAGCGTATGCAAATGCAAAACTTGCCGGTTATAAGCCATTACTAATATGCAAAAAGGCGGATGAAGCAACAAAGCAAGCAGCGAAGCAACTGGGAGTAAAAATTATGGAATTCAGTGAGTATCATTTATTGCTTGAGCCAGAAGAATTGGAGAGCATCGTTAAAGAATGCATGGAAGAAGTTATGGAGGAATATGGATTTTTGCCATATGCTATGCAATTGAAAAAAAATGAGAAAAAAATTCTCAAGGCGATTGCAGAAGCAAAAGATTTTGCCCACGCTGCCGAGATGCTTAAAATGGATAGCGATTCTTTAGGAAAAAAACTTTCATCCCTTTCAAAAAAAGGGGTTCTGCCATCCCGCTCCTTGTCATTTAATGATTTAAAAAGATGCTCCTCAGCAATTTTAGCGAGAAATGAATTGATGGAAAGACTGGAAAGAATAGAAAGGGAGCTCAATAAAATAAAATCTATGATTGGGTGAAATTATAATTTCTACCATAAAAATAAGACATCTGCCTCATCCCAGGCAAAATTTCCTTCTGCATCATATGCCTTTGCTTTAATGTTGTGAAACCCTGTTAACTTTTTATCTATATTCCATTTGTAAAAGGTCCAATTATTAAATGAATAGAATGGCTCGTTGGCTGTATATTGAAGTGAGTCATCTATATAAAATTCAACTCTCTCTGCATTTTCAGAAATTACTTTCATAGTAAAGTTCCCAATGATGATACTTCTCCCAACCATTGACGCAATTTCCTTCGCTATGGTGAGATTTATTTGTCTATTGTTTACATAAACATTTTTTTCCCATTTTTCAGGAGGTTTTTCTATGGCACAAGATAAATATGAAATAGGAGGTAAATTCTCTTTGTCTATTCCTCCAGCAAGTGCAGCACTCCTTCTCAAAATCCACCATGTATGAGAAAGTTTAGTATAATTTCCATTTACCCATTCATATACATACCGATATCCATCCCAGGCAGATTTACCAAAAAATTCATTAATTCTCCCTTTGAGCATTGGGGGTTCCTCTGGATGTGGACCAAATAAAATAACTTTTCCATTACCATAGTTAGTTATTATCGCCGCATATTGATTCATGATGTCTGTTGAGACATTCCCAGCAATTTTCCATCCATTTATGGTTGGTTTCCAATAATGGATTGGTTTTGTATACATCAATTCTTCATTATATAGCATGAGTGGCTCAATGTTTCCAAGCATAGGATCATCAACATCTGCTTTATAAATTCCTGGACCACCACCGTATGAAATGTTAATATTACTCTTATCATATCCCTCAAAAATTGAATTATTTTTCAAGATAACTACCTTCACTGGTATTTGCCCAGAGTACCCCATTTTGGGGACTGCCATCTTTAGTAAATATTGCCATTCCCCATCAAAATCATCATTTATGTAAATATCTGCGATTCCCAACACTCCTTTATTCGCTTTCTTTTGAAGAGGTGATTTTGGTTTCTCGTAACCTTGAGAGGCTGCAATCGCTCCTCCACATATGCCTATATAACCTCCTCCGTTGGCAATAAATTTTGTTATACTTTTCCTCCATCCAGAATTCATTCCATCCAAAAAATATGATTTTGCACTTGCGCCGATTATTAAAACATCATAATTTTCATTGTTGAGAGGATGATTCCCCTTACCCAAAATTTCCTTTGCTCCTATCTCAGTGAGATTAAACTTATAGAGGGTTTTATTTGCATACCATGCATACTGAAAGCACAAGTTTGTGAATATGTTTGTGGTAGCCTTACATTTGTACAATGCAACCTCTATAAGCTCCTCCCTTATATTCTCTCCCCCATTAGTAGCATAATTTCCTCCTGTTAGTAAAACGAAAATTGCCATGAAGATAAATACCAGCTTAACTTTCAACTTTTTTGTAACGTCTATTCACTTTTAATTTTTTTTATTTCCACCATATTTTCTGCCTGATATGATAGATGCCTTCCATATATTTTACTGCTCCTTCTGGTTTCTCTGGCATTTCTTTTTTTCCAAGCAAAACATTTACAGTATCATCAACAATACTTTCATTCACAAATCCCCATCCTATTTGTAACCATGGAGCTATGGAATTTACAGGAATATTTGCAGTCATCGCTCTTGTAATCTTTACCAAAATGTCAGGTTAAGGGCTAAGGCATTTTTAGGAAATCCTTCAATATAGCAGGAGGGATGCCTCGTCATATTCCATCTTCTAAAAACTTCATGATATGGATTTATACCGGTATCCAGTATAGCAACGACAACATGTGGCTTAGTTGCTGAATTGGCAAAACATGAAAAGTCCTTACTATCAAAACCTCATTCCTTATCATTTGTAATGTTTTTAATATCACAACTAAATAAACTTGGAAGAAAAAGCAATATGGCAACAAAAACGGTGATTTTCTGAGTCATGTTTATTAAATAATATAAATGTAAATAAATTTATTTGTTGGATGTTTTCAGATAATTCTTAAGTTTTCTTATTGCCTTCCCCCTGTGGGAATATTTATTTTTTTCTTTTGTTTCCATCTCTGCAAAAGTTTTTTTGCAGCCATTGGGGATAAAAATTGGGTCATAGCCAAATCCTCCTTTCCCTCTTTGTTCATTGGCAATTCTTCCATTGCATATTCCTTCAAAGAAATGTTCTTTTCCGTCATACAAAGCAATCAAGGAATGAAAGGATGCTTTTCTTTCTTCAACTCCTTGCATAATTTTTAAAATTCCCTCATTCCCTATGGTTTTGAAAACATATGAAGAATAAACCCCAGGAAATCCTTTCAATGCTTTGATGAATAAACCGGAATCTTCAATCATGAAAATTCCATCTATTTTTTTTGCAAGATATTGTAAACCATATAAAGCCACTTCTTTCAATGAATCTGCTTGTATCTCTGGATATTCCATGCTTATCCTTTCCATTTCATATTTATTCATTTCTTCCTGAAATTCCTTCCATTTTCCTTTATTGGTTGTGATGAAATAAATCATTCTCTCACCATATATCTTCCCCTCTTTTCTATTTCCTTTATTTTTTTTATTACTTCTTTCCAATCTGCATGCTTTTTATATCCTTTGCATACCCATTCAAAGAATTGCTCTTTGCTATGGGCTGCTTTCAATGCTTCCATTAACAAATGCATGTCAACTCCCTTTTTTTCTATATCATTGCTTTTTTCTCCCAAGCCGAAATCAATAAAATAAATTCTTTCATTCGCGAGTATTAAATTTGAAGTAGTAATATCTCCATGTATAATTCCATTTTCATGCAAAAAAGCAATGCTTTCACCAATTTTTTTGCACAATTCTTTTTGCACACTTTCATTCATGCTGTCTAAGCAGTCTTTAATGCGATTTCCTTTAACATATTGCATGGTTATTTCCATTTTTTTTAAATCTACATCATAAATGATAGGAACTGCCACTCCTGCCTTTCTTGCCTCCACCATCAACAATGCCTCTTTTTTTGTTCTCTGAGAGCGCAACTCCTCGTCAATTTCTTTTATCCTGTATGCTTTCTTTATCCTTCTCTTTATCACAACTTCTCTCCCCATGTAATTAGAGAGATAAATCTCAGCTTCAGCCCCCCTTTTTATTAATTTCTCCATGTTACCTCTACTTCATCCGTTCTAAAATTTTGCTTTACCGCTGATTCTTCAATTGGTATGGGCTTCATAAGCAATGCAGTCCATGCAATCATTGCACCATTGTCTACCAAAAATTCATTGGGAGGGCAGAAGAAGGATGCCCCTCTTTCTTCAGCCATTTTTTTTACCATTTGTTGTAACCTTTTATTGCATGCGACCCCTCCTCCAAGCAAAATTTCCTCCTTTTCAGTATGGGCCATAGCCCTTTCCGTAACCTCAGCCAGCATTGAAAAACAAGTCTCCTGCAAAGAATAGCATAAATCCTCCTTTCTTTCCTTTCCAACATGTTTTAATGCAGAGGTTAAAATTCCAGAAAAAGCAACATCCATTCCTTTAACTGAGTAAGGCAAAGGAATGTATTTTTTTCCTTCCTGCGCCATCTCTTCTATTTTCGGTCCTCCTGGAAATTTTATGCCCAGCTCCCTAGCAAATTTGTCCAAGCAATTCCCGATTCCTATGTCTAATGTCTCTCCAAAAACTCTGTATTTGCCACGCATAAAAGCAATAACCTGAGTATTGCCCCCTGAGACATATAACAAAACAGGGTCATTACAGTCTGTCAGCCCTCTTCCAATCTCCAAATGGGCTATGCAATGGTTTACTCCCACTAAAGGTTTTTTTAAATACAAAGATAAAGCTCTTGCAGCAGTAGCAGCAGTCCTTAAACAAGGGCCAAGCCCAGGTCCTTGGGAAAATGCAATGATGTCAATATCTTCCTTATCAATTCCCGCCTTTTCAATGCTTTTCTTTAGCAAGCTAATGAAATGAGATACATGATGATTTGCTGCCTCTCTCGGATGTATTCCTCCTTTAGAAGGCACATACATGCTTGAAACATTTGATAAAATTGTTTCATCTTCGACAATACCAACTCCAAGGGTGTGTGCAGTGCCTTCTATACCAAGGCATATCATTTTATAAGCTTTTTATCAATTCCGCAATCTCTTCTCTTTTTTCTTTCTCTGGCGGCAAAGTAATTGTTCCTTTCCATTTCTTTGAGCCGTCCATGGCATAGTATCCCCGGGATATAGAAACAAACTCATTCTCCCCTGCCTCACTAATTGCTTTTTTTCTCGCCACCTCAATAAAATTATTTTTCCCAAATTTTATTTCTTCTGCTTTAATTATCTCATATTCAACCATAGTTATCCATCAAAAATGTAATTTCATGACTTAAATCTTTTTATTGAAAATTGAGGACAAAAGCCGTTACCTTCTCCACTCTCTCATTTCCTGCTTCATCAACAGCAACAACCTTTATTTCATGGAATCCAAATGCAAATTCATTCCATTCCCAGGTGTATGGTGGTGTGGAATCCTTTCCTTTGTAGTCTCCATCTATGTAGAACTTCACCTCTTTTATTCCTGAAAGGGTGTCAGAAGCATCCGCTTCAATCTTTATCCCCTTGATAATAATCGGCGTTGGTGTAGGAATAATTTCTCTGCCAGCAATGTATAAATAATTGCCAGGCTTTTTTATTTTTAAGGTTGGAGAAGTTTTATCTATATTTATTTCCAGATTTCTCAACTTTTCTGGATTTCCCGCTCTGTCTATTGAGAAATATTCAATTAGGTACTTACCTTCTCCATTTATATCGAAAGGAGCAGAATAAGTAATATAATCCCCTCCATTTATTCTATAAAGCAATTTATCCACGCTGGAACGGTTATCTGCTGTGTTAAGAAATACGGTAACACTTCCTCTAAACCAATTGTTTTGCCCTGTGCCCTCCACGCTGCAATTTGTCCATGGTGGCGTGAAGTCGATTTTGAAGAGGAAAGTATGGCTATCTTCCGCATTTCCTTCATTATCAATGGAGTAATAATAGAAAGCATGACTTCCTTCCTTTTTCACTACTACCTCTGAATTATATTCTTTCCATGGATTTGTATCTAATTTGTACATTATTTTGTTTATATCTGATAAATCATCTTTAGCCACCAGTTTAATGGATATGCTGCTCACATACCATCCATTTTTTCCATTTGGACTGCTTGGAGTGGCGAAAAGTTTTGTTTTCGGGGGAGTTAAATCTATTAAAACATCATGTGAGGTACTATTGCTTTTTCCACTGTCATCAGTGACTGTAAGGGTAACTGAATACAAGCCTGTCTGGGTGTATGTATGAACGGTTTTATTTCCATACCCATTGCTTCCATCTCCAAAATTCCATGAGTAGTTTGTTATTACTCCATCATAATCAAAAGATAAAGAGGCATTGAAAGTGACTTCATTTTTATTTATTGAATAGGTGAAATAAGCAAATGGAGTTTCACTTACTACAACACTCAAAACAACATCGTCTGTACCACCATTATCATCTTTTACGGTTAGATGTACATTGTAAGTATTGCTGGAGGAAAAGGCATGATAGACTACTTCTCCATATCCATGGCTTCCGTCTCCGAAATCCCAAGTCCAGTTTGCAATGATGCCATCCGGGTCATAGGATGAAGAAGCATTGAATATTGTCATCTCTCCTGGTGAAGGGATAGCTGGAGCATAATTAAACAAAGCAACAGGAGGAATATTTGATACCATCATGGTCTCACTATAAACACCAGAAACACCCCCATCATCATCCTGTGCTCTTGTATAAA
>CAZHBO010000058.1:0-9320 GCA_964530745.1 uncultured Thermoplasmatales archaeon | reverse complement strand
CCCTTCGCCGGCTTTTTTGATAAAGCAAAAGATTAAATACCAGCAGGGACTATACGGTATTAGCAACTTACAATTAAAGAGTGCGAAATTGTTTACTCTTTTATTGATGTTGTGTTAAGGTAAAAAATGAAAAAAGAAATGATTATGATATTTCCAATGCGTCTTTATGCTGCAATGGTAGATATCATATGTAAATGAATTTTAAAGGTGTAGTATGAAATTTGAAGAAATCGAAATGAATCCAAAATTTTTGGAAAAAATAAGAGAACATGGATTTGAAGAATTAACTTATATTCAGGAAAAATGTATTCCTGAAATACAGAAGGGAAGGGATGTGGTTGGTCAGGCAGAAACTGGTTCTGGGAAAACTCTTGCTTTTTGCCTTCCAATACTTGATAAAATTGTTCCAGGTAGAGGAATTCAGGCACTCATCCTCACTCCAACAAGGGAGCTTTGCGTGCAAGTGACAGAGGTTTTTCAGGATTTTGGAACGCCTCTTGGCACAAAAACAACTAGCGTGTATGGCGGTGTGAGTATAGAAGCTCAAATAAAAAATATAAGGAAAGCAGATATAATTGTTGGGACCCCTGGCAGAATACTTGACCATCTCAGCAGGAGGACGATAAATTTTAGCGATATACGTTTCCTCGTGCTAGATGAAACTGACAGGATGCTGGATATGGGGTTTATAGATGATGTCGATGAAATTATAAGACATTCATCAAGGGAACGACAGACTCTCATGTTCAGCGCTACCATATATGAAGACATCCATCATATCATGAACAAATATCTCAGAAATCCTCTCATTATAAAAACTCAGCCATATGTAGATGCAAAGAACCTGAAACAGATATATTATGACATATTCCCCTCGAATCTTAAATTCTCTCTTCTTGTTCATCATCTTAAAAATGGCGTATCTGGTCTGGCAATAGTATTCTGTGGTACGAGGCGAGAATCTGATATAGTTGCCAGAAATCTTAGATATCAAGGAATAAATGCTGTGGCAATCCATGGAGGGATGACTCAGCGCAAAAGGCTTGACTCCCTTAATTCATTGAAAAATAAGAAAACTGATGTGCTTGTTGCAACTGATGTGGCAGCGAGAGGGCTGGATATAAAAGGTGTGAGCCACATCTACAACTATGATGTGCCAAGGACTGCTAAGGAATATATCCATCGCATAGGGAGAACTGCGCGTGCTGGAGAGAATGGCAATGCAATTACTCTTCTCACCCAGCGGGACCATAATAATTTCAGGCGTATACAAAGGGAATATGAATTTGAGATAGAAAAAGCGGATATGCCCAACTTCAGGAGAGTCCCATTTATAATAAATTCCGAGGAAAGGAAAAAACCTTTCAAAAGGTATAATAAATATCCAAATCGCCCTCATGCATTGGCGAGAGCAAGAAGGTAAAATTAATTTGTTTGCATCCATTGCAATAGCATAAAGCGGTATATTTATTTAGAGAAAATAGATATACGCAAGGTGAGAACATGCATAAGGAGATTTGCATTCTTATAGTTTTCATTTTTTTATTGCCACCAATGGCGATTAATGGAGAACTGGAGGGAAAAAATGTTATCGCACCAGACATGATGCAGATGATAAAAAGAAGCCATTATGTCATATTTGATGTTAGAACGAGTGAGGAATATGCAAAGGAGCATATAGAAGGGGCTATATCATTGCCTCTATCAAAGCTCTTGTGCAAATCTTGCCTGAATGACATCATTAAAAATTATAAAGAAATGCAAATTTTTATTTACGGCAACAATAGCAAATTAGCAGCTGATATTCTTTCCAAAAATGGATTGAAAAATATTTTTATTTTAGATGGAGGCATGCAAAAATGGAAAAAGGAAGGCTTTTCTGTAATTTCATCTGATTTTGCAGATGCTTATTTCACAGGATGTATTCCTCCAAAAGAATCGGATAGCAAAGAAGATTTATTACTCCCTGCTTATTTACCCCCTCAATGGGATTGGAGGAATGTTGATGGCAAAGATTGGACAACCCCTGTTAAGAACCAAGGAAGATGTGGAAGTTGCTGGGATTTTGCTGCGATGGGCGCTCTGGAATCAGTAATAAAAATTGAAGAAAACAGCTCCATATTCAATCCCGATTTATCGGAGCAATATTTGCTTTCATGTCCTCCTGATAGCGGAGGATGCAGTGGCTGGAGTGCCTACTATGCTTATGATTACATTCTAAAAAATGGGGGAGCAATCCCTGAGGATTGTTTCCAGTATAGGGCAAATGATAATATTCCATGCTCCAGTAAATGCTCAGACTGGCAGGAAAAACTTGTTCCTATAACTGATTTTGGTATAAAATATAATCCTGGCAGAGATTACATGAAGTATGCATTGATTGAATATGGACCAATGGTTGTATGCATGGCTGTATATGATGATTTCTTTTCTTACAAAGGTGGAATCTATGAACATCCTGGCTATGAACCTCCAGATGACATAAATCATGAGGTTGTGCTTGTTGGCTATAATGATAACCCTGGTTATTGGATTTGCAAGAACAGCTGGGGAACAAACTGGGGAGAAAATGGATTTTTCAAAATAGCATATGGAGACTGCCAGATTGAGTACTATATCATTTACGTGAAATATGACCCCAGCAGCAGAAATTGGCCCCCTGTTGCAGATGCTGGCGGACCATATATGGGCAAAATCGGAGAGGATATAACTTTTGATGGAAGTGGGAGTTATGATGCCGATGATAATATAATCTCATATTCATGGAATTTCGGTGATGGAAGCAGTGGAGAAGGTGTAAATCCAAAACATCATTACTCCCATGAAGGGAAATTTACTGCACGCCTGACGGTTACTGATGCTGAAGGAGAATATGGCGTAGATGAGACGATGGTATATATTGATGAAACACCTCCTACAGTAGAAATAGAAAAGCCTAAAGAAAGATTTTTGTACATACTGGATACAGAGATAATGTCATTACTTTTCAAAACTAGGATTATTGGAGGGATAACGATTGAAGCAAGTGCTACTGATACAATATCTGAGATAAGTAAGGTGGAATTTTATTTGGATGATGAGCTAATGGAAACAGATTATGAATGGCCATATCAATGGTATTGGGGCAAATCTTCTTTTGGAAATCATGTTATAAAAGTTATTGCCTATGATTCTGCTGGAAATTCCGCAAGCGATGAAATGAAGGTTTGGGTTATGATTTAGGATGGATGATGATTTCTTTATTCGATGTTGCATCTATGCTCGCCTTCACATAAACCTCCTTTATTCCTCCCTTGCTTCTTTCCATAAATATTTCTCCATTCTTCACTTCATAATTTCCTATAGGAACATAAAAATGGATTGTTGCCTCTATATTCATTTCCAAATCATTTTCTATTTCCACATTTACAGTATCCATTGAACCATCATTGATGGTATATGTATAATTTAATCTGTAAGAAGGAATGGAATATTTTCCTTTGTAACTATATGATTCTATTTCTCCATTTTTTATTTCAATCAAACGATACCCCCAACATGCATCTTGGCTACCTAAATCGCTTGCTGCAGTAGTTGTTGTTATGTAAGTAGTATTATTTTTGATGGTTACGTTGTCATAATGCACATGTCCTGCCAGAACTGCATCCACATCATATCTTTCTATCAATGAAAGTAATTCCTTTCTTCCTTCATATCCATTTTTTAGTAAAGAATCATTTTTTGTATCCCACAATGGATTGTGATGAAGGAGGATGAAATTCAATTTTGCATCCTTTGATTTTTGCAGGTCTTTCTCAATCCAGTTAAGTTGTTCATTGCCTATATAACCTCCCCAATTAAATGCTAAATAGGAAAAGGCGACTCTGCTCTTAGCAGGCCAGTCATATGAATTCACCATTGTAAAATGATAATCTCCATAGTTAAATGAGTAATAGAGAGGACCGAAAAACTCCTGCCAGAATTTAAAGCCATCTTGCCCAAATTGTATGTATCCATCATGATTTCCAGGACAGACAAAAGTAGGCACCTGAAACGATTGCAGGATTTCATAACATTTTTTGTATTCAAAAGAATATTCAAATGGGTAAAGTTGACCAAACACCAAATCTCCTGTTATAACCACAAAATCTGGATCCAGGAGGTTAATCTCGTTGATACATTTCTTTGCCGCTTTCCAGCCAATGGTTTGCTGAATATTTACTTTCATTCCTCTGGGATCACCAATGTGAAAATCTGTGAGATGAACGAATGAAAAATTATTGCTAATCTCTTTCACACATACTGCCCTCGGCTCGACTGTTTCAAAATAACCTTCGCTCGAGGCAATTCCAACAGTAAGATTGTATAGCTCTTCTTCTATAAATAAAGGAACACTCGCTACTATATCCCAGAGATGGGATGTGATGTTATATTGGCTATTCTTTATTGGCAAATTTATTTCATCATAGACAATATCATATGCTGTTGAAAGCATAACTTTCCATTCCTGGGGGTAATAAGTTGTATTTATCCTTAAAGTAAAATTTCCTCCTTTTTCAACAATTGCAGGAAATGTGGAAAGGGGGTATACTATTTTTATGCCTGAAGCTGTAATGGGCAAATTTTTAGTATTATTTATGTAAACAGTAGAATTTTGGATTACATGGAAGGAAGCATTATTGCCTACTGTAGCAGAAATATTCATGCTTCCAATGAAAAGAAGGAATGCCATCAAAAATTGCACAATTTTTTTCATATCTCATTATGGAAATGACCTTTTTTAATTTTTCCTAGTTGAATAGGAATTTTAATAAGATGCAAGCCTATTGTGGAGTATGAATGTTTGCTTAGGGGGAACATTTGAATATATTCATGAAGGGCATGAAATGTTGTTGAAAAAAGCATTTGAAATTGGTGATAAAGTAACGATAGGAATTACTACTGATATACTCATCAAAAAAATGGGAAAGAAAGGAAAAAGTTTTGAGGAAAGGAAAAAGAACTTGGAAGAGTTTTTGGAAAAAAAGGGATGGAAGAAGAGGGCTGTTATAGTATCGCTCTCCGATGCTTATGGACCTGCTGCTCACGATGATTTTGATGCCATTATTGTATCTCCTGAAACTTTTAGAAGGGCGATGGAAATAAATGAAGTAAGAAGGAAAAAGAACTTGGAAGAGTTGAAAATAATAAAAATTCCATTCGTAATGGCTGAGGATGGTATCCCAATAAGCTCATCAAGAATAAAAAATGGAGAGATAAAAGGCAAAAAAAGGATTAAGCCACTTATCATAAAAATTGGCTCTGCAAATGAAATAAAAATAAATGCAACAAAAAAAGCATTCAAAAAATTTTTTAGCCATATGCAAATGAAATTTGAAAGCATCGAGGTAAAAACGAAACCTCAGCCTTTTAACAGGGAAATAATGGAAGGAGCACTTCAGAGGGCAAGAAAGGCTGTTTTGACAGCCGACTATGGCGTGGGAATAGAAGCTGGGATAAAAGAGGAGGGAGGGACATACATGGTTGAGCAGTATTGTGCCATAGTAGATAAGACAAGTTACACAACATGGGGGAAAAGCCCTGCTTTTGAATGTCCTGAATGGATTCTGGAAAAAGCAAGAGAAAAGGAGATGAAGGAGATAATCCCTTTTAAAAAAGGAGAAGAAGAAAAGGGAGCAATTGGTTATCTTTCTAAAGGAATGATAACAAGGGAAGATATTACAAAGCAGGCAGTGATTATGGCTTTAATCCCTCGAATTGCACCATTACCGTAGAGGTAGCTTCTTATATTGCTACTGCTTTAACTGAAGGTAATGAAGGTGATAAAAAATGAACAAGAAAACAAGTGATGAAAATGTGGTATTCATTGGAACCAAACCACCAATGAATTATGTGCTAGCGGTAATAACCCAGTTGAATGCTGGGTCAAATGAAGTTGTCATAAAGGCACGCGGCAGAGCCATCTCAAGAGCAGTTGATGTTGCAGAGATAGTGCGCCGACGGTTTGTGCCAGAGACGCAGATTAAAGACATAAAAATATCTACTGATGAAGTGACAAACGAGGAAGGAAGGGGAATAAATGTTTCCTCAATGGAGATATATTTATCGAAATAAGGCTTCTTCCCTTATTTTTAATTTATTATTTCCCTTTCTTCTTTTCTCCAAATGCTCTCAAAAATTCAATTGGAAATGGAAGGAAGACTGTGTTAGTTCCTTCTGTAGATATGTCTGCCATGGTTTGGAGAGTCCTTATTTGAATTGCAGCAGGTTCCTTTCCAATGATGTGGGCAGCCTGTGCTAATTTTTCCGAAGCCTGCAATTCTCCTTCTGCAGCAATTATGCGGGCACGCCTCTCTCTCTCCGCCTCTGCAGCCCTTGCCATGGCACGTTGCATCCCTTCCGGTATTTCAACCTCTTTTATCTCAACCGCCGACACTTTTACACCCCATGCATCTGTTGCCTCATCGAGTATATTTTGAAGGCGATGATTGATTTTATCCCTTTCTTTAAGAAGACTATCTAACTCCGCTTGTCCAATTATGCTTCGCAAGGTCGTCTGTGCCATTTGAGATGTTCCCATCATGAAGTTCTGGATGCGAATAACTGCGTCCTCTGGATTCATTACACGGAAATATACTACAGCATTTACTTTCACTGGAATATTGTCTGAGGTAATTGCATCTTGGGAGGGAACATCCAGAACGTGCTCCCTTAAGTCAATCTTAATCATGTTATCAAATATGGGCAGAATGAAGAACAAGCCAGGACCTTTAGCACCTAGAAGGCGACCGAGACGAAAAATAACTCCTCTTTCATACTCCCTCACAATTTTAATTGCAGAAGCTAAAATCATTACCAAAATTAATATAATTAGAATTATTGTCCATAGTGGTATCATAATAATAGATGGGTGCCAGTGTATTTAAACTTTGGTGTGTAAAAATGCCGTAGCATTTCATTGAATTTCCTTTAGTTCATATCCAATTGCGTAAATTCTAAATAATGTCCTTCTTTTACTTCATGGGGTTGAACAATCTGGTTACCATGTCCACTAAAAAATTAAAAATTGCCTTACTACAACAACGAAATTTTTATTTTACAGACCTATCTTCTTTAATGCGGGGATGGCCCAGCCTGGCACGGCGCGGGATTGCTAATCCCGTGGTTTTTTGACCTCGAGGGTTCAAATCCCTCTCCCCGCGCTTTTTGGGTAGATAATTTTATAAAATTTTAGCACATCATATTCAGGATAAACATGAAAAAAATATGGAGGAATATAATTTTTTGCTTAATGGTTGCAGTAATTTTTTTAATGCCTATATCAGCAATGAAAAATTATGAAAAAAATAGCTTACCCAATGCAAAACAGGATTTTACCCATGCGGTGCTTGCTGAATATAGCACGGCTACATGGTGCCCCGCATGCAGATATGCACATGCTACTTTAAAAAATATTTATGAAAAGGGGTGGTTTCCATTCTATTACGTTTCTTTTGTATTTGATAAAAACACTCGTGCTTCTTCAAGACTGGAAGAGTATAATGTTTATTACATTCCATTTGTAGCCTTTGATGGAGGTTATAAGGTAAATGTGGGTGCAGAGGCAGGTGGTGCTACACAGGATGAATACAATGAAAGCATAATTGCCTCCGGTAATCTGCCAGTATGGAATATAGATGCAAGTTTATCAGTAGCATGGCTGGGAAATGCTACGATGGATATCAAGGTGACAGTTCAAAATAATGAGGCATTGGATTATGATGGACATTTGCGGGTGTATGTAACTGAGATTACATCTGCCAGAGGATGGCGTGACCATGGTGGCAATTTGTACACTTTTGCATTTTTGGATTATGCATTCAACCAGCAAATTCACGTTGGCGCTAAAGGCGCGTGGCAGGACTCTGTCGTATGGGATGGAAATGAGCATACGGATGGCTATGGCAATGATTTTGGGAATATAAGTCAAGACAACATCATGGTTATTGCCGCTATTTTCAATCCTACTTGCCATCAGGGATATGCAGTGCCGCCTAACGAAAATCCTTTTGATGCTTATTATGTGGATGAGACAGTGGCTGATGTTCCAACAAAAAATAGTCCACCAATATCACCAACAATTGAGGGACCAACGACTGGGAAAGCTGGCACAGAGTATGAATATACTTTTGTTTCAACGGATCCAGATGGGAATGATGTGTATTATTACATTGACTGGGGGGATGGAACAAATAGCAGTTGGATAGGTCCCTATAACCCAGGAGAAGAGATAAGTTTAAGCCATGCTTGGAATGAAAAAGGAACATATGTCATAAGCGCTAAATGTAAGGATTCAAATGATGTAGAAAGCGATTGGAATACTCTGGAAATCAGCATGCCAAAAACATTTCATTCAATTACACCATTACTCGAAAGAATCAATGAATGGCTGTGGCAAATTTTTGAGGAAATGTTTCCAGGATTCAACGTCTAATTCCATTTATTTTCACTCATCCAGCAATTTTTAGGAAAATAGATATACAAGGTTGTGCTATGTATAGCAGAGGCAATAAAATGGAAGGAACAATTAAAAGATGGATGATATCTTATGGGTTTATAGAGACAGAAGGAATGAAGAAAGATATTTTTGTCCACCAATCTGATGTGAAACCAAATAAACCATTGATGGTTGGACAAAAAGTAAAGTTTGAGATAAAGGAAGAATCAAGAGGACCAAAAGCAATAAACGTTGAATTAATAGAATAAATTTGTAATACCAGTTTTGCATCTTTTAAAGGAAAATTATATCTATCCTTACACTTATTTGGTAAGTGACTTTGGATATTTGATGGTGATATATGTCACATGCTGGCTACAAGCAGAAAATAGAAGAATACTGTATTGAGAGGGTGAGGAAAGGAGTGACGCCTATTTTCACTGTCAGATGGATTATTGCTATCAACAACATTCCAAGAGAGGATTTACCAGAATTAAAGAAGGCGATGAGGGAATTACGTCAAGAGGGTAAAATCAAAAAATATGGCGGTAAAACATGGCAATGGATTGGCGAGAAATAAAGAAGGAGATAGAAAAATTCTGCAAGAAAAAATATGCCGAAACAGGTATCCCACCAGTTATCGAAAAGAAAACATTGGTGAGACATCTAAATCTAAATGAAGAAGAAGCAGGACGTATAGGACATATTATGAAATCTCTTCTAAAAGATAGAAAACTTGTGAAATATGGGAGCAAAACATATCGCTGGGATATAACACCCCATGAATAAATTAAAATGCTGAGTCCATGGGAGCAGTTTTGCGCAGAGAGTGAATCATTTCCCGATATATTTTCATTCTCACCCC
>CAZHBO010000057.1:0-9321 GCA_964530745.1 uncultured Thermoplasmatales archaeon | reverse complement strand
TAAAAATAAAACTAGAACTCCATTGTGGTGGTTCTAAAGAAGGACAATGGAGTCAGGTTGCATTTGATAATTTAAAGCTTAGGAAGTATCATGATCCAGAACCAGAGTATTATATAGCTCCAACGAGTGTATAAATAAGTGATAAGCAACAAATCCGTGCATTTGATTTTTATCAACTTCACGATCAGGATAAATAAAATAAATTTATCACTTTTCATCTCATCAAACTTTCATCCGAAATTTTTTATATGCCTTTTTCTTTACCCACCCGAAAGGTTTAAGAAATATAATCTATTGTGGGTGTTTAACATGCTCAATGATCCATTAGCAGATGCGTTATCTACGATAAAAAATGCAGAGAGGGCTGGTAAAAGGCATTGTATGGTAAAGCCAGCCAGCAAACTCATAGGCAGGGTTCTTAAAGTCATGCAGGAAAATGGTTATGTTGACTCATTTGAATGGATTGATGATGGAAAATCGGGCATATTCAAAATTAAACTTAAAGGGAATATAAATGATTGCAATGTTATAAAGCCGAGATATGCAATAAAACATGATGAATTTGAGAAATGGGAATACCGTTATTTGCCAGCAGAAAACTTTGGCATACTGCTGCTATCCACAACAAACGGAATTGTATCACAGTATGATGCAAAGAAAGAAAAAATTGGGGGCAGGCTTATTGCGTATGTATATTAGGTAATACCATGAAAGCACCTTTAGAAATAAGAGAGATTCAAATTCCCGAGGGTATAGAGGTAAATATAGAAGGAGCAAGGATACATGTAAAAGGACCAAAGGGAGAACTGGAGAGGAAATTAAGCCATCCAAAAATCTTGATAGAAAAGAAAGATGGTAAAATAGAGGTAAAATGTGAATTACCCCGTAAAAAAGAGAAAGCATTGGTCGGAACATTCACCGCCCACATACAAAACATGATAAAAGGAGTTAAAGAAGGATTTGTATATAAAATGAAAATTCTTTACTCTCACTTCCCAATTAAAGTTTCTGTAAAAGGAGATGAAGTCATCATAGAAAATTTTTTAGGAGAGACTCATCCGAGGAAGGCAAAAATTTTTGGAAACGTGAAAGCAACTGTAAAAGGAGATGAAATCATCTTGGAGGGAATAAATAGAGAGGAGGTAGGTCAAACCGCTGCCAACATAGAACATGCTACCAGAGTAAGGAAGAGAGACATAAGAGTATTTCAGGATGGAATATACATTACTGCCAAGGGTGCCTAAATGGAAGAAGAAGTTAAGATTGTTGAAGAAGGAGAATACACACCAAAAAAGAAGGCAAAAATTGATGAGGAAACAAAAAAATTACTCTCCAAGAAGAAAAAACCAAAGTTTCTCCGCCAGCAGTGGTTTCAATTTAAAAGGCTCGGCATGAAATGGAGGAGACCAAAGGGAAGGCATTCAAAATTGAGGAAGAGCTTAGGATATCGCCCCCCAAAACCAAAAATAGGCTATGGTACGCCAAAAAAAATAAGAGGGCTTCATCCATCTGGATTCAAAGAAAAGATTGTTTATTGCCTGAAAGATTTAGAAAATGTTGATGCTGAAAGAGAAGCGATTCGTATAGCCCATGGTGTTGGAAAGAAAAAGAGAATGGAAATAATAGGAATAGCAGACGAAAAAGGAATTCGTGTATTGAATAGAGGGGTATAATGGATTTGAGGAATCAGCGCCGTCTCGCAGCAGAAATTCTTAAATGCGGTGAAAATAGAGTATGGATTGACCCCGAGGAGATTGAGGAGGTTGAGAAGGCGGTAACAAGGAAAGATGTCCGCAATTTGATAAAGCAAGGGATTATCAAAGCAAAAAAGAAGAAAGGAGTTTCGAGGGCAAGGGCAAGAAAATTATATGCCCAAAGAAAGAAAGGAAGAAGAAGGGGATATGGCTCCAGAAAAGGAACTGCTTATGCCCGTCTTCCAAAGAAAAGGAGATGGATAAGGACAATTCGCCCGATTAGGGCATATTTAAGAGAGCTGAAAAAGGAAGGGATTATTGACAAAAGCACTTACAGGAAATATTATGTAAGGGCTAAAGGAGGAGAGTTTAGGAATAAGCATCATTTAAGGACTCACCTTATTATGGAAGGAATTATAGAGGAATAGAATGCATGGAAAGGGACATAAGGTAGCATTTAAGCGTAGAAGGCAGGGGAAAACAGATTACAGGCAAAGGCTTAAATTGTTGAAGTCAAGGAAGCCACGCATAATTGTGAGGAAATCTAATAAAAACATTCGCATACAATTTGCTTCATATGAGCCACATGGTGATTTAATCATTACAACTACTTTAGGAAGCGAGCTGAAAAAATATGGATGGGATGGAAGTTTTTGCAACACACCTGCTTCTTATCTTGCAGGATATTTGGCTGGAAAAAGGGCGTCTAAAAAAGGAATAAAGGAAGGTATTTTGGATATAGGTCTTTATTCACCTCGTAAAGGAGCAAAGATATTTGCTGCTTTAAAGGGAGTTGTTGATGCTGGAATAGAAGTTCCATACAGTGAGGATATTCTTCCAGATGATGATCGCATCCGTGGAGCTCATATTGGAAAGGATGCCCAATTTGAAGAGATTAAAAAGAAAATAGAGGAAGAACATGGATGAATGGGAGCCAAAAACACGTCTTGGAAAAATGGTCAAAAATGGTGAGATAACATCAATGAGTCAAGCAATTAAATCTGGATTGCCATTGAAAGAGATAGAAATTGTTGATTTTTTGCTGCCAGATATGGAAGATGAGGTCTTAGATGTAAACATGGTTCAACGTATGACCGACTCAGGCAGAAGAGTTAAGTTCAGAGTTGTTGTTGCTGTTGGCAATAAAGATGGATTTGTAGGCTTAGGAGTTGCTAAAGACAGGGAAGTAGGAATGGCAATAAGAAAGGCAGTTGATAATGGAAAGTTAAATCTAATTGAAATTTCGAGGGGATGCGGTTCTTGGGAATGTGGATGTGGAACCCCCCATACATTACCTTTTAAGGTTGAAGGAAAATGTGGTTCTGTAAGAGTTACATTAAAGCCAGCGCCGAGAGGAGTTGGTTTAGCTGTCGGAAATGTTGCAAAGGTTGTTTTACGCCTGGCGGGAATAAAGGATGCATGGGGGATAGCAAAAGGACAAACAAGGACTACCATTAATTATGCATATGCTGTTTTTGATGCATTGCTCAATATTGCAAAGACAAAGCTTCCGGAAGAGCATCGAAAAAGATTGAATATCATGTCAGGAGCTGTTGGAGGGGTTGAATAATGTATGCTGTTGTACGCATAAGAGGGACAATCAACGCAAAAGGAGAGATTAGAGATACTCTTAAAATGCTCAGGTTATACCATATAAATAATTGCACCATCATTCCAGAAACAAAGAGTTTTAAAGGAATGCTGCAGAAAGTGAAGGATTATGTAACATGGGGAGAAATAGATAAGGAAACAATAGAGATGATACTGGAAAAGGAGGGATTGGACGCAAGCAATGCAGAAAAAATTCTGGAAGGGAAAGTAAAGGATGTCTTACATTTGCCAATAAGACTACATCCGCCCATAAAAGGTTATAAAAGCATAAAGAAGCCATATTCAATGGGCGGCTCTCTTGGTTACAGGGGAAAGGAAATAAATGAACTCATCAGGAGGATGCTATGAGAGACAGAACAAAAAAATATCGCGGCTCTAAAACCCATGGAAGAGGGAGTATGAAAAAGGGCAGGGGAAAAGGAGAAAAAGGAGGAAAAGGATTTGCTGGCAAGCATAAGCATTTAAATAGATATGGTAAGAAAGGATTTGTCCATCATGGAGTAAAAAGAAAAGGGAAGGTAATAAATGTTGGAGAAATCGCAAATTTTGAGGGAAAGGAAATAAATTTAAAGGAATTGGGATATGAAAAGTTATTGGGGGCAGGGTTTATTGATAAAAAAGTTAAAGTGATTGCCCCATCTGCAACAGAAAAGGCAATAGAAAAAATAAAATCTGCAGGAGGAGAAGTAATAATAGAGTGAGGAAGATGGCTGAGAAAAGCAAACTCTATGCATTGAAACCCATCGTCGAGAGATGGCCAGCAATTAAAAAACCAAAGGGGCATGTCCATTTTCGTCAAAAAATTTTGTGGACAGCTACATGCCTTGTATTGTATTACTTGCTGACACAAGTCATAATATTTGGTCTTGCCCCAGAGCAAATTGATATCTTTTCTGGCTTTCGTGCAGTTATTGCTGGTGCAAGCGGCTCAATCATGCACCTTGGTATAGGACCGATTGTTACAGCATCCATTATTTTGCAGTTATTTGTAGGAGCAAAAATTATTAACCTTGACTTGCAGGATCCAGATGACAGGGCATTGTATCAAGGCGTTCAGAAAGTACTGGTAGTTGTAATGATTCTGATTGAGGCGCTTCCACAGGTATTTGGTTATCTTTCTCCCAGTCATGCATTAATAAATGCTGTTGGCACTCCGGCAGCCCGTACGATTATCATAGCGCAGCTTTTCATGGGTGGATTTATTGTATTCTGGATGGATGAATTGATTTCAAAATGGGGTATTGGCTCAGGAATTTCCCTATTCATTGCTGCAGGCGTTTCCCAGAAAATTGTGACCGGAACATTTAACTGGTTTCCACAAGGGAGCGGTCCATTGAGCATTGACAATCCCCCTTCTGGAACAATACCAAAGACCATATATTTAACATCAAAAATGTCTCTGGGCGATTTAGTAGGAGGTGGATTCGAAAGAATTTTCATCTCGCCTCCTAACCCAATTGTTGCATTTTTAGGAACGACCCTCATTTTTCTGTTTGTTGTATATGCCGAATCATCCCGTGTTGAGCTGCCATTGGCGCATGGAAGGGTTAGAGGAGCAAGAGGAAGGTATCCTCTCCGCTTGATGTACGCTTCCAATATACCCGTGATATTAATGTCTGCTTTGATGGCAAATGTAAACATGTTCGCATTGCTTTTTTATACAAGGCTTAGTAATCTGCCTATCATCGGGCATGCATGGTGGGTCGGAGTTTTTCCACCTGGTTCTACAAGGGCTACGGCAGGGGCAGCATGGTATTTAAGTGCTCCCAATGGATTGTATTCCTGGCTTTTCCCCATAATTGATCCTCGCTATTCTGCAGCCTTATACGGTCATGCACCATGGCAGATGGGGGTACGAATCCTAGTATATACGACTGTAATGATAATTGGTGCCATATTCTTCGGCAAATTCTGGATAGAAACGACAAATATGGGTCCAGAAGCTGTGGCAAGGCAAATTCAAAGCTCGGGCATGCAGATTCCTGGATTCAGGAGAGACCCGCGTATTTTGAAGAAGGTCTTATACAGATACATTCCTGCCTTGACAATTTTAAGCTCTGCATTGGTTGCCATTCTTGCAGTTGCTGCAAGTTTAATCGGGACAGTTGGAGCCACAACCGGTACAGGTGTATTGCTTACAGTGGGCATCGTCATACGTTTGTACGAACAAATAGCAAGGGAGCAGGCAATGGAAATGCACCCTGTTTTGAGAAAATTCTTGGGGGTAGAGTAATGGTTGTAATCCTAGCAGGCATACCAGGAGCAGGCAAAACAACGGTGATAACAAAAGCATTAAAAGAAAAAGACATGAAGTTCGTTACTTATGGAACAGTAATGTTTGAGATAGCAAAAAAAATGGGTGTAAAGGCTAGAGATGAAATAAGAAAGCTGCCAGCGGAAAAGCAAAGGGAGATACAGAAAAAAGCTGCTGAGGAAATAAGTAGGATGGGAGATGTTATTGTTGATACCCATTGCACAATAAAAACAAAGGAAGGATATTTGCCAGGATTGCCTTACGAGGTTCTAAAAAAATTGAATCCTAGGCTGATTATACTTGTTGAAGCAAGTGAGGAAGAAATTATTGAAAGAAGGACAAAGGATAAAGATATAAGGGATAGGGACGTTGAGAGCATTGAGGAAATAAAGGAGCATCAGTTAATGAACAAAATTGCTGCCATGACATACGCTGCCTTAACAGGCGCAACAGTTAAAATAGTTAAAAACAATGATGGTATGCTTGAAATTGCCGCTCATGAAGTAGCAAGGGCATTGGGATAATATGGCTCAAAAACAGCAATCTTCAATGCTATTCTTCCTTGTTCTTATGTTTGCAATATTTGTTTTATTTGATCCAAACTTAAGAGCATCTTTAGGCAATGCTGTTGGATTTGTTTTTACCCCCTTATTAGGCTTCAATCATCATTATCCAGTGCTAACAATTTTTCTTGCGGGCTCCATAGTAATTGTTATATCCGCCTTAATACGCCATCTTACTACAGATTGGGTGGAAATGGCAAGGAACCAAGCAATTTTGTCTAAATTTCAGAAGGAATATAGAAAGGCTAGGCTTTCCAATAACAAATATATGATAAAAAAATTACAAAAAATACAACCTGAGCTAATGAAAAAGCAGGGAGAGATTTCATCCAAGCAAATGAAAATGACGCCGGTAACCTTGTTAATTTTCATCCCAATATTTACATGGATATGGGATTTTTTACTTAGCACTTCCCATTATTTCTTCGATGTCCCATGGGCAACCCATGTAAGCTTTTTTGGAAAATATGCAATTTTCCCAAATTGGATACTCTTATACATGCTTCTCTCCATTCCTTTAACGCAAGTCATTCAGCATCTTCTAAAAACCATTTCATGGCGTGGTATGGATGCAAATAAATAGAATTACCATAAGCGGTTTGCCTGGAAGTGGGACAACTACCATAGCAAATTTATTGAAAAAAAAATTAAATTTGCAATATATTTACGCAGGTAAAATTTTTAGGAAAATGGCAGAAGAGAATGAAATGGAGCTTTTAGAATTTGAAAAATATTGTGAGGAGAATCCTGAGATAGATAAAAAGCTGGATGAACAACAGGAAGAGATATTGAGGAAAGGGAACGTTATATTAGAAGGAAGACTTGCAGGATGGATTGCATATAAGAATAAAATACCTGCATTTAAAATATGGCTGGATTGCGAGAAGGAGGAGAGGGTAAGGAGGATTGTTGAAAGAGAAGGAGGTAGCCTGGAGGAAAAAAGGAAGGAGATGGAGGAAAGGGAAGAAAGTGAGGCAAAGAGATATAAAAATTTTTATGGGATTGATTTGGGCGATTTGAGCATATATGATGTTGTTGTGGACACTACAAATATTTCTCCCGATGTTGTAATGAAAAAAATTTTGGAAAAAATTAAAGATTAAATATCTGTATTTTCTTATCCTTGACAATGAAATGGGAGGAATCAAATGCTTTTATGGAAAGTATGCAGTCTCCCAGGGCAAATTTGTTGAAAAACCAAGAAACGTTGGAGGAAGGATGGTCAATTGTAGTTGTATAGTTCTTATTTTTATTTGAAAGAGAAAATATAACTTTTTGGATTTCAAGAGCGCTTTTAACATTTGCTTCCATTGTTATGTCACCAAATACAATGGGCATTGAAGATGGCATGATTTCTCTACCTAAAATGTAAACATAATTTTCTGGCTTCAAAATTTTGATTGATAGGTAAGGCAGTATGGTGAACTTGCCAGATATGCAGGAAGCAGTGTTTCCGTTAGCATCACTAGCAGAAACTTTTATTGAAAAACCTTCCCCATAAATTTTTTCTCCTATGTTCCATAAATATTCTCCATCATTTTTTTCATTCTCCGCAATAACATGCCATTCACCTCCTTTTCCATAAAAAATTTTTATGCTTAAATCATCCATATCATCATAAGCATTCCATTTGATGGTTACATTGTTCTGTATTTTTTCACCTCCTTTTGGATATGTAATTTCTACTGAAGGAAAAGAGGTATCTATTAAATGCATTGAAGGATATCTATCAAAATTGTTCCCCCCTGGTATGGGATATGGTGTATCACCGATTCCATCATTATTTTCATCCTTGCCATTGTAATCGCTCCAATAATTTCCAAGGCTTCCGTCATCCCATATGCTTTCAATATCTGCAAATGCCTGATTGGTGTTGTTAATGAAATTATTATGGAAGACTCTATTATTTGCACGGCAACATCCACAGCTTACAGCAATTCCTAATTCATTGTTTTCAAAAATGCATTTGGAAATTGTGCAATCTCCTGCGCAATCCATTAATATACCATGACAAAGGTTTGAGAAAGTGCAATGGGTAATGGTCACATAATGCTTTTTATATATGTGAATGCCCGCTCCAGGAGTTCCACCATTTGTTATAGTAAAATTGTGTATCTCCAAGTTATAGGATGCTGCCTCCAAAATGTTGCAGTCATCTCCATCACCATCTATAATTGTGGTTTTCTCATTCTCGCCAATGAGGCATATTTTTTTACTATATGTATTTATTTTTTCATGATATGTACCGCTATAAACAAAAATTGTGTCTCCATCATTTGCATCATTTATTGCATCCTGTATGCTTGTATAATTCCCCTCTCCAGATCCCCCAACATAAAGTATATGCCCATTATAGCTTCCAATGCTCATTCCTTGCGGAAGCATCATTAAAAAGAGGAATATGGAAATTATTTTGAATTTCATAAATATGTATTCCTTTCCTTTTTAAATAATTTTACAAAGGGGCAACAAAATCCAATTCCTTTGGAGGAGTTTCCATGGACACATCATAGAGGTAAGTATATTCTATCATATATTCCTTTGCCGATGAAGGAATCCAAAAGGTAACAATCCAGGTAGCATTTTCGCCAGGGGATATTTTTTCTGGCTCTCCCTCTGGCAAGATTCCGCTGTGCCCCCACTTATGGAAGCCATCTGTATATAAATAAAAATTTCCCTTCCATCCTGTTGTGCCAGCCCAACCGCTTTGAGGGCGCAACAAATCTCTGTCCCAATTATTTGCCATCTTTATCTTTACCCAAACACATACGAAGTTTTCTTGAGGTGGAGCACTTCCATCAATATTTTTTTCTTTTCTTTCATGGCTCAGCACTTCCAGCAAAATGTCATTCTTGCCGGGCAAATGGGATTGATGAACGATGTATATTTTTTTGGAACAAGTTGCAGTCCTTCCATTGCTGTCCTCGATGGTAAGGGTGACAATGAATGTTTTTCCATATCCATATGCATATCTGAAAGAAGGGTTTTGGAGAGTTGATGTTGCTGAGGTGTATTCATCGCTGAGATCAAAATCCCATCTCCAGCTAACAATGCTTCCATTTTTGCAGATGGATTTGTCAATGAAATGGATGATGTCATTGGTT
The DNA here is from genome assembly GCA_964530745.1 of uncultured Thermoplasmatales archaeon. Lineage (GTDB taxonomy): Archaea > Thermoplasmatota > E2 > UBA202 > DSCA01 > CAZHBO01. The sequence continues at coordinate 95 of CAZHBO010000057.1, read as the reverse complement.
GTTGGATTCTCTGGAACATAGGAAAAATTTGCAACAAGCATTTCTTTCTTAAAACATCCACTATGGAACAAAAGGAGAATTAAAAGAATGAAAAT
>CAZHBO010000056.1:8376-9612 GCA_964530745.1 uncultured Thermoplasmatales archaeon | reverse complement strand
TTGGAGGCTCTGGAGTATCATCCACGCCTTTTATGGCAATTCCATTTCCATAGGTAAAGGATATGCATGTTGGATAACTACATAATGTGTGGTTTATGATGGTGTTATTATCTGAGTATCTGCAGGAATAGAAGCTGTACCATAGTGGTGCCTCTACGTCTAACAATCTCCCTTCATTGAAAATATTGTTATCTGAGCCTGTTGGAACACTCGAGAGACTTATCCCATATGCTTCATTACTCCCTTGTATGGTGGAAATATTTGTAAAATTGAAAATATTATTATGGGATTTTGATATCTTTATCCCATATGCATAATTTCCATCAATATCATCAATATCGATATAGTTAAAACAATTATAATAGGAGATGTTTAAGAAAATGCCATAAGTTCTTATGCCACCGGATAAGCCTGAAATATCAATATTATTGAATATATTTTTTCTAGAATGATTAAGGAAAATACCTGAAACTATGTACCATGAACAACCTAAATCAGAAATGCAAACAGAAGTAAAGGAATTCCTGTTTGAATTATTTAGATAAATACCAGATATGCCAAAGTCCATACCAGTTGGATAACCCCAACTCGAGGTATTAATCAAGCCCGTAAAATTATTATCGCTGGAATTATCTAGGTAAATGCCATAGGCGTCATAATAGATGTCGAAATCGGGGATGGCAATATTACCTGAAAAGGTATTATTGCATGATGAATACAAATAGACACCATATCCATCCCCTGCCTCGACCTCAAAATCTAGGATATCAATGCTGCCCAAAAAAGTATTGTTATCTGATAAAGATAAATAAATGCCATACCCTATGTCCCCACCGTGAAGAGTAACATTTGAAATAATGATATCTCCAAAAAATACGTTGTTATTAGATGAGTATAAATATAAACCATAGCTGTAGTAGTTCCCTTCCAGATTCGAGATGGTAATATTGTCCAAGAACTTATTATTATCAGATGAATCTAAGTAAATCCCGTAGACATCAAAATCCGCAATGGGATCTAGGTTAAAGATACTCATATTTCCGGAGAAATTATTTTTGTCAGAGTTGAAGAGATAAATCCCATAGGCATCTCCATTTGATGCAGTCAGATTATAAATGCTAATGTTATTAAAACTATTGTTGTCTGAATTCTTTAGGTATGTTCCATAATCAGCAAAATCCCCATTTAGATCATATATAACAACATTGCTGAAGTTATTCCAGTTTGAATTGTTAA